>JACPSF010000459.1 GCA_016193385.1 Deltaproteobacteria bacterium
ATCATATGACAGAAGTTTCCTAAGCCGATCGCGGCAGTATCCCCGTCCCCGGATACGCCGATGGAAATCAGCTTGTGGTTGGCCAGGTTGGCGCCGGTGGCTACTGCCGACATCCTTCCATGGACCGCGTTAAAGCCGAAAGACTGGCTGACAAAATAGGCGGGCGTCTTTGAGGAGCAACCGATGCCGCTCAGCTTAATGACCTTACGCGGGTCAACGCTGCTTTCAAAGAAGGCACGCATGACGGATGCCGAGATGGCATCGTGGCCGCACCCCCGGCACATCGTGGAGGGGGCCCCCTGATAGTCCTTCTCTGTCAAATTGATGCGATTAACTTTCTCTCCCGCCATTCTCCTACCCTTTCCCTGAGATTGGCTTCGTGGGCTTTGATCTGCCGGACGATCTCTCCCGCGGTTGCGGGGAGACCGTCATAGATGAGCACGCTGCCAATCTTCGCGCCCAATTCCGGCCATTCCTCTTTGAAAATCGCCGCCATCTGGGCGTCGCGGTTCTGCTCCACCAGATAGACCCGGTCGTGGGCCGAGACGAATTCTCTTACCTCCTCGGTCAAAGGGAGCGCCCTGAGCAGGAGGTGGTCGGTCTTAAGGCCTGAAACGCGCAGCCGGTCACGCGCCTCCTGGACGGGCTCGTAGCTCGAGCCGAAGCAGATGACGCCGGTTTTGGCGCCGTCAGCCGTCTCGATGATCGGCTCGGGGACATATTTGCGTGCCGTTTCGAACTTCCGCCGCAGCCGGTCGAGGGTCTCCTTGTAATCTTTTTCGTCCTCGGAATAGTGCGCGTCTGAGTCGTGACCGGAGCCGCGAGTGAAGTAGGCGGCATGCCGGTGCGTATTCCCTGGGATTGTCCTGTAGGGAATCCCGTCTCCGTCCGCATCGAAATAGCGGCGGAATTTCTTCCCCTGCTTCTCCCATTGCTCCAGTTGCTCTGCCGTGACCAGCTTGCCGCGGTCGAACGGCTCCTTTGCCAGTACCAGAGGATCTGAGGACCAGAGGTTCATCCCGAGATCCAGGTCCATCATGACGAAGACAGGAGTCTGGAACCTCTCGGCGAGGTCAAAACTGCGCCGGGAAAAGTCAAAGCACGACTTCATGTCGTGAGGGATCAGGATGATGTGGCGTGTGTCCCCGTGGGAAGCGCAGTACATGAGCTGGATATCGGCCTGCTGGGTCCGCGTGGGCAGCCCGGTTGACGGCCCGCCGCGCTGGATGATGAAAAAGACACCCGGCATCTCGGCAAAATAGGCAAGGCCAATGGACTCATTCATGAGTGAAAGTCCGGGGCCTGAGGTACTGGTCATGGCGCGGGCTCCGGCCCAGCCTGCTCCAAGCACCATGCTGGCGGCAGAGATTTCGTCTTCCGCCTGAACAATCGCATAGGTGGCTTTGCCTTCTTTCGTCTTGCGCAGCCTGGGGAAGTAGTACTCCATGGCCTCCGCGAGCGAGCTCGACGGGGTAATCGGATACCAGGAGACGACGGCGACCCCGCCGAATATTGCCCCAAGCGCACAGGTCGTATTGCCATCGGTGATGATTTTCTCCTTATTCCCGTTGGGGATGGCGACCAACCGAGCCATAGTTTGGGTGAAACCTTTATCCTTCATGTAGTTGTAGCCGGCCTCGATGCAAATGAGGTTGGACTCTATGACTGCGGGCTTCTTGCCGAAGGTATCTTCTAGCACCTCCTTGATGGTCTCCATATCGATGCCGAACAGGTACGCTAGGGCCCCGACATAAATCATGTTCCTCTGCTTGGTCCGGAGCGGAGAGGCGGGAACGATTTTTTGGATCAGCTTATTGGCCGGCACGCCCAGATATTGAACTCCATCCCGCTTCAGGTTGAGGGAAAGCGGTGTCGAGTCGTCGTAGATAATCAGGCCGCCGTCACGGACGCGGTAGATGTCCTTTGCCGCCGTGGCATCGTTGAACATAACCATGACATCGATGACATCCTTTCGCCCCATGTATCCGTCGGCGCAGGCCCGAACCTGATACCACGTCGGGAGCCCCTGAATGTTCGAGGGGAACATGTTCTTCGACGAACAGGGGATACCCATTTTGAAAATGGCTTTAAAAAGGATGTTATTGGCGGAAGCGCTCCCCGTGCCGTTCTCCGTTGCTACACAAATGTTGAGATCGTTAATCGCCGCCGATTCCATATCCGAGTGACACCCTCCCCTCCATGGAGTTTACGTACACAAGTAGTTAGATTAGCATAATCGCGACAAAAGACAAGAAAGTGTCGCTCCTACCCTGGGGTATACTGCTCCTCGGATTCCCAGAATTTTTCAATTTCTTTCCAGGCCTTACGCACGCTCTCGTCGATATCCAGGGCCCTGGCGTACTGCAGGATATCGGCCATCGAGACCAAGCCGACGAGTTCTCCCCTTTCCCCCAGGATCGGCATATGGCGGAAGTCACCCTTATACATCTCCGCCAGGACCTCGCCGGTAAGAGCAGAACGTGGCGCGGTGATCAAATCGGTCGTCAGGACCTTTTGGATCGCGGTCTTCCGGGTGTCGATCTTTTTTACGGCAACTCGCCTTAAGACGTCCCGCTCGGTAAAGATTCCTTTGGGCTCACCCCCACTGACGACAACCACGCAGCCGGAATCTTCGCGGATCATCGTGTCAATGGTACTGTGGATCGAGCGCCTGGGATCCACTGCCACCGGCTTGCCGGACATAATGCTCCCGATGCTTCGGTTCTCTTGAAGGCCCTGCCCTAATTCGACGGCGAGCCTGAGGATGCGGCGCATCGAGATGATCCCGACGATCATCCCTTTCTCCCCACACACCAGAAGGTGGCGAAATTTTCCTCGGTACATCTTTCCCAACGCTTCGATGATGTGGGTTTCCCGCTGCACTGCCCGGAGGGGGGAAGTCATCACCCGCCGGATAGTGGTTTTTTTTGGGTCAATTTTCTTGTTCATTACCCGTCTGAGGACGTCTTTTTCAGTGAATATCCCCACCGGAGCTCGCTTGTCCGTAATGACGACCCGCCCGACATTTTTGGCCGCCATGAGTTCCATGACGGTAAAGATCATGCTCGACGCCTCAGCGGTAATGACCTGGTCGGACATGATCTCGCTCACTGTATTGGACAACATGAAGCACCTCCCGGCGCGAAGCCGGCCTCACCTTCGGGTGGCTAAGACTTCCAGCGCAATCGGTTTTGGTAAAATATCTCTCTTTTTCTTTGGGGGCGCAAGGGGCAGTTGCCGGATGGCTGCTATGCCGGGGCGAAGAAGATTGCAGAGCCTGGAGAGGCGTGTTAAATTGCTTTTTGTTTCAGCGAGGGGGAAGCTCGATGAGCCGAAGGGAAACGGAATTTGACCGCGAGGTCATTACCGAGACCGAAAAGAAACTCAAGAGACCGCCTCTTTACAAAGTTCTGCTTCACAACGATGACTACACCACCAAGGAGTTTGTCGTTCAGATCCTCCAGTACGTATTTCACAAGGAACATACCGAGGCGGTTCAGATCATGCTTCATGTCCATAAAAAGGGGATCGGGGTGGCCGGCGTCTATCCCTACGAGATCGCTGAGACCAAGGTGGCGCTGGTCGAAAGTCTGGCCCGTCAGCATGAGTACCCGCTAAAGTGCACGATGGAAGAGGCCTGAGATGTTCACCAAAGAGCTAGAGGCGACATTGAATTTGGCTTTTTCCGAAGCCAGGCGGCGGCGTCACGAGTTCGTCTGCGTCGAGCATCTCCTCTTCGCCCTGCTTCAGGATAAAGATGCCAGTTCGACAATCGTCCATTGCGGCGGCGATATCGCCAGGCTGAGGAAGGAATTGGAGGAGTTTTTCCGCACACACTTGGAGACGCTACCCGAGGGATGGAAACAGGAGCCACAGCAGACCCTCGGCTTTCACCGGGTGCTGCAGCGGGCGGTGATCCATGGCCAGTCGGCGGAAAAAAAGGAAATCCACGGCGGCAACGTGTTGGTCGCCATCTTCCGGGAGCCGGACTCCTACGCGGCGTACCTCTTAGAACAACAGGGGATCACGCGCTTCGATGCCATCAATTACATCTCGCACGGTATCTCCAAGATTCCGGTTGCCGAGGAGAGTTCCCCGGGCCCGGAGGAAGGGTTGGAGGAGGACGAAGAAAGTCCGAAGCCCGCATCGAAGACGGACCCGCTCCAGGCGTTCACGGTGAATTTGGTGGAAAAAGCGCGCCAGGGTCTGATCGACCCTCTCATCGGCAGGGAAGCTGAGATCGAGCGCACGATTCATATCCTGAGCCGCCGGCGCAAGAACAACCCCATTTACGTGGGCGACGCGGGTGTGGGCAAAACCGCGATCGCCGAGGGGCTGGCCCTGCGGATCGCCCAGGGGCGGGTCCCCGAACCCCTCAGGAATGCCGTTATCTATGCCCTGGACATGGGGGGGCTGTTGGCCGGGACCAGGTTCCGCGGTGACTTCGAGGCGCGCTTAAAGGGCGTTCTAAACCGGCTGAAGAAGCAGCCCAACGCCATCCTATTCATCGATGAGATCCACACCGTCGTCGGAGCCGGAGCAACCAGCGGAGGGTCGTTAGATGCCTCCAATATGCTGAAGCCCCTCCTTTCTTCCGGGGAAATGCGCTGCATCGGATCGACCACCTACCACGATTATAAGAGCTATTTTGAGAGAGATCGGGCGCTGGCGCGCCGTTTTGAGAAGATCGAGATCTCCGAGCCCAGCATCGAGGAGTGCTACAAGATTCTGGAGGGGCTGAAGCCCCATTATGAGAAACATCACGGGGTTCACTATACCTCTTCCGCTTTGCGCGCGGCGGTCGATCTTTCTGCCAAGCACATCAATGACCGGCGCTTGCCGGACAAGGCGATCGATGTGATCGATGAAGTCGGGGCGAAGGTCAAGCTGCTACCGTTGGAGAGGCGAAAAAAGACCATTGTTCCGAAAGACATCGAAAAAATCGTAGCCAGAATCGCGAAGATTCCGCCGCGCAGCGTGTCGGCCTCCGATAAGATCCAGCTGCAGAACCTGGAGCGGGATCTAAAGCTTGTAGTGTTCGGACAGGACGCCGCGATCGAGACCCTGGCCAGCACCATCAGGCTCTCCCGCTCGGGGCTAGGATCGCCGGAGAAGCCGATCGGCTGTTTTCTCTTCTCGGGCCCGACCGGCGTGGGCAAGACCGAGGTGGCGAAGCAGCTCGCCCGTGTCCTCGGGGTGGAGTTTCTTCGCTTCGATATGAGCGAATACATGGAGAAGCATACGGTTTCGCGCCTGATCGGCGCTCCTCCCGGCTACGTCGGCTTCGATCAGGGAGGGCTGCTCACGGACGCCATCAACCGGAGCCCGTACGCCGTGTTATTGCTCGATGAGATCGAAAAGGCGCATCCCGACCTCTTCAGTATTCTGTTGCAGGTTATGGATCACGCGACGCTGACCGACAATAACGGGCGGAAGGCGGACTTTCGCAATATCGCCCTGATCATGACGACCAACGCCGGCGCGCGGGAGATGAGCGAGAAGCCGCTCGGATTCGGTTCTCGCACTAATGTGGGAAAGGGCAAGGAAGCGATCGAGAAGATGTTCAGCCCGGAGTTTCGTAACCGCCTGGATGCCACCATCTTCTTTAACTCCTTGAGCCCGGAGATTATCGAGCGCGTAGTGGATAAGTTTATCATGGAACTCGAGGCCCAGCTCAGTGAAAAAAAAGTTTTTCTCCAGCTCTCCCCAAAGGCGCGCCGCTGGCTTGCCGAGAGGGGTTATGACCCGACTTTCGGGGCGCGTCCCATGGCCCGCCTGATCCAGACGGAAATTAAGCGGGTGCTGGCCGATGAGATCCTTTTCGGGAGGCTCCAGAACGGCGGCAGGGCGGAGATCGATGAGAGCGAAGGGAAGCTCACCTTTGACTACCAGGAGCTTTCAGCTTCGGAGGCCAAGAAATCGGGCGAGGAAGCCTCCAAAGCCGGATTGACCACTTCCTCGGATTCCTGATTCCGTCTCTCCAAGCCCCGCCTTGGCCATCCGACCCCCTCTTTCATGGAACCGATCGTCGTTGTTCTTTTTCTAACGTTATTTCTGTTGGAGTTTCTCGTTGAGTTCACGCTGAACGAGCTCAACCTGAGTCACGTGCGTCAAGAATCCATGAGGAGGGCCGGTCCGGGGCTCTTCGATGGTTGGGTGACCCCGCAGGTATACCGAAAATCGGTCGACTACACGCTCGCCAAAGGGAGGTTTCAGCGTTGGGAATCGATCTATGACAGACTGGTCGTTCTCTGGGTTCTTTTCGGCGGCGTGCTCCCCTATCTGGATCGCCTCACTCAGACGGCCGGCGGCTTCTTTTCGCCGGGGGCCCACGCCACAGCCATCCTCTTCTGCTTTGGTGTGGCCGCGATTTTCTCGGTTTTGGGGCTGCCAGGAGAGCTCTACGCCACCTTCATAATCGAGGAACGCTTCGGTTTTAACAAGACAACGCTACGGCTCTTTTTCACCGATAAGCTCAAAGCCCTCATTCTCGGCGTCGTGATCGGCATTCCCTTTCTTTTTGGCGTGCTCTGGTTAATGGACAGGGCAGGAGCTTACTGGTGGCTCTGGGCCTTTCTCTTCATCTTCGCCTTTCAATTCCTCATGGTCATTGTCTACCCTACCCTCATCGCCCCGCTCTTCAACAAATTCGAGCCGTTGCCCGACGGCGAGATGCGGCAGCGGATTTTCGCATTAGCGGCCCAAGTGGGCTTCAAAGCGGGCGGAATCTATGTGATGGATGGCTCGAGGCGCTCGGCCCACTCCAATGCCTATTTCACGGGACTGGGGAAGGCCAAGCGGATTGTGCTCTTCGATACCCTCATCAACCAACTTACGATAGAGCAAGGACTCGCTGTCCTGGCCCATGAGATGGGTCATTACAAGATGAAGCACATTCGCCGGATGATGGTCATTAGGGGTTTGTTATTGCTGGTCGGGCTATACATTTTAAGCCTGCTTCTGGACTACACGCCCCTGTTCCGTGCCTTCGGCTTGGCAGAGCCGTCGTACCACGGGGCTTTGGTTCTTTTCAGTCTGGTTTCCGGTCCGGCGACCTTCTACCTTGGGCCGCTCATGAACTTTCTTTCGCGCCGGCACGAGTATGAAGCGGACCTTTTTGCCGCAAGGACCTTAAAGGATGCAAAGCCCATGGAAGGAGCGCTGATCCAGTTGACCGTCGAGAACCTCGCCAACTTGGCGCCCCATCCCTGGTATTCCGCCTATCACTACTCCCATCCGACTCCGGTGGAACGCATCCAGGCGATCCGGGAAGCGGCAGATCGAGACGCTCTTGGGCCACCTTGACAAAGAGAGCGGGCCTTAACATAGATTGATTTACGAGGCATGTTGTGCGATGTCAGGTCGGGGCGACCTGCGGCTTCGTCTCGCTACGCGAAAGGTTCTAAACACGATGAGCCACCATCTTAAGAAACTTTGGCAATATCTGCTCAAGCCCACCCTGCTTGTCTTGTTGATTGGCTTGGCTGCACTACTCCAGGTCGCGTTCCCCAGTCCTTCCTGGGGTCAAAAATTGGGTCAGAAAAAGGATGTGGAATTGAGGGCTCAGCAGGTTCCCGCAAGTCGGGCAGCTCCCCCGAAGGCTCGGATTTCTGCGGTTAAAAGCGATCCCGCTGATCCGCTTAAGCTCTTTTCAGCCACGGCCCAAGGGTTGCAGGTCAGCGATAACGGGGGTCGTTCCTGGCAGCCACTGGCTGTTGGGGGCAAAAATGAAGAGATCTTTGCATTCGCGGTGAGTCAAGCAAATTCTTCTGTTCTGTTTGTAGGCCGAAGGGATGGGCTCTGGAAGAGTCAGAATGGTGGGAGGTCCTGGAGTTCATTGCCATACCCCACCTCGATCCCTTTGTCCGTCGGGGTGGCTAAAAACGAGCCGCAAACTCTTTATCTAGCGACTGCTAGAAAAGGGGTCTATAAGAGTACCGATGGAGGCTATCAGTGGGTTGGGGCGAGCAACGGATTGCCCGAAGCGAGAGCCGGCGGGCGGCCTGAAGAGATCCATACACTGGCAGTTGATCCTTTGGACTTCAACGTAGTATATACCGGGCTTTCTGGGCACGGCGTCTACCGCACTCTAGATGGCGGGGCTAGCTGGCACGAATATAACCGGGGTCTCCCCTTTCCCATGGCACGGCCGATAAAACCCCCGAAATTTGCCTACGACTCCAGAGATTCCAACGGCCTATATTTGGCCTTCAACGAACCGATTCATTCCCACCTGATGCGGACCCGGCTATATTCCCTTTCTGAAAACGAGGAGTGGGTCCCTGTGGAGGCAGAACTCCCCCCTAATTTTCCTGTGTTGGGGCTGGTTGTCGATGGGACGAGGCACCTTATCCAACTCTGGGGCTCTGATGCGGTATGGGAGGTGCCCCTACCGGGGAAATAGATCAAGTCCGTACTATCTCGCGCGGCCCGAAATGATCGAACGTTGCGTGAAAAGATTCTCACTTCTGATTTGGGCCATTGGATGCGGGCTTTGGGCTGTATCGATTTCTAGCCCCTCGCGGGCCGACACCGATGTCGGCAACATTGCGGTTATCGAGGCCGATCCTACCATTCTCCAACCAGGCGAGCTTTTCGACCTAAACAACCAGACGTTAACTTTTACCCCAAAGAGCGGCGGCGGTTACACGGTAAGCGTCGGAGCGCTCGACTTTGATTCCAGTTTGGGAACGAACTTGGGTCTAAGTGGCAATGGTTTTTTTCAGCAGAACCTGTCTTTTAGTTTCTCATTTTTTGGTGTGAATCGGACCAGTGTTTTCATCAACGCCAATGGCAACTTGACCTTCTCCTCGGGCTCAGCGTTTACCCATTTTAATGCGGGGGGAACTGTTAGCTCGCTTGGAACGGACGTCGCGGATGTTCTTGACAGAATTGGAACGGGGTTACCCAGGATCGCGGTGCTTTGGCAGGACTGGAATCCTAGTTCTGGAGGGGGGGTCTTTGCGAATTCTCTTTCGGATCGGCTCACCGTTACCTGGCAGAACGTGTCCCTTTTCGGCACCGGAACGACCGCCAACTTTCAGGTGGTCCTGTTCAGCAGCGGTGTTATCCAGATGAACTACCAGAACGTGACTACCACCCCTGGAGGTGGCTATTTGGTCGGGATTTCTCCGGGCGCGTCGAGTGGGTTCCTTGTGACCACGGTCGACTTTAGCCAAGGGTCCGCATCTTCAATATCGACTTTTCCGAATATCGAGCCGCTGGCGCAAGTGTTCGGGAGCAGTTCCAGTCCTTTGGTTCATGTCGCGGCTGTCGCGCGCCGATTTTATCAGTCGCATGTGGATGAATTCGATCAGTTGGTCATGTTTGCCAACTTCAGTCATGCCATGGGAAGCGCGTTTGCATTCCTACTTATGGTTCGACAGTCCGTGCAAGGAATTGGTCTGGCCTTTTTTGACTTCTCTTCCTTTGGTGAAAGTAGTGGCAGGCTTCAGAGTTTTCTCAACATGAACCGGCTTTCCCTTTATCCTGCGGATCCCAATAGCCTCGTTCCGGGGATTGGTACGAACAGCACTTTGGACGTTATGGGCCAGGAGGCAGGACATCAGTGGCTCGCTTTTGTTAATTTTGACAATGGAGGCCTGTGCACCGCGTCTGGCGTTAGCGACCTGCTCTTGGGACGGGACCTTGCCCACTGGAGCTTTTTTCATGACACCGATGCTTCGGACATGGAAGGGAACAAATGGCAAGACAATGGCGATGGGACATTTACGTCCGTAGAAGCGACCTCGCGCTACAGCGCGCTTGATCAGTACATCATGGGACTGAGGTCCTCTAGTGAGGTCTCGAACTTCTTTTTTGTTGCAAGCCCCTCGTCTGGTGGCTGCTTGGTACTGGACTCCTCCGTCGGCGAACGCTCCTGCCCTCCCCAGACCGGAGTCACGGTCTCCGGGATGAGAAAGGACGTCACGCTCAATCAGATCCAGACATGTGAGGGTGCGCGATCGCCAAGCAGCGGCTTTTCCGGGGTCAATTCAACCACGACCTGGAAACAGGCTTTTATGCTGCTCATCGACGGGGGCGCCACGGCGCCTAGTGCCGACACAACCAAGCTGGATACAATTCGCGCAGCGTGGGAATCTTATTTTAGTTCTGCGACTGGAGGACGCGGCGCCGTCGATACTGCATTACCTC
>JACPSF010000430.1 GCA_016193385.1 Deltaproteobacteria bacterium
CATTGCGGATACTGCGGAAATCCGTCTCCATCTGCCGCTTGCCGTGGAGGAGGCAATCGCGTTTGTCCGGAAGCACGATACGCGGGCAGCGGAAATCGGTTCCGTGCGCAGAACCGAACGGTGGGGTCTGCCGCCTGCCGCTGTACGGGCAGCAGTAATCAACGCCGTGAAGGGGTCTGAAGGGGTCAAGTCTGCCGTTGACTTTTAAGCAAGATGCCTCAAGTGCTGAAAGACAGCTCCGGGAACATAATACTAATTTGTTTGGGTCGGGTGGCGGCAAACGGAAGTTATGGCGACTATCCTTCGGCGTGGCTCAGTACGGCCTGCCTGTGCGGACACGCAGACAGGGCTCTGAGCAGTTGACGTATTTGCTGTTTCTCAAGATGGCGGAGGAGCGGACCTGAACGCGGTCGCAACGGGTTTTGAGAGGTGGTAAGATGAATTTTATTGGAAAGGAAAGATTATGAAAAGCATCGACGAGCGAATCAAAAATCTTCCTCCGGCCTTGAAAAAGGAAGTGGAGGAGTTCGTCAACAGCCTGCTCAAGAAACGGCGAAAGAAGAACGGCAAAAAGCTCCGCCAGGACTGGGCGGGTACGCTTGCAAAGCGCCGTGATCTGAAAACGCAAATGGAAGCTGAGATTTCAGAACCGGAGCATGCCCGCATACTCGGCGTGCTGAATGGTGTTTCGGCCCTTTCGCTGGAGAAGGGACCTCCTGTAAGCAACCGCGACCATGACCGTTATCTCTACGGTTAGAAATGGCTGTGTTTGTAGATACGGGCGCGTGGTTTGCGTACTTCGTGCGCCGTGATCCAGACCGTGCGGCGGCCACAGATTGGTTACGGGAAAATCGCCTGCCTCTAGTCACGACCGACTACGTTCTTGATGAACTCCTGACACTTTTGAAACTCCGTGAAAGTCACCGAGTCGCCGCTGCCGCCGGCGAGGCCCTCCTACGAGAGAATGTGGCAACAGTGGAGCGGCTGACCGAAACAGATTTCCGCGCAGCCTGGGAGGTGTTTCGGCAGTACCATGATAAGGCGTGGAGCTTTACAGACTGCACAAGTAAGGTGGTCATGGAGCGCCTCGGAATCACACATGCGTTTGCCTTTGATACCGACTTTGAAGAATTTGGGACCATAGTCCGGGTTCCTTGAATCCAACGGAAACTAACAGCGACAGACGCCGAGTAATGGTCGACCAATCACACCAAATCGTCCAGAAGCTCTGGAACTACTGCAACATCCTGCGGGATGACGGGTTGTCTTACGGCGATTACGTCGAGCAGTTGACGTTTCTGCTCTTCCTCAAGATGGCTGACGAGCAGAGCCGGCCGCCGTACAACAAAACCTCGCCGGTGCGGAAAGCCTATGACTGGCCGAGCTTGCTCGCCAGGGACGGCGACGATTTAGAGATACATTACCGCCACGTGCTGGAGACGCTCGGCAAAGAGAAAGGGATGCTGGGCGTTGTCTTCCGCAAGGCGCAGAACAAGATTCAGGACCCAGCCAAGCTGCGGCGGTTGATTGTAGACCTGATTGACAAGGAAGAGTGGTCCTCGCTCTCCGCCGATGTGAAAGGCGACGCCTATGAAGGCTTGCTGCAAAAGAACGCCGAGGACGTTAAAGGCGGCGCGGGCCAATACTTTACGCCGCGCCCGCTGATCGCCGCGATCGTCGACGTGATGCGCCCGGAGCCGGGCAAAACGATTTGCGACCCAGCGTGTGGAACGGGCGGATTCCTCTTAGCAGCTTACACCTATCTTTCCGATCCGCAGCGTTACAAACTCGACCGTGCCCAGAAGAAGCGACTCGCCAGTGGCACGCTCTACGGTGTGGAGCTGGTAGACGGAGTCGCGCGGCTCTGCTGTATGAACATGCTTCTTCACGGCATAAGCGGTGATGGAGCTGAAGAAGTACCAATTGATGCGGGACGCGATGCTCTGGGCAGCCATGGCGGACGCTATTACGAGATGGTTATGACGAATCCGCCGTTCGGGAAAAAGAGTAGCGTCACCATCGTCACCGAAGACGGCAAAGCCGAGAAGGAAAGTCTCACGATCCACCGCGACGACTTCTGGGCCTCGACAAGCAATAAGCAACTCAACTTTCTCCAGCACGTCTTCACGATCCTCAAGCAACATGGCCGCGCCGCCATCGTTGTGCCGGACAATGTTCTCTTCGAAGGCGGCGCCGGCGAAGCTATCAGGCGCGAGTTGTTGAAGCAGGCGGACGTGCACACGCTCCTGCGCCTGCCTACTGGCATCTTCTACGCGCAGGGCGTGAAGGCGAACCTGCTCTTCTTCGACCGCAAACCCGCAAGCGAAAAACCGTGGACGGAGAAGCTGTGGATATATGACCTCAGGACCAACCAGCACTTTACGCTGAAAGAGAATCAGCTAAAGCGTGCCGACTTGGACGACTTCGTGGAATGTTTTCACGCGAAGAATCGCCACCAGCGTGAAGAGAGCGAGCGTTTCAAAGTTTTCGCTTACGATGACCTACTCAAACGCGACAAGGTCAACTTGGACATCTTCTGGCTCAAAGA
>JACPSF010000431.1 GCA_016193385.1 Deltaproteobacteria bacterium
CCCCATCACAACCGACATTCCACGGCCTGCTATGAGCTTCCCTCCAGCGGCCTCTGCCGCGAGGCCTTGCGCCAACAGAATCATGAATCCGATTTTCGCCGCTGCGAGAAATAAACGCATTTTCATGACATCCTCCTTTCAGATGACCACCCTTCGGGCCTAACATGAACACTGAGCAAAAAAACGATGACCATATAACTCACACGCCTCATGGCGGATCCTCCTTTTCAAGTGATTGCGGCCCTGCTTGAAAATTAGAGCAAGCGGCGTGCCATGGTCAGAGGCGTGAGACTCGATGCTGGTAAGGTGTTGGCCAAGCGAAGGAATTTCGACGGGCAGGGAGAAAATGGCAGGCGAGGAGACGGCCACAGGGTAGTTTTTCCTCTACCCCTGGTAGTGGAAATTCTACGGTGATTCGAAAGACGAGCTATCATCCCCTATCCGCAAACAACGGCCGGATCCTTGCGAGCCTACTGTACTTCCGCGTGCGTTGACGGCGTATTCCATTTCCTCCATAATGGAGGCAGAAAGGAGGAAGTATGGCTACCCTGAACATTAAAGGCGTTCCGGACTCGCTTTATCGAAAGCTTCAGGCCCGAGCAAAAAAGGAACACCGGTCCGTAGCTCAAGAGGTGGTGCACATCCTTAGCCAGGCAACCGACCGAGTCCCGACTTTGTCAATCTTGGATCTTAAGGGTCTTGGGAAGGAGCTTTGGAAGGGAAGGGATGCTGCCAGACATGTAAACAAAGAACGACGCTCATGGGATTAATCGATGATATCCTTCCTGGACCGGTCGCCCTCGATACCGCAATCTTCATTTATTTCATTGAGGAGGATCGCCGGTTTCTTCAACTGGTCAAGCCAGTCTTTCAGGCCATCGACGGTGGCACGTTGCAAGCAGTGACCTCTGCTCTAACTTTGCTGGAGGTTCTGGTTGTGCCCTACCGGGCTGGCAACTTAGCTCTGGCTGAACGCTATGAGTCGCTCCTTACACGAAGTCGGGGAGTTCGGGTGATCGATTTAGAGCGGCCTTTATTGAAGGCGGCGGCTCACCTCCGAGCGAAAGCTAGCCTGAAAGCGCCAGACGCTATTCAGACTGCCGCGGCATTGTCTGCTCGCTGCTCGACCTTTCTGACCAACGATCGAAAAATACCTATTCTGCCTGGACTTAAGGTCCTTCAACTCAGGAATTATCTCTCTGCTGGCTAGTACCTAAGATCCAAAATCGGAAATCCAAAATTCACTCAATCACTTTGTCCGCTTCCATCAGCAGATGCGCAGGAATTTTCACTCCCAGCGCCTTCGCAGTCTTCAGGTTGATCACCAGCTCGAACTTTGTCGGTCGTTCCACAGGAAGGTCGGCTGGCCTGGCGCCCTTCAGGATCTTATCCACATAGGTGCCCGCACGGCGGAGCAAGTCAGGAACGTTCGGCGCATAGGACATGAGCCCACCGGATTCCACGTGGCTCCCATCCGCGAACATCGTGGGCAATCGGCTCTTTGTTGCAAGCTCCGCGATTCGTGTTCGGTGAGGAGCGATGAGGGAACCCGACAACACGAGGAGACCGTGGGCTCGTCCCCCAGTGGCTGCTTTGAATGCACTCTCGAAATCCTTGGGGCTCCGCACCTCCAGGGATTGAACCTGCACCTCCAACGCCCGGGCCGCGGCCTCCGTCTCTTTGAAATTGGCGGCGGCGCCTTGGTCGGCTGCGTCCCAAAGTACGCCTGCCCGAGTGAGCCTGGGGACGGTCTCTTTTAGCAGTTCTAACCGTTTCCCGGCCAAGTCCGTGGAAATCGAGGTCAAACCTGTGAGGTTCCCGCCAGGCCGAGCCAGGCTGGTAACGAATCCCTCTCGGACAGGGTCACCAAGACACATCACAATTGGGAGCGTCTTGGTGGCATCCTTGGCAGCAAGAAGCGCTGGCGTACCCCCGGTCACGATCACATCCACCTTAAGACGGACCAGCTCGGTTGCGAGGGCAGGGAGTCTTTCCACCTTCCCTTCCGAGTGCCGCCACTCGATGGCGATGTTTTGACCCTCCACATAGCCCAGCTCACGCAGACCCTGACGGAATGCCTCACGCAACGGCTCAACAAGAGCCGCTGATAAAAAGCCTATTCGGGGGACTTTCTTCGACTGCTGCGCGTTGGCTACGGCTGCATATACAACCAGCGCCCCTATGACTAACAGGAGCTTCAAAATCTTTCTCACGGCCCTCCTCCTTGTTCATAGGGGGATTTAGCCTCAGAGGCTATCCCGTGATGAATCCCTATGTCAACTTGAGTTACTTCTTCGCTTGGAAGGGTCCCTTACGGCTCCTTCCCGATATCCACAGCTAGGTATGTCAACGGCGTCGTGCCTCTGTTCTCGACCCAGTGAGCGACATCCTTGCCTTCCGCTGCCGCCTGACCCTCATGGATTTCCGCGCACCTGCCATCACGCGAGCAGGCGGTAAGCGTGCCGCGAAGGATGTACAGAATCACCGGAAGATTCTTGTGGCTGTGAAGCAGGCCATTACCACCGGGTTCGTAGGTGAAGACCCTCGCCCGGAGGTAGCGGCCTTGAAGCTCTGGGATCTGCGGACCGACCTCGAGCGCAGCGATAGTCTTTACTATTTGACCATTCCTTTGGGTCGGAGGCACCTGCTGCGCGTTCAGGACTTGGCCCCCGATCGTACCCAGCACGATGCCCATGGCTAAGGCTAGGGTCACCAGTGGAAACAGATTCTTGGGTTTCATAACATTCCTCCTTCGTGGAAGTGTTGAACCTGCCTTATCCAAAGGCAAGCGGCGTGCCATGCCGACGGACGTGCGAGTCAATGAGTATAAGGTGTTGAGCGAACGGAAGAATTTCGACTGGCAAGGAACCTCAAGGCAGGTGATGAGACGAACAAAGGGTAGTTTTTAGTCTACCCATGGTAGAGGAATCTCTACGGTGGTCCGAGAGACAGCTATAATACGAAAGACACTTTCATGACTATTCGCCGAGCTGTGGAGAGGATACAGGGTGAATTGCAAACTCGGCGGGAACCTCGGAGCAGATGGTCTTTAAACATTATAGAAAATGGACTTATGCATTTTCGTGCCGCACTTAGAGCACCGCTTGATCAACCAACCTTCCCCATGTAACCGTAGGGCACATGTCGAAGCCGACGGTCCGCGAAAAAATCACCGTGGGAATATCGATTTCGCTCAGCGGAAAATTTCGTCTCCAGGGCGATCAGGCCCTGCGCGGGGTCCAACTCTGGGTTGCATACGTCAATCAAAAGGGCGGGATCTATCTCGAGCAGAGGGCGCAGTCTTTGCCGGTTGAGCTTATTGCATACGATGACCAGAGCAAAATGGATCGAGCCAAAGGCAACGTTATACGGCTCCTTAAGGAGGACCGGGTCGACATCCTCTTGGGGCCATATTCTAGTGTCTTGACCATGGCGGTGGCGCCTATCGCAGAGAGTGAAAAGAAAATCCTCTGGAACCATGGTGGGGCGTCGGATACGATTTGCCAGCAGGGTTGGCGCTACGTCGTAAGCGTGCTTAGCCCAGCGAGCAGCTACCTTCACTCGCTCCCCTCTTATCTCACGATGAGGGAGCCATCATCGCGCCGACTCCTTTGCCTGACAGCATCTTC
>JACPSF010000432.1 GCA_016193385.1 Deltaproteobacteria bacterium
ATGAATTTTGAATTTCAAGCTGCGCCTCCAATCCCTTCCCATAATTAAAAATCAAAAATTCAAAATTGTCATTTTATGATTCTGTCCGCCCTTGCCAGCACGTTGGGCGGAATCGTCACTCCGATCTGCTTTGCCGCTTTGAGGTTGATGATGAACTCAAACTTCGTCGGCTGCTCGACGGGTAAGTCAGCAGGCTTCGCGCCTTTAAGAATTTTGTCCACGAAAATAGCGGCGCGCTTAAATGAGTCAGCTAGGTCTGGCCCATAAGACATGAGACCACCGCCATCCACAAAACCTCGCTGGTGTAACATTGCTGGCAACCGGCTCTTCGCCACCAGCGCCATGATTTCCTTTTGATGAAAAAAGATGAGAGGGGGAGAGAGGGTGAGGAAGGCCTCCGCACGTCCCTTAGTCGCCGCGGCAAAGGCTCCTTTGAAATCTGGATTCGGAGAACGCACTTCCGGAGACTGGAGCTCGACCGCCAAAGACCGCCCTGCAGCCCTCAACTCTTTCCATTCGAGTGAGTGGGCTGGGGCGGTCGGATCACCAAGGACAGCTACCCTGGAGACCTTGGGAAAAGCTTCTCTGAGCAGCTCCAGCCTTTTTCCGCTCACCTCGGGGGAATAGACAGTCATCCCAGTGATGTTTCCTCCCGGTCGTGCAAGGCTTGCGATAATGCCAGTCTCCACGACTTCGCCGCTAACCGCCATCACGATCGGAATGGTCGTAGTCGCCTCCTTGGCAGCTCTAATCGCTTGGCCGCTCGCAACAACTATGAGATCCACCTTGAGGCTTACAAGCCCCGCCGCGAGTTCGGGCAGGCGGTCGAGCTTCCCCTCAGCCCATCGATACTCGATGACGATGTTCTTGCCTTCAGCGTAACCGAACTCGTGCAGGCCTTCGCGAAATGCTTCGAGGTTACGTGCGGCCGTGGTAGCAGACGTACTGGATAGAAAACCTATCCGAGGGACTTTTCCGGACTGCTGCGCCTCGGAACCAGCAGGCAGAAAGACAGTAGGCAGCAGGCAGGTTAAGACAAGGACTCCTTTGTTCATACGCCGCCCTCCCGTTCTGTTGCTGCTAACTGCCACCTGCAATCTGCTTGCAGTCATCTTATGATTTTGTCCGCTCTCGCCAGCACGTTGGGCGGAACCGTCAGGCCGATCTGCTTCGCCGCCTTAAGATTGATAATCAACTCGAACTTCATCGGCTGCTCAACGGGAAGATCGGCGGGTTTTCTGCCTTTCAGGATTTTGTCCACGAAAACTGCGGCGTGCCGTCGCAGATCGTCCAAGTTCGTCCCATAAGACATCAGGCCGTCAGCCTCGACATAGGCACGTTCATCGTAGATCGCTGGCAACCGGCTCGTTATCGCCAAATCGGCAATCTGTTTTCGCTGATCATTGATGAGAGGTGTCCTTATGGTAATGAGCGCTTGAGCGCGAGCTTTGCCCGCGGCTCTGAATGCATTCTCGAAATCGTTCGGGTTTCGCACCTCAAGGGATTGAAGCTGCAGCGCCAACGATCGGGCCGCATTCTGCATCGCCTCGAAGGCGCTAGCAGAACGATCCGGATTCCGCAGAACGGCGACGCGGGAGAGTCGTGGGATAACTTCTTTGAGCAACTCCAACCGCTTGCCATATAGCTCCGAGGAGATGGAAGTCATCCCCGTGATGTTTCCGCCCGGCCGCGCGAGGCTGGATACGAATCCTGCCCGAACCGGGTCTGCTGTGCTCCTGATGACGATGGGGATCGTCTTAGTTGCGTTCTGTGCGGCGTGCGCCGCCGGTGGGTCCAGCGCAACGATCACATCGACTTTGAGACGGACCAGATCGGCGGCCAACTCAGGGAGTCGATCTTCCCTTCTTTGAGGATCTCCTCGGTATTCTATGATGATGTTCTTTCCCTCGACATAGCCGAGATCACGTAGCCCTTGGAGGAAGGCTTCAGATACGTGGCCGAGTTTGGAGCCGATTTCTAAATACCCTATCCGCGGCATCTTCCCCGGCTGCTGCGCGTGGGCTAGGGGAACAGTCAGCAGAAGGACAGTAGGCAGTAGGCAAAAAACGATTCTTTGAATCATTGGTTTTACTCCTGTTTTTTTGCTGCTCACTGCATTCTGCTCACTGCCTGCTGTCATTTTATGACCCTGTCCGCCCGCGCCAGCACGTTGGGTGGAATCGTCTAACGATTTTGGATTTTCGATTTTGGATTTTAGATTACTGGTCATCGGATCACTCTGTCGGCCCTGGCCAATACATTGGGTGGAATCGTTAATCCGATCTGCTTCGCGGTCTTCAAATTGACGACAAACTCGAACTTCATCGGCAGCTCTACCGGAAGGTCAGCGGGCTTCGCCCCTTTCAGGATTTTGTCAACGTACACAGCAATCCGCCTCTGGGGCTCATCGCGGGTTGGCCCGTAGGACATGAGGCCGCCGCTCTCAACGTACTCCCTAAAGCCAAACACGCTGGCAAGCCGGTTCTTCGCCGCGAATTCCGCAATCTGCGTACGACGCCTCATGGTTACGGGATCTGGAAATGCGAGGAGGGCGTTGGCGTTTTCCTTGATTATTGCAT
>JACPSF010000463.1 GCA_016193385.1 Deltaproteobacteria bacterium
CTATGATCTCTATGCCCGAACTATCGCCCGCCAGATGGGCAAGCAGATCCCCGGAAATCCCAACATCATCGTCGAAAACATGGTCGGAGCGGGAGGCCTGATCTTGGCCAATTATCTCTACAGGGCCGCCAAACCTGACGGGCTGACGATAGGGCATTTCATCGGCGGTCTCTACATTCAACAGGTCCTGGGAAAACCGGGAATCGAGTTTGACGCGCGCAAGTTCGAATACCTGGGGGTTCCAACCCAGGACCACTACATGACCGGGCTGTCGCGAGACAGCGGCATTACGACCGCCGAGCAGTGGCTGGCGGCCAAGACGCCGGTCAAAATCGGCGGCATCGCGCCCGGCACCGCGACCTCGGACATCCCCAGGATTCTGGCGGCAACGCTTGGTCTTCCGCTTCAGGTGGTCGACGGATACAAGGGAACTTCCCAGGTTCGCCTGGCTTTCAATAGCGGCGAGGTGCAGGGTCTTGCCAATGGCTGGGAATCGTTCAAGTCGACCTGGCGCGCCGAGCTTGAGTCCGGGAAATTGGTTGTGGTTCTGCAAAATGTCCCCAAACCACACCCGGATCTGCCGAAGGTCCCCGTGGATATTGCATATGCGAAGACAGAGGAGGCGCGCAAGCTGCTCACGGTGGGTGTCCACAGCCTCGGGCCCACAGCTCGCCCGTTTGTTCTCCCTCCCGGGACGCCTAAAGATCGCGTGCAAATGCTGCGTAAGGCCTTTATGGCAACGATGAAGGATCCGGAATTTTTAGCTGATGCACAAAAGGCCAAATTGGACATTACTCCGGCAGACGGCGCGGAGTTGGAGCGGAACGTAAAGGAGATTTTTAGCCTGGAGCCTGAGCTTGCGGCAAAACTCAAGGAAATCCTTAAATAGGAGGGTTTTTGGCGTAACGGAATCACAAGGAGGAGAAACGAAAATGTTGAAGAAACTTCTCTCCCTGATTGCGGCTGCAGCCGTTTTTTTGGGCGCCAACAGTGCTTCCGGGGCATCGACAGACGATTTTTATAGGGGCAAGACCGTGCGCTTTGTCGTGGCGTTCAGTCCCGGAGGAGGATTTGACACCTACACCCGGGCCATTGCACGCCACTTCGGCAAGCACGTTCCGGGAAATCCATCAGTCGTCGTCGAGAACATGACGGGGGCCGGCGGCATCATCCAGGCCAACTACTTCTACCAGAGGGCCAAGCCCGACGGGTTGACGATCGGGAACAACATCGGCGGGTTGATCCTGCAACAGATCATGGGGGCGAAAGGCATCGAATTTGACGGCCGGAAATTCGAGTATATCGGTGTCCCTGCGGTGGATAATCCGGTTTGTGCCCTCAGCAAAGCGAGCGGCATTACGAGCTTGGAGAAGTGGTTCGCCGCTGACAAGCCCGTGAAGCTGGGCGGCGTGGGACCTGGGGGGACCGCCTCGGACGTCGCCCGGGCCTTGAAGGCGGCCCTCGGTCTACCGATCCAGGTGATCGACGGGTATAAAGGTACGGCGGACATTCGCCTGGCAGCCGAAAGCGGCGAGCTCGCTGGCGGGTGCTGGGCATGGGAGTCGATCAAGGTCATGTGGCGCAAAGGGCTGGAGGCCAGGGAGGTTTCCGTAGTGGTCCTAGTGATGCCGAAAAAGCATCAGGAGCTTCCAAATGTTCCGCTCGCGCTTGATTTCGCCAAGACCGACGAGGCTCGGCGCATTCTCAAGTATGGGGTCCACGATACCGCCGTTCTGACCCGACTCTATTTCTTGCCCCCGGCGACTCCGAAGGAGCGCGTGCAGCTTCTGCGCAAAGCCTTTTTGGACACTTTGAAGGATGCCGAGTTCCTGGCCGAGGCGAGCAAGTCAAAGCTGGACATCGACCCGGTAGGCGGGGAGGAGATCGAGAATGTCGTCGCCGATCTTTTCAAGCTGGACGCGGGGATGGTGGCGAAGCTGAAGAGCTTCCTGGTACCAAACTAGCTTCTCTGGGCGCGCAGTATTGTGTCCGTACGCCGCGGAAGCGGTGCAACTAGCCGGTTAAAGTCCGGCGCGGGGAATTACCGGTTCACCCCGCTAGCGAAGATCCGGTTTTGGGGATGGGGTCGGATGGGGATGGGGTCAAATCTTTTGTTATTGGTTCTTCCGTTAAGCCGCTCTAGGAATTAGTCAACAAAAGATCTGACGGGCGAGTGGAGTTTCAATATCGGAACGGGGAAGGCGTGGACGCCGCGCGACTTCTTAAACGCGGCGGCAAAAATGTTTCCGAACCATAAGATCCAGCTCGGTCCCGGTCCCGGCACATTAGGCCGAAGCAAGCAGGGCTACTGCGTCTTCGATATTTCGGCGGCGAAAAAGCACCTTGGCTACGAGCCTGTATACGACGTGGAGCGAGGCGTGCGCGACTATGTGGCGACGCTGGACAAAATCCCTCCCTTCCCAGCTTACTGAAAAAGAATGGTTTTCAACTTCGCGAGCACCGCGGGATCCAGGTTGAAAATCCCTTCTACGATGTTTCGCATTTCCTCCGCCGTCACCGGCGCGAGGCCGATCTTTGCTTTGTCCGCTTCGGCGATGAACTCGGGGTCTTTAACGGTTTGTTGCAAGGCTTTCCGCAAAATCTGCCCGCGATCGCTCGGCGTGCCCGGCGGGAGCGCCAGTGTTTTAGTGATCTTGCTCGGATAGTGAATGCCGAATTCGATTAACTGTTTGGCGTCCGCCGTTTTCGCAAAATCGATGGCGAGCGGGACCTGGGGCAAGTCAGGAAACGGTTTCGGCACCGCCTGCAGCACGATCTTAACGGCGCCCGACTGAATCGCTTTCTGCCAGGTGCCGCGCATGGAGTCCCAACCCCACGTCGTGCCGTCGATCTCTCCGCTTTCGACGGCGAGGCGCATGTCCGCCGTTCCCTTATAACCGGAGATGATCTGGATCGGCAAATTGAGCGCCGCCTTGATAACCTTGATGACGTTGTCCGTGCCGAAGGCGCCCGGCCCAGTCGTTCCGAGCTTGACCGGGGTTTTCGCCGCGAACCATCTGTCCATGCTGGCAATGCCGCTCGCCTTGGTCAACGCGATCGCGCTCTCATCGCGCGCCACCGCGCCGACGAAAACAAATTTTCGCACGTCGAACTCGATGCCTGGCTGACCCATCACCTGGCTGTACGCGAAGCCGCCGCTGAAGTGCCCGAAGGTGAGCCCGTCGGGCTTGGCGACTTTGAAAATGTGATTGGCGGCGAGCAAACTTCCGGCGCCCGTCATGTTCTCGACGATGATCGTCGGGCGGCCGGGGATGTATTTCGGCATGTGCCGCGAAAGCATTCTCGCCAAAGCGTCGTACCCGCCACCGGGAGAAAACCCCACAATGATGCGGATCGTCTTGCCTTCGTAAAAGTCACTCTGGGCAGCCGAGATTCCGGGGACGCATACCATCCAGGCGATGATCGCCGATATAGAGACGGCCTTGTTCATCTTCACTCGCTCCTTCCTGCCTTGGTTCCGCCCTGCAAGCTAGTGGAACGGCCCTTGCACGTCAAGCGAAAAGCCGATCGGCCCTTTCGCAAAAAGAACGGGAATCGAACGGGTCGCCCATTAGAACGCCGCGGCCACTGGAAATAAACTTCGGGATGGGGTCAAATCTTTTGTTATTGGTTCTTCCGTTAGGCCGCTCTAGGAAGTAGTCAACAAAAGATCTGACCCCTTCTACCTTCTCCTGTCTGCGAAGCTGCGCAGTCGCGATTCATGAAGATTGACCTTCTCGCTTGCGCTTGCCTCGCAAGTAGGCGACCCAGTACACACCGGCTACCAGGAGGGTTCCGCCGACGATGTTGCCCGCGCTCACCACTACGAGGTTCCAGGCGACACCCGCGATCGACACCGCGCCTTGCTTATCTAGCGCCAAGCCGAAGGGCAGGAAGAACCAGTTGGCGATCGAGTGCTCGAACCCGATGGCCACGAAGGCGGTAATGGGGAAGAGGATGGCCAGAATCTTGTCAGCCACGCTACGCCCGCCCATCGCGAGCCAAACTGCTAGACACACGAGGGCGTTGCACAGCAATCCGCGCGCGAAGGCTTCGCCAAGTGAAAGACCGGCCTTCGCACGAGCGATCTGGATTGCCGTTTCGCCCACGGCGCCACCGCCGAGACTGGCAATGTCGGCCCACACAACGAACAGAACCGTCCCCAAGCAACCGACCACGTTGCCAAGGTAGGCGAGGAGCCAGTTCCGCATGATGTCTCGGGTGCCGATTAGGCGGCTTGCCCAGGCCATCGCCAGAAGGTTGTTTCCCGTGAAAAGCTCGGCGCCGGCTACTACTACAAGAACCAGTCCGAGACAGAAACTCAGCCCGCCGAGTAAACGGGTAACACCGAAGCCAAGGCTGGCCTCGGTAACCACCACTGTGAAAAAGAGAGCGCCGAGCGAAATGAACGCCCCGGCGAGCACTGCCAGCGCGACAAGCGTGACGGTATCGGTCTGCGCCTTCGCAACGCCGAGGCGCTCGACCATGCGGGCAATCTCGCGCGGCGGGCGCGCGT
The DNA here is from genome assembly GCA_016193385.1 of Deltaproteobacteria bacterium. The sequence continues at coordinate 4,517 of JACPSF010000463.1, forward strand.
CGGCCAAGTGCGGTGCTTTATCCATTGAGATGGGTCCGGCTAACGAGGCGGTAGAAAAAGTGGGTTTTGAAAAGGCCTTCTATCGGCAGTGACCCTCGGCAAGAACTCCACTTTGATCTTTCCACCTTGTTTGTCCTTTTTCATGAACTCGCCTTGGTCATGGTTCGCCGGGGCTCCGTCTCGTCGTTGTGATAGCGCTGCTCGAAGAGAGATGAATCGAACTCGTTGTCGATCAGGTAATTGAGGGTGAAGTTTACAGCAGACGAAAGAAAGACGGAAGAAATTTTTCACAGTTTGAGGGGTTTTCCTACAAGCTCAACGCTACGGCTCAGCGGTCCCTGCAGGCGACCCGCTGAAGCCGATGGTTAGGTGGTGCTATCGGGAGCGGCTCCGATAGGTTCCTGCTCCGGCGAGATCTCATAGAGAGCCTCCGGAGCAAGATCGGCCCCATTCGGCCAGACCACCGTACGGCAGATTGGGTCCACACTGACGCGAGCAAAGTAGGCCGGTTCCCTGAGCGGCTCAAAGACAGGGC
>JACPSF010000464.1 GCA_016193385.1 Deltaproteobacteria bacterium
AGGCTACGAGGAACCTGAAAACGGTGTCCATCCAGTTCGGCTTAAGATCATTGCGGATCTTCTAAAGAATTCCGTGCAAGAGCACCAAAAACAAATTGTTGTAACAACACACTCTCCGATTTTTCCTGAGTGTTTTGATGATTCAGACCTTTTTGTTTGCCGACGCGAGGAGCAGCTAACTACGATAACACCCTTCAAGGCTCTAGGGCCTTTGTACAAACGGGTGACGATTGATCATTTTCTTGAAGACCGGATTCTGAGAGGGGACTTTGGCGGATAAAATTGACATCATTTATTTTCTTGAGGACCGTGCCCAGGAAGGATTTATCAAGGCCCTTGTGGAAAAGGTGGCGAACGAAACCGGCATTCCGAACGAGGTGTTGCGGCACAGCGTTCGATCGGCTCGGCGAGGCTCTCGAGTCGTCGCTGAGTTTCGAAAATTCTTGAAGGACGCCCGAAGGCTCGGCAGTCCAGGAGCAGACTTGATCGTTGTCTCGGTCGATGGGAATTGCAAGGGATATAACGATAGGGTGAAGCAGCTTAACAGGTACCTTAGGCCGACAGATTGGTTTCAAAGCAGAATTCTTTATGCCGTGCCTGATCCTCATATCGAACGTTGGTACTTGATGGACCAGAAAGCTTTAAAGGAGGGAATCGGCGTTGATAAGCCTCCGGAGATGCCGCCGTATAAGTGCAAAAAGGGCCATTATAAGCAAATCCTTAACAAAGCCCTCCGTGACGCAGGGATCCAGTCGCTTTTAGGAGGTCCAGAATACGCCGAAAAAATAATAGGCAACATCTTAGACTTAAGACTATTTGCTGAAAAGAACGCAGGATTGGAGAAGTTTATTGAAGACTTACAAAAAGGATTGCGTGAACTATACAGGTATAACTGAGACGAAACCAGAATTCACTTGAAACCATGCCCAAGCGAACCGACATAAAATCGATCCTGCTCATCGGGTCCGGGCCGATCGTGATCGGACAGGCGTGCGAGTTCGACTACTCGGGAACCCAAGCTCTAAAAGCCCTCAAAGAAGAAGGGTATCGGGTAATCCTGGTGAACTCCAACCCGGCCACGATCATGACCGATCCCAACTTTGCCGACCGGACCTATATCGAGCCCATCACCGTAGAGATCGTGGAAAAGATCATTCAGAAAGAAAGGCCGGATGCCCTGCTGCCGACCCTGGGCGGCCAGACTGCCCTCAACATCTCCATCGACCTGGCCGATCAAGGGATCCTGGAGCGCTACGGCGTCGAGATGATCGGGGCCAAACTCGAGGCGATCAAAAAGGCCGAGGACCGCGACCTCTTCAAGGAGGCGATGCGGAAGGCCGGACTGGATCTTCCCCGCAGCGGTTACGCCCGGAATCTGCGCGAGGCCACCCGTATACAGAAGCGGCTCGACTTCCCCGTGATCATCCGTCCTTCGCGCACCTTAGGCGGGAGCGGCGGCAACATCGCTTACGGGTCCGAGGACTTCAAGGAAGTGGTTCAATGGGGTTTGAACATGTCCCCAGTCCACGAGGTGCTGATCGAAGAGTCGGTTCTGGGATGGAAGGAGTTCGAGCTCGAGGTGATGCGCGATCACAAAGACAACGTCGTGATCGTCTGTCCCATTGAAAACTTCGACCCCATGGGCATTCACACGGGGGACTCCATCACCGTCGCACCGGCTCAGACCCTCACCGACAAAGAATACCAGATCATGCGCGATGCGGCGCTGCGAGTGATCCGGGAAATCGGGGTCGATACGGGGGGGTCCAATATCCAGTTTGCCGTCAATCCCCGGGACGGGCGCCTGGTGGTGATTGAAATGAACCCCCGAGTTTCCCGCAGCTCGGCGCTCGCGAGCAAGGCCACCGGCTTTCCCATCGCCAAGATCGCGGCCAAACTCGCCGTCGGCTACACGCTCGACGAGATTCCCAACGATATCACCCGCGAGACGCCCGCGTGTTTCGAGCCGACCATCGACTACGTTGTGGTCAAGGTGCCGCGCTTCACTTTCGAAAAGTTCCCCAAGGCCAAAGACGTCCTCACCCCGCAGATGAAATCGGTCGGCGAAGCTATGGCGATCGGGCGCACCTTTAAAGAGGCCCTGCAGAAAGCTATGCGCTCCTTGGAGATCAACTCGTACGGCTTCGAAGAAAAGGTTGCGCTCGCCGGGGGAGGCCTGGAGGAAAAAGCGAGGCTGATCCAGGAGAAACTGAAGACCCCGAACGCCCAGCGGCTGTGGTATCTCGGCGACGCGTTCAGGATGAACATGACCGTCCAAGAGGTCCATGAGCTCACCCGCATCGACCCGTGGTTTTTAGAGCACATCCGGCAGATCATTAGCACCGAAGCCAGAATCAAGGAGGTCAGGGAAGCCGGGGACGGAATCACGGAGGAGTTTTTCCGCGCGGTCAAGCAGATGGGTTTTGCCGACCGCCGGCTGGCGGTGCTGCTCGGCCGCACAGAAGAAGAGGTCCGTGCCCTGCGGCTTTCGTTGGGGGTGGGCGCGGTCTTTCGCACGGTCGATACTTGCGGGGCCGAGTTCGCCGCTTATACGCCCTATCTTTATTCCACTTACGAAGGGGAGGACGAATCCCAGCCGAGCCAGCGAGAAAAGATCATGATCCTCGGGGGAGGCCCGAACCGAATCGGCCAGGGGATCGAATTTGACTACTGCTGCGTTCATGCCGCGTTCGCGCTCAAAGAGGACGGCTACGAAACCATCATGGTGAACTGCAACCCAGAAACGGTGAGCACCGATTACGACACCTCGGACAAGCTTTACTTCGAGCCTCTGACGCTGGAAGACGTGCTCAACATTGCCGAGCGGGAGAGGCCAACGGGGGTCATCGTGCAGTTCGGCGGCCAGACGCCCCTCAAGCTGGCGCTGGCCCTGGAGCGAGCGGGCGTGAAGATCATCGGCACTTCCCCCGACAGCATCGACCTGGCGGAAGACCGGGAGCGATTTAAGGAGCTTCTCGAACGACTCGGCATCAACCAACCGCAAAGCGGCACCGCGCGCTCTTCCGCGGAGGCCATCGAGATCGCCGAAAGGCTGGGCTACCCTCTTCTGGTCCGGCCCTCTTATGTCCTCGGGGGCCGAGCGATGGAACTTGTCTACGATCGGGAGGCTCTTAGTCATTATATGACATCCGCGGTGGATGCCTCTCCCGAGCATCCCGTCCTGATCGATAAGTTTCTCGACGACGCCATCGAGATCGACGTCGATGCCCTGGCGGACGGAGAAAGGGTTATCATTGGGGGCATCATGGAGCACATTGAAAAGGCGGGGATTCACTCGGGTGACAGCGCCTGCACGCTCCCGCCGAAGACAATTGCGCCGGAAATTCAGGATGAGATCCGGCGCCATACGGTTGCGCTCGCCCAGGCCCTCCAAGTCCGAGGCCTCATGAATGTGCAATACGCGGTGAAGGGACGTGAGGTGTTTGTCCTGGAGGTCAACCCGCGGGCGTCGCGGACAGTGCCTTTCGTGAGCAAGGCGATCGGCATTCCCCTGGCCAAACTGGCGGCGCGGATCATGGTGGGGAAAAAGCTCGCCGATCTCGGGCTGACGGCGGAAGTGATCCCCGCCCACGTCTCGGTCAAGGAATCGGTCTTCCCGTTCAACAAATTTCCCGGGGTCGATACTCTCCTGGGCCCGGAGATGAAATCCACCGGCGAGGTGATGGGCATCGACACCTCCTTCGGGCTGGCCTTTGCCAAGGCGCAGCTCGGAGGGGGAATGCGCCTGCCGCGCGAAGGGAAAGTCTTCATCAGCGTCCGCGACGAGGACAAGAAACCGGTCGCGCCGATTGCTCAAAGGCTACATCGGATCGGGTTCCAGATCCTAGCCACGCGGGGCACCGCCGCGTATTTGAGGAGCCTCGGCATTCCCGTCCAGCTCGTGAAAAAGGTTCAGGAGGGAAGGCCGAACATCGCGGAAGCGATCAAAGACGGGGAAATCGCCATCGTCATCAACACCCCCGGCGACGCTCACTCGCAGGTCGATTCCTATTACTTGCGCCGCAACGCCTTGGACTACCAGGTCCCATATTTTACCACGGTCGCCGGCGCCGACGCGGCCGCCGAAGGGATCGAGATCCTGCAAGAAGGCGAGCTCGATGTCCGCCCGCTGCAGGCCTATCAGGCGGCGATCAACGGGAAAGGATGAAGGAAGAATGATGAAGGATGAAACTTCATCCTTTCCCCTGCCTACTTCCTTCTCCGTTTATAAAACCACCCGCGTTTCACCAAAGGACAGCTTGCGCGCGCTCCAGACCCCGGTGCGCTTTCTCAAAGGGGTAGGCCCCAAGAGGGCGGCGCATCTTGAGGGGTTGGGACTTAAAACGGTGGAAAATCTTCTCTATCACCTGCCCTTTCGTTACGAAGACCGCCGGCAGATAAAAAAGATCCATCAGGGAACCGTGGGGAAGGAGGAAAGCTTCACCGGCAAGCTCGTCGCTCTGGAGAAGAAGTTTATCCCAAGAAGACGGAGACAGATTCTGGTGGGGACGCTGACCGACGGGACCGGGCTGCTCGGCTTGGTGTGGTACAACGTTCCCGCCTACATGGCTAAAACCCTGGTCAAGGGCCAGAGTCTGCTCGTTCACGGAAGAGTGGAATGGGGAGTTGGAGGGCAAAAAAGGATCGTTCATCCCGATTTTGAGGTGATCGAACCGGGAGAGGACATGGACCGCGAGAGGGTCCTGCCAGTCTACTTAAGACCGGGGGGAATTCCTCTGAGAGCCATTCGCAAATGGTTGGCCCAGGCCCTTTTGGATTACGGAGCGTTTCTTCCAAGTTTCCTTCCGGAAAGCCTCGCCCGCCGCCAGGGCCTGGTCGATCTCCGGCAAGCCATGGGGCAGGTGCACCAACCCGATCAGACGGCGGATGTCTTTGCGCTCAACCGCTTTAGCTCCCTCGGGCACCGGGCGATCATCTTTGACGAATTTTTTTACTTACAGCTCGGGCTCTGCCTGAGAAGAAAATACCGTGGCGCTCTGGAGGGCATCCCTTTTTCCGCGGGTGGGAAGCGATTGACGCAGCAGATGGAAACTCTATTGCCCTTTTCGCTGACGGGAGCGCAAGAGCGGGTTTTGCAGGAGATCTACGGAGATATGGCATCTCCCCGCCCCATGCAGCGGCTGATCCAGGGCGATGTCGGCTCCGGCAAGACCATTGTGGGCTGGTTTGCGGCCCTGAGGGCGATCGAAAGCGGGTTTCAAGCCCTATGGATGGCCCCCACCGAGCTTCTTGCCGAGCAGCATTTTCGTAACCTCAAACCGTTTGCGGAAGCGCTGTCGGTCCCCGCGGCCCTCCTGACGGGCTCGCTCGCGGACAAAACCAAAAGAGAACTTGCGGAGCGAATCAGCAACGGCGAGATCGCCTTCATTGTCGGCACCCACGCGCTGATTCAAGAGGGGATCAGCGTCCCGCGCATGGGCCTGGGGATCATCGACGAGCAGCACAGGTTCGGCGTGGTTCAGCGCATGGCGCTTCAGCGCCTGGTGCATTGGCATTCCACCTCGGCCCCCGCGCTTCCCCAGCCCGATATCCTGCTCATGAGCGCGACCCCCATCCCCAGAAGCCTCGCGATGGTCCTGTTCGGGGATCTGGAGATCTCATTCATGGACGAAATGCCACCCGGCCGGCTCCCGGTGGAAACCAAGCTCTTCAGCGAAAAAGAACGGTCCGCCGTTTATAAGAAAGTTTGCGAGGAGATTTACAAGGGGCATCAGGCCTATGTCGTTTACCCATTGGTCGAGGCATCGGAGCGGATCAATCTTCACGATGCCACCCGCATGGCGGAAGAGCTCTCGCGCGGCATCTTCCGAGATTTTCGGGTCGGTTTGGTTCATGGCAGAATGAGCGCGGAGGAGCGGGATGAGGTCATGCGGCGTTTCCAAGAGAGAGCTTTACAGGTCCTCGTAGCGACCACGGTTATCGAGGTAGGAATCGACATCGCCAATGCCACGGTGATGGTGGTGGAGCACGCGGAACGCTTCGGTCTGTCCCAGCTACACCAGCTGCGCGGGAGAGTGGGACGGGGCAAAACCCCCTCCCAATGCCTCCTCGTCCGCTACGGAGTGAATAGCCGGGAGGCCCTGACGCGCCTGAAGGTCATGGAGGAGGAGCATGACGGTTTTAGGATTGCTGAGGCCGATCTCGAGCTGCGCGGACCGGGTGAGCTTCTGGGCACGCGCCAGTCGGGCCTGCCCGACTTTCGTCTGGCTGATATCGCTCGAGATGCCCATCTCCTCATGGAGGCGCGCAAGGAGGCCATCGCATGGCTGGCCATTGACCCGTCCCTGTCCCGGCCGGAGTCGCAGTCGATGCGGGAGGTTCTAAGCCATCGCTGGGGTGACAGGCTGGAACTCGGCGCGGTCGGATAAAGATTGGCTCTTAGATCATCGTTTGCACCAAAAGAGCGGATAGCTTATAAAATATAGAAAGCATTCAGCTTTTAGGGATCAGGGATCAGCAAGAAAGTATTGGCTGAAAGCTGACGGCTGATAGCTGAGAGCTACGAGGTAAACAGGGTGGAATTTCAGCGCATCAAAAGGCTCCCTCCTTATGTATTCAACATTATTGATAGCTTGAAGCTGGAGGCTCGGCGGAAAGGGGAAGACGTGGTGGATTTCGGCATGGGAAATCCCGATAATCCCACCCCTCCCCATGTGGTGGCAAAGCTCATCGAGGCGGTGAAGAAACCGCATAACCATCGCTACTCGGTCTCGAGAGGAATCTACAAGCTCAGGCTCGCTATCGCGGGCTGGTACAAGAGGCGTTTCCAGGTCGATATCGATCCTGAGACCGAGGCGATCGTTACGATCGGGGTAAAAGAAGGATTGGGACACCTGGTGTGGGCCATCGTGGATCCGGGCGATGTGGTCTTCTGCCCGAGCCCCACCTATCCCATCCATCAATATTCCGTCATTCTGGCGGGAGGCGACCTGCGCAGCATCCCCATGCTTTCGAGCGAAGGGTTTCTCTCACACCTGGAGGAAGCGATTAAGCAGACCTGGCCTAAGCCTAAGCTGCTCATCATCAGCTTTCCCCACAATCCGACCACAGAGGTAGTGGATTTGGATTTCTTCCACCGGGTCGTGCGCTTTGCTCAGGAGCACGAGCTGCTGGTCATTCACGACCTGGCCTACGCCGACATTACCTTTGACGGGTACGAACCTCCGAG
>JACPSF010000465.1 GCA_016193385.1 Deltaproteobacteria bacterium
ACGCACCTGGGCATAAGCACGGCCAGCTTCATCTGTTCAAAGATCGAGTATACGGTTCCGGCGTTCGCGCTGTCAGTGCCCAGGCCCACGCACAAACCTGAGCGGATCATTTCCTTCACGCGGGCGGCCCCACTGCCCAGCCTCATGTTACTGGCGGGATTATGGACCACCTTTACGTCGTACTTCCTCAAGAGACCGATCTCCTCATCGTCAAGCCAAATCGAGTGCGCCACAGACAAGTCGGAATTGAGAAACCCTATCCGCTCGAGATGCTTGACGATGGGCTCTCCGTAAATGGACCTTCCTATTTCTGCATGACGTTTCGCCTCTGCGAGATGCGTGTGAATTCCAACGCCAAGTTCCTGCGCAAGCTTCCCGCAAAGACCCAGCAACTTGTCGCTACACCTTTGAGGCGCCGAAGGCGCCAGCATAAACGCAAGTCGTGAGTTGAGCCCAGCCACCCTTTCGGCAGCGGCTCGGGCCGTGTGAACGACATCTTCGGCGCTTGTTGACTGGACCGTTACCCCCCTGTTGTCTGGAGACTGGTCCCTGAACGAATACGCCATGATGCCTCTCATTCCCGTGTCCAGAAGAGCTTTACAGGCCGCCTCAACCTTATCCAATGCGCCACTTGGATAGGCGCTACACATGTCCAAAACCGTGGTCACGCCATGACGAATAAATTCGATGCCGGCCGCACAGTGAAGGAGATAAATTTCTTCCGGCGAAAAATTGGCCAGGCTGTCCATCGCAAAAGTTTTCGCCGACCACGATTCAAACGAGATCTCATCCCAAAGAGCCCTTTGAGATATTCCGGAAAGATGCGAGTGCGCGCTTACAAGTCCCGGGATGATGATCTTCCCGGCACAGGATAATTCCTCTGTACTACGTCCTTTTATTGACCCGGTGGGTGCTATGCTCGTAATTCGCCCATCTTCTAAAAGCAGGTCGTGGTCGGAAAGCACTTCCTTGCGGTCATTCATGGTAACGATGGTGCCACATTTGAGTAACAGTGACATTAAACCTCACCTTAAAAATCCGGGAGATCTGCTCTGAGTCATAATCTGCCTACCCGCTGCGCCCAACTTCTCGCACCTACTTGAATACCTCCTTCAGTTTAGCCAACGTGGCGGAACTTATCTTTAAGAGCCCGGCTACGGTTCTCTCCAGCTCTTCCCCGGTCAGAGGATCGAGGTCCAATTTGGACTTCTTCGCATCGGCCACAAATTGCTGGTCCTTCAGCGTGTCAACGAAGGCCTTACGGAGCATCTGCACCCGATCTTTGGGCGTGCCAGGGGGGAGCACGTAAGGTCGGATGATGGCGGTGACGTCGTGGATACCTGCCTGGATGAGCTGGCGTGCCTCGTCGGTTTTAGCTAGGTTGATGGCCAGCGGGACTCTCGGTAGGTCTGGGTGGGCATGGGGAATCGCCTGCACCACGACCACTAGATCGCCCGCTTCTATCGCCCGGATCGACGTCACCCTGAGTGATTCCCAGGCGTTGCAGACGCCCGCAAGTTCCCCGCTTTCCACTGCTAGGACCAACTCGGTGGGACCTTTATAGCCCGATATGATTTGAATCGGAAGACCAAGCGTCGCCTTTAAAATCACGGGGACGTCATGGGTGGTGGCCCCCGGTCCAGTAGCTCCCACTTTGACCGGCGTCTTGGAGGCCATCCATTTTTCTATGCTCGTGATACCGCTTGCCTTGCTGAAGGCACACACCGGGCTGTCCTTCATAGGCGCGCCAACATACTCAAACCTCAGGGCATCAAATTCGATCCCAGGTCGTCCCAGAACCTGCCCCATAACAAGGCCGCCTATAAAGTTGCCGATGGTGAGACCATCAGGCTTGGCCACCTTGTAGACATGGTTGGCAACGACCAAGCTTCCGGCGCCCGGCATGTTATCCACTATGAAGGTGGGATTCCCAGGGATATGCTTGCCGAGATGCCTAGCAAGAGTGCGAGCGTAGGCATCAAACGCCCCTCCGGCCGTAAATCCCACAATGATTCGGACAGTCTTCCCCTTGAAAAAGTCGTCCGAAGCTGCACGCGCAAGATCTATGTTGAAGGCAAGGATAGTGAATACTGCCGCCAGCCACAAAACTCTCTTAGACATTTTTGCTATCTCCTTTCTGCGACAAAGTGTCGGCACGTTCCGTTCAGGCCAATGGGTGAAGAAGCCGCTTATCTCGGTCCTCTCTTTCGATGGATGATTGGGTGCGTAATCCGAATTACGGCCGCGGCGTCTTCCTGGATCTCGATCGCGTTTCCACGTAGGGCAGCGTCGACGGTGGCCCGCGTTCCAAATTTCGCCGTGAGGGTATCCGATAAGCGCTTGTCATGTCAACCTTACGATGGTTAGAGGTAAGTATTTTTCAACCCTCAGGATACCTTGTCCCATGAGACGGTCCGGGAAAGATTCGGAGGCTTAGCTCGCCGAGGCGTCACAGGCCTAAAAACTCCGTCGCCGCTTGGGCCAGTGCCTCTGGGTTGTCATGATGGATCATGTGCCCGGCACTTTCGATCTCGATCGAAGTTCGGCGAGCGATGGCCTGCAGCCGTTCCTCCAGGTCAGGCCTGGTAGCCTGGTGGCTTTCCTTGCCCCGAACGATCAGAACGGGACAATCGATGCGGCGAAAGAACTCCAGCGCCTGCCGGAGGTAGAAGGGTTGAGGAGCCACGGTGCGGTGCAGAGGGTCGAATTTCCAAACCCATCTTCCGTTTTCATTCTGCTTCATGGCCCAGCGTGCCAATTGAATTGCGAACTCGGCCCTGAGTCGGGGATTCCTTCTTTGCAGTCGCCGCGCGGCGGCTTCTAAAGATTCGTATTCAGCAAGTTTTCTGTCCCGTAACGCATGGACTTCGGAAATCCATCGCTCCGCCCGTATGGGGGCGTCGGCGAATGAGAGTCCCGGAGGACCCATCCCCTCTGCCAGAATGAGCTTTCGGACCCGTTGGGGAAAGGTGCCGGCGTAAACGAAAGATATGGTTCCCCCCATCGAGTGGCCGAGCAAGCTGACAGAGGATGCTCCGAGAGTCTGTATCAGGGAATCCAGATCCAGGAGGTAGTCGGGAAAATGGTAATAACCCCCGGCGCCCACCCAGCCGCTGTCTCCGTGCCCGCGACAGTCCGGCGCAACGACCCATAAAGGATGGTTGGATTTCCGGCCCAAGCATTCCACGAAAGGTTCCCAGCTTCGGGCATGGTCCAGAAAGCCGTGAATGAGGATGAGAGGCTCCTTTGCCCGTTCTCCCCATTCGAGATAGTGGATCTTCAATCCCCGCACATCGAGGGTGTGGTCTCGTGGGCCCTGCATTCGGCTCAGCTTTTTCTCAAAGGGATCTCGACAAAGTCTTTTTTGTCGTCGGACCAGGCGAAAGCCAAGATCCGCCTGACGATTCGCCCGTATATGGAAATCACGATCTGGACGCTTTCTGGGAAAGTAGGTTCTCCGAAAGGAGTGGCGAAGGCCTTGTCTTCTTCGGAGAAATAGGCCTCGTGGTCGGGATGGGAGTGATAGAAGGCGTTGATTCTGGCCCCGTGAGACTCGGCTTCCTGGAGGATCGCTTCGAGTTCCTTGGGGTCCATGGCGTAAGCAGTGGTGGCCGTGCGCCGGTAGGTCTCGGGATCGAGAGCATGAAGGGTGTTTTGGATGTTCGAGCAGCGGCGCACTTCCAAGGCCTTTCCGTGATCGAGGATCACCCCGCAACATTCCTCGGGAAAGGCTTCCGCGGCGTGGCGGGAAATCTCGTCCCAGACTCGTTGTGTGAGGGTGAGTTCCTTCGTGGCAGGCATCGCTTGGGGTCTCTTGAGCTTCGGCCTTCTTCTATCACAAGCCGTATGTCGTTGGCTATTTCTCCCTGCGGTTGACTCTCCTCGGCCATGGGTTAAGCTGTGTTGCGTGAAAGCGGCAAGTTTCCTGCGCCGGCTGGTCCTTTTTCCCTATCAGCTCTTTGTTCTCGTCGTTTTCTTCGCCCTGCTTCTGTTTTGCAGCCTAGGAGTCCCCTTCGCGAGCCTGTTTGACGCGAGCGGCGACAGGGCACACCGCTGCCTCACCTACTGGGCCAAGGTTAACTTGGCATTGGCTGGGCTGCGAGTCCGGATCGAAGGCCTGCAGCGACTTGAGCCGAGAGGGACGTATATCTTTATGCCCAACCACGCAAGTTTCCTCGACATCCTTCTTGCCCTCGCCTGTATCCCCTACAATTTTCGCATCATCACCAAAGAGGAGATGTTTCGAATTCCGTTCACAGGCTGGATCCTTAGAAGATCCCGCCAAATACCAATGAACCGTACCCATCCACGTAAGGGATTAAAAAGTCTGAGGCAGGCTTCCCATCTCCTCCGGGAAGGCATTTCGATCGTTGTCTTCCCCGAAGGGACGCGGACCTCAAATGGCGGGATTAACGAGTTTAAGGCCACTCTGTTCATGCTGCCCATTCGCAGCGGCGTTCCCGTAGTTCCGGTCCTTATCGAGGGAACTTTCACCGCGCTCAAGCGGGGCTCAATACTTCTCAACCCGGTTCCCCTCAATCTGACCTTCCATACTCCCATCCCCCCCGGAGCTTTTAAGGAAGGCGAGCGCTGGCTCTACGCCAAGCAGGTGCGGGAAGTTCTAGTTTGCGGGGTGCGAGAAAATTCCAACGTGGAAGCTCGATGATTTCTACGGTCTCTTCAGGCGGTCGCGGTCAGGGCGGCGGTAGCTTTGATAAGCGGAGAGGACTTTCAAAGCGTATTCTAGTGGGACCGCTTCCTCCATGCTCAGTCGATTGTTGATCTCCGTGGGGCCCCAATTGTAGGCGGTTAAGGCAAGCTTTAGATCCCGAAACCTCCTCTTTAAGTGTTGGAGATAAAACACGCCCAACTTGATATTGAGGATGGGGTCATCCAAGGCCTCTGGATCCAGCTCTCCGGAAGCGAAGTTATCCCCCAGGTCAACCTCATTTGCCAGGGCATTGGCCACTAACGGGCGGATCTGCATCAGTCCCCGCGCGCCCATGCTAGAGACCGCCGTGTGTTGGAAGCGGCTTTCCACCTTTATGACCGCCAGGACCAGTAGCGGGTCGAGCGAGTGCCTTATACTCTCCGTCAAAATCGCTTCGGATATAGCCCAGGCGGAGGCGTCTTCTAGGTCCATCCGGTGAGATTTAATTACCGAATAGATTCTAAAAAGCTCGTGGTTTTGTTTCCCGCTTGACCCATCGACCTGCTCCACCCGGTGGCCGCTCCCTTCTCGCAAGGGGTGGGTCGGCACAAGCAGCACGGCAAGGAGGCACAACAGGGCCAGTACAGAGGCTGGGGCAGCTCTCCTAACCATCTGGAAAGACGTTGTTTTTTCTGATTTTCCCATATTTGATACGGCTCTATAACTCTGTCTCTCAGACTCACGGTGGCCATCTAGCCTGTTTCAAGGGTCGGGTTCCTTTATCAAGCAGAAGACAGCTTGTCAATAGGCCTATACACGTACGTAACATACGTCCGGGATCCCAGTTGGAGGTCTCGTACCGTAAAGAATCAGACAGTGGCAGCACCAGAAGAAGGCTCTGGCTTCGAAAAGAGCGTGTCAAGGTCCCGCCGGGCAGGAGTTTTGCCCAATGGATGGATGAGTTGAACGCGGCAGGTGAGGTCGGTTTCGATCTCAGGGTGGCTTTGTTGGGGGCTAGTCGATCACCCCTTCTTCGACGAGATCGCGGTAATCTTTTTCCGGTAAGCCTAACATTTCCTTATAGAAAACCTCATTGTGCTCGCCGAGAAGAGGGTCTCTATTCCTGGGCCCGGGCGGGGTTTTGGTCAGGAGGAATGGCGGTCGCTGATAGTGCATTTGCCCAATCTCCGGGTGCTCCAGCTCGACCCATTGGGTCCGGTGCGTAAGCTGGGGGTCACTGAAAAGATCCCTCATGGTGTTTACCAACCCGGCCCGGAGGCCGGCGGCCTGGAGCCTATCGACAAGTTCCCGGGCAGTAAACTGCACTGTCCACTGCCCGATCCTGCCGTCCAGATCGTCGTCGTGCTTCTTACGGTCCTCTTGGGTGGCGAAACGCTTTTCCTGGGTCCAGGCAGGATTCTCCATAACCCGGCAGAGGGCTTGCCACTCCGCGTCGGAGAAGATGCTCATGACGCACCACGAGTCTTCCCCCTTGCAGGGATAGGCGCCGTGGGGTGCGGCGGCCGGGTCGCGGTTGCCGTTCCGGACGCCCACTCTCCCGTTCACCTTGTAGTCAAGGAGCAGGGGGGTAAGAAATTGGAGCCCCGATTCGTATTGTGCCAGGTCGATATACTGACCGTTGCGCGTGCGGTCTCGGTGATCCAGAGCCGCCAGGATGGCGACTGCCCCGTAAGCTACGGCGATGTAGTCGATATACGGGCCATAGAGCATCTGAGGGGGACCATCCGCATAGCCGATCAGGTTGGTAAAACCGGCGAGCGACGAAAGCTGGGAGCCGAAGCCGGGATGGTTAGCGTGTGGACCCGTCTGCCCCAAGTTTGAACTGCTCAGCATGATCAGGTCGGGCTTAACTTTTCCGAGGCTCTCGTAATCCAACCCCAACCGCTTCATTGTCCCAGGGCTGAAATTTTCAATCACCACATCGGACCAGGCGACGATCCGCTTGGCGAGCTCAGTCGCCCTTGGGGCTTTTTTGAGGTTCAGCGTAACGTCCAGTTTGTCGTTATTGCACAGGGCAAAGAGCCCGGATCGGTTAAGACCGTAAATATTGTCTTTGTAGGGGGGGTAGTGGGTGCGAAAGCCATCGGGACGGCTTCTCGATTCCAGGTGGACGACCGTGGCGCCGTGGTCCGCCAGGTGTTTTCCCACCGTGGGCCCAGCGGCATAAGCCGCGAATTCGACGACCTTGACCCCCTCTAAGGCATGCATGGCGACGCAGCTAACGTATTCGAAGCGCTGAGGTTTGAACGACTTGAACGGCTTAAACGGTCTGAACGGTTCAAAACGTTCAAATTGTTCAAAGCGACTATATAACCCCTTCCCGCTTAAATTTCTCCAACTCGTCCTTCTTGAATCCCAGCTCCCTGCAGTAGACCTCCTCATTGTGCTCCCCGATCAACGGGGCTCGGCGCCAGATCTTGCAGGGAGCCTGGGAGAATTTGGCGAAGCCTCCAGGGTAGGGCAGGGATGCCTTGAGCTCAGGATGAGCGATCTCTTGCCAGAAATCCCGTGCCTTGAGCTGCGGGTCGCTGGAGATTTCCTCCACGGTGGCTACCGGGTAACCGAGCATCTCTCGGCGAATCACATTCTCGAAAAACTCTCGTTTCGTCACCCCCTGGAAAAAGCGCGTGATCGGCTCCTCCATCCGGTCGATCTCCTCCTGCGTGACTTCGGCGATGTTAAAGGCCTTCCAATCTTTCCGCTTCAGGGATTCGGGCGCCCACCCCTTGCTGTCCATCCATTCCACCAACGCCTGGTTGGTCTTTCTCCCGGCCTCCCCTCCATAGATGATGAAGTTGAGATAACCGTCTTTGCAAGGCCAGAAGACCCGCATGCGGGCGCCCGTGATGCTGCGCCCGGTCATGTAGGCGCCGGCCCGCTTCTCCAGATGTCGGTTGAGGTCCCAGAAAGTATGGGCGTGGGAGAACGCCCAGAGAAGGCAAGCCTGGGCTGCCACATCCACTTGCTGGCCGATCCCGCTGCGCTGGCGGTAGAGGTGGGCCGTGAGCGTCCCCACGGCTGCGTAGGAGCCGGTCCACTGGTAGGATTGAGGAAAGGAAACGCGCAGAGGGGGACGATCCGGATCTCCGGTGAGCGACATGCAGCCACTCATCGCCATGACCTCGATATCCGAGGCCCTGAAGCGGCTGTAAGGCCCGGTCTGGCCGAACGGGGTGATGGAGGTGAGGATGAGCCGCTGGTTGATCTGATTCAAAGTGGTGTAGCCCAGCCCCAACCGGTCCAGATAACCGGGCATATAGGACTCGATGACAAACTCCGCGCTTGCCGCCAACCGGCGGAAGAGCTCCTGGCCACGACTGGATTCTAAGTTGAGCGTGATACCCCGCTTATTATTGTTAAAACCGAACCAGTAAAGGCTTTTCTCCGGGTGGGGCTCGTCGCGGTAAAACGGGCCGATCATCCTGGCCGGGTCTCCCCCTGGCTTCTCGATCTTGATGACATCGGCTCCCAGGTCGCCCAGGATCTTGCCGCAGAGAAAACCGAGCTCGTCGGTGAGATCCAAGACACGGAAAGGAGCCAGAAGTCCCTTGTTTTTATCCTCGCTCGCCATCTCGCCTTAAAAAAAAGGCAGGGGGAGTCCCGCCGCCCCTGCCCTTACGTTTCGTTCCGAACCGCCACTAGCGTTGAGTGATCACCGCCCCGTCCGCGCCAACGAGTGGACCCAACCTCTCATGCGTCCCTTGGCGTTGCTGATATCTTTCTCGCTGAAGAAGTTTTTCAGGTTCACCTTCTCCACCGCGTAGACCGGCCGCATGAAGTCGTTCTCGAAACCGAACGGT
Source organism: Deltaproteobacteria bacterium (assembly GCA_016193385.1). The sequence goes on from JACPSF010000465.1 coordinate 8,473, forward strand.
ACGGTTGCGTCGATGCACATGCCACCCTCGAAGCGGGTGTTGGAGGCTGTCCACTCCCTCTCTCCGGCGGTCATGCGCTCCGCCGGCATGAAGGTCTGGCCCCGTCCTCCCGGTATCGGGTTCAGGATATCGGTATGGGGGTTCACGCGGGTCGTTAGGCACCACATGATGTCATCCATGTCGTAGATGTCGGCATCCTGGCTGACGGCGATGCACAGGCGCATGCCCTGGGAGGTCGACATGATCGCGGACATGAAGTTGCGCTGCCAACCCTCGTCGATCTTATTGCGCTTGCGCACCTGGATGATCGCCCCGCCCCAGTCGGTCATGCAGTAAGGGATGTTGACGTCCATGATGAGTCCCGGCTGAATGCGTTCGCAGAGCTCGTAGATCGCCGCCTCGCGAATTGTGGTGTCGATATTGTGATCGTCCAGCGTATGAACCCCCAAGGCGAAGATGATCGGCTTGGACTCCGGCTTCCGCATAGTGACCGCGGTCACGTGGAAGGTCGGGGCCTTATAGGCCTTCCCCATATAGCCTGCCCATTCCGGGTGGAAGTGGTAACGGCCCTGGACGCCGGCTTTTTCCGCCTCGGCGGTTTCATAGCGGCGGTCGCGCGGGTTGACATAGCCTTCGAGGACGACCTCGCAATCGGCCAGCGCGAGGGCATCCACTGTCCGCGCCTTAACAAGCCGGACCGGGAATCCTTGAACGGCCCCTGCGATGGCCACCTCGTCACAGCCCTGGGGTAAAATCACGTAGTCGAATCCGGCGCCGGCGAGCAACGTACAGGCCGGCGGAACGCCGAAGCACATCGTGAGAGGTATGGGTTTATCGGCCTGGTAGTACTTGGTGACCACCTGCCACATATGGGAGCCCGGGGAAATTTGGAAGGTTCCCACGTTGCCCCAGCGGAAGTTCATCCGGTTGTAGCCGAGGTCACTCCCGCCTCCGAAATGCTCCCCGCTGATCAAACGGTTCCCCGAACCCACGGTCAGCTCCGGTTCGATCTCGGTGTGCCGAATCGGCACCAGGAATTGGTTGACGTCGGCTGGCTTTTCAAAAACGACTTCCTGGGAGGGGGCGTCCTTCTGGTCCACCATAGTTGGGGGAAGCGGATGCGTGACGGCGTGGGCCAGCTTCTTCGTGCGCTCGGTGTCGTCCTTCCAGCCGAACATCTTGTTGATAACTTTGATGTCCCCGAACAGATTCGTGACGACCCGGTGGTTCGGTTTGCCCTTAACGCTGTTGAAGAGAATCGGACAGCCGCCATCCAGTTGTTTTTGGATGGCTGTGACCTCGAGATCCGGATTGACCTCTTTCTCGCTCTCAATGAGGTCCCCTTCGGCTTTGAGCCACTGGAGGGATCCGCGCAGGTCGGCAATAAGCGCCGCCTGGGTGCCGGGTGCCTCCCTTACCGCCTTACTCATATCTTTTAGCCTCCGGTGAGAGAATTTATTTTAGATGCAAACGGAATAGACAGCGCGCTTTTTTCGGGAAATTACGACACGGAGGTACCTTAGCTAACGGGGAGCGAAAAGTCAATGTTGGGCTGCCGGAGAATGCGCGTGGAATTTCGAGGCTCTTTACAGGCAGTCGATTGCTTGCTATCACTCCTTCGGCTCCGAAGGGGTTCGATTTAGGAGAAAAACATGGCCATGGACCGCTTAAAGCAGGATGGATTGCTGGTAGTCGCCCTTTTCTGTTTCTTTTTTTCTGGCGCGGCCGGGCTGATCTATGAGGTGGTCTGGACGCGGATGCTCACGCAGATCTTCGGCAATACCACGTATGCCATCGCCACCGTTCTCTCCGCCTTTATGGCAGGGCTGGCCCTGGGGAGTTATGTTTTTGGCCGGATTGCCGACCGGGGGAAGAATGATTTCTTGCTCTACGGCGCGCTCGAGGCCGGTGTCGGCGTCTACGGCTTCGCCATCCCCTGGCTTTTTAATATCGGACAGAAGATCTACATTCCTCTCTTTCGCCTCTACGACGCCTACCCGTTTCTTTTCAACCTGTTGCTCTTTGTCCTTTGCTTTGTGCTGCTCGTGCTTCCCACGGTCCTCATGGGAGCGACTCTGCCGGTGCTGAGCCGGTTTTTCGTGCGTAGCTTGGCTCATTTGGGACGACGGGTGGGGGACCTCTACGCGATCAACACATTCGGGGCGGTCCTGGGTTGCGGTCTTGCGGGTTACTATTTCATCCCCGCCTTGGGAATGCGCGAGACTGTTTATCTGGCTGCCGCCCTCAACTTGGGGATCGCGCTGGTGATCTTCATCGTGGACCGGCTGCGGGAAAAGGTGAGTGCAGAGGCGCCTGCCCCTGGGGTCGAGGCCGCCCAGCCAGAGGTTGCCATGGGGGCGACACCTTCCCAGTTGGGATGGGTGCTGCTTTTTTGCTTCGCCCTTTCCGGTTTCGCCGCCCTGGTCTATGAAAACGCCTGGACTCGGGCTTTGACGCTGGTCATCGGGAGCTCCGTCTACTCCTTTACGACCATGCTCGTCACGTTTCTCATCGGCCTGGCGCTGGGTGGCTTTCTCTACGCCCGGCTCATGGGAGGCCGTGAGGTCCGCGTCAGCGCTTTTGGCGTTATTGAGCTTTGGGTAGGCCTCACGGCTTTGGCGACGATCCCATTGTTCGAGAAGCTGCCCTTCGTCTTTTTGAGATTGCTCCAGGCTCTCGGCGATTCCTTTTCGCTCTTTCTCTCGGCTCAGGTATTTCTATCGGCTCTCGTCATGTTTTTGCCCACCCTGTTTTTGGGGATGACGTTTCCTCTGGTTGCGCGGCTATTTACGCAAACCCTTTACCGGGTCGGCAGCAGCGTGGGGACTTCCTACGCGGCCAATACTCTCGGGGCTATCGTGGGGGCCTTTGCTGGCGGGTTCATTTTCATTCCTCAGATCGGCGTGCAGAACACCATCATGTTCGCGGTTACGATCAACCTCCTGGTCGGCTGGTTTCTCGTCGTCGTGGATCCCCTGTTGTCCAGGGTGTCGCGCTACGCCCTGGGCACGGCGGTTTTGGCCGCGGTGATTCTCATCCCGTTAAAGACCCCGCGCTGGGACCGATTTGTCCTCACGAGCGGCGTGACGATTTACAGTGACCGTTATGAGAAGCTACCAACAGACTCCTTGCGCTTGGAAGAAATGCGGCGGGACGAGATGCTCTTCTATCGTGAGGGTTTGACCGTCACCGTCAGTGTCCATCGCATAGGCAAGGATTACCTTTACTTCAGGAGCAATGGGAAGATCGACGGCTCCCACGGCGATACCCTGAGCCAGCTCTTCACCGGGTATCTGCCGCTTTTCTTCCACCCGGCTGCGGAGCGGGCGGCCGTGATCGGCCTCGGCACAGGCATGACGGCTAAAGCCGTTGGGGTTTTCCCGGTGCGTGAGATCGAGGTGCTGGAGATCGAGCCAGCCATGGCTGAGGTGGCGGCTTTCTTCAGCGATAAAAACAACAAGATCCTCCAGGACAAGAGGGTCCGGCTGATTCCCACGGATGGAAGGAATTACATTCTCGCCACCCCGAGGCAATATGACGTGATCACGGCCGAGCCCTCCAATCCCTGGATCGCCGGGATCGCCAACCTCTACACCCGGGAATTCTACGAGGTGGTGAAGACCAAACTCAAGCAAGACGGGATCTTCGCCCAATGGTTTCATAATTATTCCATGTCTCCGGATGACTTTCGCATGGTCTTTCGCACCTTCGCCGAGGCTTTTCCCCACGTGACGGTCTGGGGGATGAAAGAGAGCGATTTTCTGCTGTTAGGAAGCCGCAGAGAGCAGGTGTTTCGTTATTCCGCTCTCCAAGAGATCTTCTCCCGCAACCCTAGATTGAAGCAAGACCTTGAGGACTTGGGGATATCGGACATCTATGGCGTGCTGGGTTTCTACCGGATGGGGAAGAAAGAGGTCCTCGCCTTTAGCGAGGGGGCCAGCCTGAATACGGATAACGGCGCTCAGCTTGAGTTTTCCGCGCCGAAAAATCTTCGCCGGGCCACTTCGGAGCTCAACCGCAAGTTGATGGAGCCCTTTCTCGCCCAGGCTCCCTGGCTTAACTCGGATGCCAACCCGTTAGCCGGGGCGATGCGCCACTATCATTTGGCCGAAGCTTACGCGGCGAACGACTGGAACAGTCGCGCTCTCGATGAGGTCGATCAGGCGATTCGGCTGGATCCTTCCAACGTCGATTTTTACCTGCTGAAAACCAAAACCCTTCTCGAAGAGGACAAAAGCGCCGAGGGGGCTGCGTCCGCGCTCCTCGCACTTCAGCGCTCGCCGAAGGCGGTCAAGCCGATCCTCGGCATGAGCCAGGAGTTTTACTTGCCGGAAGCAAAGGCGGTCTACAGTAAAATCATCGGGATGGGAAGCCGGGAGATTCTGCCCTATCTGGGCCTGGGTAATATCGCCCTCCACCGGAACGATTTAAAAGAGGCCGAAAAGTGGTTTGAGCAGGCCCGGCGAATTAACGCGGAACATGCCGCTGTGCTCTTGGCCTTTGGACGTCTGCTGGCCGCCAAGGGGGCTTATAAGGAGGCGAAAAGTTTTCTCGAACAGTCCAAGCAGAAAGGGGAAGACTCCGCTACGCTTTACAGCGCCTTGGGGGACGCGAATTTCAAGCTCGGTCTGTGGGCGGAGGCTGCCGAGGCCTACTCGCAGGCCTTGAGGTTGGGTAGAAGAAACAGCGCCGGGCGACGCGCCCTGGGTCTAGCATTGGCGAAGATGGGAAGAAACAGGGAAGCCGAGGAGAAATTCCGCGAAGTCCTGGCTCTTGATGCTGACGACGCCGACGCGTGGAAGGCGTTGCAGAGCTTGGGAAAGAGATATTAGGATAAGCCCTTCGACTATAGTGACGGAACTAGATAAGTTGACATCAAATCCCCTCTTGCTCTCCTAAATCCTCCTCTATCCCCCTTTACCAAAGGGGGAGAAAGGGGGATTTGAGGGAGGATAGGGTGATTATGGTAATTTTCTTTTTTCCTTCACTATAGGCATCATCGGCAAGTTTGACTTAGCCGAGTAGTTCGTGGGATTCTAATTAATCATGGGCTGGTTGGGACTTGGGCTCAGAGGGGTTGGCCAATGCTGAAAGAAAAGCTCGCGGTGATCGGAGCGGGAAAGATAGGCTCGGCCATCCTGCGGGGGGTGATCCGGGCGGGGCTGGTGCATAAAGATCAAGTGGTGGCGAGTGATTTAAGCAAGCCCTTGCGGCAGTCCATTGCCAAAGGGCTTGGGATCAAAGTTACGCCGGACAACGGCCAGGCGTGTGATTTTGCAGATATCGTCATCCTTGCGGTTAAGCCCCAAATCGTGGATCCTGTGGTTCAAGAAATCGCAGAAAGATTGGGCAGGACGAAACTCTTAATCTCGGTCGCGGCGGGCGTTCCGCTCTCCCGGATTGAGGGCAATTTGGCAGAGGGGGCTCGTGTGGTGCGAGTCATGCCTAATATTCCGTGTGTGGTGGGTGCCGGAGCATCCTGCTACGCGGCCGGGGCACACGCAACGGCAAGGGACTTGGAAAGGGTAGGGTCGATTTTGAGCAGTTTTGGCATTGCCTTGCCCGTGGAGGAAAAGTATTTAGATGCGGTTACGGGCCTGAGCGGTAGCGGTCCCGCTTACGTTTTTCTTTTTATCGAAGCCTTGGCGGACGGCGGTGTCCAAATGGGCCTCGGCCGAGAGGTGGCTCTCAAATTGGCCCTGCAGACCGTTTACGGCTCAGCCAAAATTGCTCTTGAGAGCGGGAAGCATTTGGGACAGCTCAAAGACGAAGTGACCTCGCCCGGAGGCACGACTATGGCAGGGTTATACGCTCTAGAGCGGGAAGGGTTCAGGGGAACAGTCATGGAGGCAGTCTTGCAGGCCACGCGGCGCTCCCAGGCATTGGGAAAGGGAGAAGCATGAAGGAGGAGCCGGCCCTTCTACATTCCGAAAGCGAGGCTCAGGTCCTTGCCGCGATTCGCGAGCTCATGGGCATCTCTATGCCGTTCGAGGAGGTCGTCGCTGGTGCGCTTCGTCTTGCTGCCGCGACGATGGGGGCCGACGCCTCGACTCTGCTGTTCATCGAGCGCCCGGGTCAGTATGAAAAATTTCTCTTTGCCCCAGCACAAGGGGTGCGGAAGCTCGAGGGAATCGCCTTGTCTCCCGGGGAGGGAGTCGTCGGATGCGTGGTCGAAACCGGTAGCCCACTCGTCGTACCCGACGTCGCGCACGAGCCGCGCTTTTCCGAACGGGTAGACCAGCTTCCTGGTCATAAGGCCCGTTCGATCGCCTGCGCGCCGCTACGTGCGAGAGATGAACTTATCGGGGTGCTCACGGTCGCGAAGGGCAAGGCCGGGGCTTGGAGTGAGAAGGACCTCGAACCGCTGACGACCCTCGCCTTTCCGGTCGCGATCATGATCGAAAATGCCCGGGTTCTGCGCGAGATGAAAAACCTGCACGAGAAACTGGAGCAAGCCAACCGGGTCAAGGCTCAGTTTCTCGCCACGACGAGCCATGAGCTTCGCACGCCCATCCACATCATTATCGGCAATCTAGACATCCTTCTGGGCGGCTTTCTTGGGGAACTGACCCCGCGCCAAAAGGACAGCCTTAGGACGGCGCTGCGCAACTCAGGGGAGGCGCTAAACCTGATCAGCAGCTTGTTAGACCTTTCTCGTATCGAGGCGGGGCAGTTCGTCATCCACGTCGAGGAGTTTCGGCTCGAGGACGTGTGGAAGGAGCTGGAGCTGCTATTCCGCATCGGTCTGAGCGGCAAGGAGGTCGAGCTAATCTGGGAGGCTAAAGGACCCCTGCCTCTATTCAAAACGGACAAGATCAAGGTGAAGGAAATTCTAAGCAACATCATCTTCAATGCGGTCAAATACACCTATAAAGGCAGGATTGAGGTTGCGGCCCGCGCTTTGGGCGCGGAGGAGGCGGTCGAGATTGAGGTGAGGGATACCGGAGTTGGGATCCCCAAAGAGTTTCTGCCCTTGATATTTGAGCCCTTCCGCCAGGTTGAAAGCTCCTCTCCCGGAGCTCATGGTGGGGTGGGCCTTGGCCTCACCATCGCCCAGCGCCTGCTCGACCTTTTGCACGGGCAGGTTGAGGTCGAGAGCGCAGTCGGCCAGGGTTCTACCTTCCGCGTCACCATACCGACGAAGTATTCGGCCTGATCGCCGTTTTGCTTCTTTCTCTTCATATCTGTCTCCATTGCGGACAACCGGATTAAATCTATGGTGAAGGAAAAAAGAAAATTACCATAATCACCCTATCCTCCCTCAAATCCCCCTTTCTCCCCCTTTGGTAAAGGGGGATAGAGGGGGATTTAGGGGAGCGAGAGGGGATTTGATGTCAACTTATTTAATTCTGTCAC
>JACPSF010000451.1 GCA_016193385.1 Deltaproteobacteria bacterium
GGGGTGAATTCTTGCCTGGAGAATCTAAAGGGGTCCTTTCTTGATGGATTACGAGGCAACACATCAGCAGATACAAACAACAAAAGATTTGACCCTGGACCTTCTCTCATCATTCCACGGCGGCACGTTGAAAGTTTCTTTGACCTTCACGGCGGGGAACGAAACGCACTTTTGGCTCTACTGGACGAGATGAAATCGGACATCCAACATAAGGACGAAACGGTTGAGGGCTTCAATGTTGGGATTAATAACGGTGAAGTGGCTGGCCAGTCAGTGCCTCATGTCCACGTCCACTTGATTCCACGCCGTCGCGGGGACGTTGAGCATCCACGCGGGGGCGTTCGTGGAGTAATACCAAGGAAAGCAAGTTATTGACTCAATGGTTGTATCCCCAGCTCGGTTATTTTCTTCCCCGGAATAAAGCCGTCTTCATCCCACTCTCTCGCTCGGTAGTAGCCCTGGATCATTTCCCGGAGTTCTGAAGGAGTCAAGGATGCGCCCCGGGCTACGCCGGTGGGAAGAGCTTCACTAAGAAGGCGCTGGGGCAACCAGTCATCCTCCGGTTGCCAACCCTCACGTATGTTGAACAGCTTCCTGAGCGTACAAACCCGCTCGCCCACCCGACGCAACTCAACGCCGGAGCACGGCCAGCCAGTCACCCTCTCGAGCAGATTCGCCGCCTCGGTATAAAAGTCGGTGAAGCACTTTCGCAGGAACTTGCAGATAATCAGTGAGTCCAGCACTGCCGCAAAGTCTTCTCCGGCGACAACCAGAGCTCCCCTGCCAGGGTCCGCGCTCAAGCGATCGACCTGTCCGGAGAAGTCAGCCTCGTATGCGCCGGAGCGGTTGTGGCAAGCGCCACGCGGGCTTACCGCCAGTCCTAGCGCCATGGTCTTCAAGCTGCGTGGCTCGTAGCCGGGAAGTTCCAAGCCTTTTACGTGCATCGCCCAGTGCATCGCGTCTTTGCCGACTCGCAGAGCGGCCCGCCTCGAGCCTTCGGCCAGGATAGAGCCAAAGCCACTGCGCTTGGCGATCGCCGGAATGGTCGCCAGAATAGCGTCTGCTCGACCAAAGCGGAGGCCAAGGTCACGATCCTCACGTAATAGCCCCTTCTCCGTGCACTCCATGGCCCATGCCAGGGTCCCGCCGGTGCTGATGGTATCGAGGCCGTAGAGATCACACAGATGAGCGGCCTGGAGCACCACCTCCGGGTCCTCAATCCCGCACAGCGGCCCCAGGGCGTACAGGCTCTCGTATTCCAGGCGTTGCTCCTCTCCGGTCAGAGACTTGAAGAGTCTTTCGCAACGGATCGTACAGGACGCGCAGCCCTGCCTGCGGCTGAAGTTGTTTTCCGTCAGGCTTTCCCCGCTCAGGGCCTCGGCGTGATCGAAGGTCGACTGCAGGAAATTGCGCGTGGGCAACGCCCCGAGACGGTTGAACACCGCAAGGTTCGCCACGGTGCCAATGTCCCGGTACTTCGTGGTCACCGGTCCCACGCTCAGGCGCCGCATGGACTCGGCAATGGCCTCGACGCCGCGCGGGTCGGCTACACGGACTCCACCGCGGCCCCGCAAGGCAATGGCTTTCAGGTTTTTCGATCCCATCACAGCGCCCACGCCTCCGCGACCGGCTTGGCGGCCATCGTTGCTGATGGTGGCAAAGCGTACGCGGTTTTCTCCGGCCTGGCCAATGGCTGCCACACGCAAGTCCGCATCCTCGAGTTCAGAACGAATGAGAGCCTCCGTTTCAGCGGGACTTTTGCCGCGCAGGTTTTCGCCTTCCCTCACCTCCACCTTTTCGTTCTCAATAAAGACATATACCACCGAAGAAGCCCGACCGGTGATCACCAGCGCGTCAAGACCGGCCCGCTTCAGCTCCAGGGCAAAGAAGCTGGAGGAAAGTGAGTCAGCAATAAAGCCGGTGAGCGGGGATTTAGTGACCACCGCATACTTGGCAGTAGTGGTCAGTTCGGTGCCAACCAGGGGCGCGCTGGCAAAAATCAGAGGGTTAGCCGGAGAGAAGGGCTCAACCCCTGGCGGGGCAAAATCGTGCAGCAGGCTAGTGCCAAGACCAATCCCGCCGAGGACCGCGCGCAAACGGGACTCCTCCAGGCTAAGCCAATGGTGGGCTTTCTTGGTCAGGTCAACGTGGAGCAGACGACCCTGAAAACCGTACATGCCTTAGCCTCCGGCATCGTTGGAGATAATAAGAATGCTATCTCCCGGATTGATCTTGAACCTCGGGTCCCGTACAAAGTCTCGACCATTGATATTGCAAGCGTAACCGCTGGTCAGCTTGCTTCGGTCAGGAGCGATCACCGGCCCTACCAAAACCGGCAGATGTCCGGCCAAGGCCACGAAAACGCTTGAGAGAACGGCTTGGGGCGGCAACACTAGAGCGACCTTTGCTGTCTTCGCACGCAGGCGGGCGGTTCCGTACAACTCGACCGTGCAAAGGATCGGCTCGTCCTGAGAAAGCCCAGGGGAGGCATCATTTCTTGTCTGTGCACCGTTCGCCATCGGCGGTATTAATCGTTGCCTATTTTCCTGACGAAAGTTCTGAAGAAGCTGAGGGAAACGCGAGCGCTTCGGTTAGATGGTATGCTGCCTGTACATATGATGTAGGGCAGAGTGGAAAGCATTCCTTGCAGTCCCAGCAAAC
>JACPSF010000445.1 GCA_016193385.1 Deltaproteobacteria bacterium
CACTTGGAGTGGCCTCCTTGTAGGGTGATTTGGTTGGTGTTGCAACTGCTTTATCCCCTACAATGGCAGGCCATTTCAAGTTTTAAGGCCATTAGAAAAGAAAAATTTTTGTCGGATTAGGGTTAATGGCGTCGATGAAGGGTTATATGTGGAGCCTTGGTGGACTTTATCCCGTGTCCTTCGAGAGGAACTGAACCTGATTGGAACCAAAGAAGGCTGTGGGGGCGGTCATTGTGGTTCGTGTACTGTCCTCATCGATGGCAAGGCGGTGATGAGTTGCCTCTATCTTGCCATGAAGGCAAGAGGCAAGGACATTATGACCATCGAGGGCCTTGAGGGAGAAAACGGAGCGTTACATCCTCTGCAGGAGGCTTTTATCGAGCACTTTGCCGTTCAATGCGGTTACTGTATCCCCGGGATGATCATGACTGCCAAGGCCCTGCTTGCTGAGAATCCAAATCCAACCGAGGAGGAGGTCAGGGCGGGGTTAAGCGGTAATTTGTGCCGCTGTACCGGGTACGTGAAAATCGTCGAGGCGATTTTGTCTTCAGCCGAGAAAAAGGGAAACTGAAAAATAACCAAGCGATTGCGAAATAGTTTTTCGATCCAGTATCAAGGATCAAGTATCGAGAATCAATTTTATACGGGAGGCGCCGGGTATAAAGAGGAGTTTCAAGATGACCGAACTCTCAGTCGTTGGAAAAAATGTCGTCAGGGTTGATGCAAGAACGAAGGTCTTAGGCAAGGATGAATACTGCAGCGATATAAAGCTACCCGGCATGCTTCATACCAAGGTGCTGGGGAGCCACTATGCCCACGCCAAAATTCTCAGCATGGATACTTCGGAGGCACAGAAGGTGTCGGGTGTCCGTTGTGTGGTCACGCAGAAGGATGCGCCGAAGAAGTTGACGGGGATCATCATCAAGGATCTGCCGATATTGGCAAGTGGCGTGGTTCGCTATGTGGGTGAGCCGGTGGCGGCAGTTGCCGCGACAACCCTTGAGGCGGCAGAGCAAGCAATGGACCTGATCAAGGTCGAATATGAGGAACTGCCCGCCATATTTGATGTGGAAGAGGCGGCCGGGACAAACCCGCCGGTGATCATTCACCCGGATTTTTCTAACTATAGAGTCATGTTGCCTCCTGAGAGGCTTTCCACTGAGAGGCCGAATGTGTTCACGCACATCAAGGTTTATAAAGGCGATACGGACAAGGGATTTGAAGAATCTGAGCTGATTGTGGAGAACAGGTTCGTCGCACCATCGATCCAGCATTGCGCCCTTGAGCCCCATGCGGTGGTCGTCCGTCCCGAGCCTGACGGCGGACTGACCCTGTTTACGGGGAAACAGGGGATAAGCCGCGTGAAGGAGGACATTGCTGCGACCTTCGGAATAGAGCCGCACAAGGTCAGAGTAAAGCAGCAATATGTGGGTGGCGCTTTTGGTGGCAAGGTGATCCTCTACGAGTATATCCCCACCTTGTTGGCCCTTAAGACCGGGCGTCCGGTCAAATGGGTGATGACCAGGGAAGAGGCGTCTGTGCTGGGTGGACCGCGAGAAGGGATGGTTCTTATTGTCAAAGACGGATTTAAAAAGGATGGAACCCTTGTGGCTAGAAAGATGGAAGTATTTGTGGATGGCGGCGCCTACGCAGAAAATATACCGGGGATAACCCGGAATTGCAGTTCCGTGGCAATTTGCATGTACCGGATACCGCACCTGAAATGGGATGGTTACGCGGTTTACACCAATACCCCGAAAAGGAGCGGCATGCGTGGATTTGGTGTGAACGAAGTTGATTATGCGATCGAATCGAGTATGGACATTGCGGCGGAAAAGCTGGGCATTGACCCGGTAGAACTGAGGCGGAAAAACCTGCTGAGGGAAGGTGAGCCGATGTTGAACGGTGAGATCACTCACAGTATCGGGGCAGCGGAGTGCCTTGACAGGGTCTGCGAATCAATAAAGCTGAAAGAGAAAGGCGCTCCAGAGGGGCCGTGGAGAAAGGGGAAAGGCCTGGCGCTGGGAAACAAGTACAGTACGGCGCGTACCCATTGTGGGGCAAGAATCCGGGTGACCGAGGACGAAAGAGTCGTCATCTATCACGGCGCCGACGCCATAGGGCAGGGTGTCAACACAGTGATTTCCCAGATGGCGGCAGAAGAGTTCGGTATATCCCCGGACAAAGTGGATGTCGTATTTTCAGACACGGCCATCACACCCTATTTTGGGAATGGATCAACTTCGAGCAGAACAACTTTCAATCTGGGTAATGCTGTCCGTCGGGCCTGCGATGATGCAAAAAGAGAAATTTTTCAAATGGCGGGATGGAACCTGGATGCTCCTCCTGAAATACTGGACATAAGAAATATGGAAGTTTATGTCAGGACCCATCCAGACAGAAAAATTAAGGTGCGCGATCTATTCTCTCCCCACCAGAACAGGCCACCCCAAATCTCCAGTGGCGTTGGCGATGAAGCTGGGGAGATTATAGGGAAGGCCACCTACAGAATGGACGGCATTCCTGATGATCCAAGGACGGGTCAGATTGACCCTGTGCTCGCAAGGCAAGGACAGCGGTTCATGGCTTTCTACGCCTATGTTGCTAAGGCCGTCGAGGTGGCAGTCAACATAGAAACAGGAGAGGTTAAAGTTCTTCGCTGTTATGGTGCGATTGACCTGGGAAAAGCGATAAACCCGAAGACTTGTGAACAGCAGTCAGAGGGTGGCATGGCGATGGGAATTGGCAGTGGCCTCCATGAGGCAACGTTGATGGAAAATGGGCGGGTGCTGAACCCTAACTTTTCGGACTACAGAGCGCCTTTGGCAGCCCAGATGCCCTTCAATGAGAATATGAAGACGTTTTTCGTAGAATCCGCGCCACATAAAGATGGCCCTTTCGGGGCCAAGGGTTTTAGTGAGGGTGTCGTGACCGGGATGGAACCGGCCATAGCCAATGCCGTCCATAACGCCGTGGGAGTCAGGATAAAAGAGCTGCCTATTACGCCGGAAAAGGTGATCAGGGCGCTTCGGGAGAGAGGATGAGCGCTTGAGGCTGCAACCAAAAGCTTATCTGCAATCACGTGATCCTAAGGGGATCTTAAGGAAGTTCTCAAATAAACCGGCCGGAACATTGATCAGTTAAGATTGCAGCCACCATTGTGCAAGAGCGGGGCTTTTAAAATAGCTGTAACGCCATGACCAAACAGTCCTAAGCTTCGATACACACCTCTTGACATGACCTCGTGCCTTGTGATTCCGTAACTACCTAGTTCCACTGCGGAGGATATTCCCATGCAATCGATGTTCGGAAGAGCTTTTTGTTTTTTCATAGTTCCGTTGTTCGTTTTTGTTGTCGGCCCCTCTGGTGCGGCGAACGCACAGCCGGCTAAGTCGATCACGCTGCCGCAGACCATTACCATCGTGTTTGCCGGTGGGGCCGGGGGTGGCGGAGACGTGCAAGCTCGACTCGTAGCGCGGCACCTTCCGAAATACCTATCGGGGGGACCTACCATCGTTGTCAAAAATGATACTGGGGCGGGATTGCGAGCTGGCGTCCAGACGGTTTTCCGATCCAAGCCCGACGGTTCGGTAGTGGGAGGGAGCTACACTCCTTCGTCACTCGGAAATGAGGCGATCTACGGCGCTGAGGCAGGATATGATTTCAGCAAATTTGTGCTATTAACTTCGACCTACCACCAGCCTTACACCATTTCCGTCGGCCCGCAAACGCCTTACAAGAGCCTGGCGGACCTAAAAAAAGCCGGAAAACCCATCCCGTTCTGTAACGAAGGCGGCGGCATCTCGCTTGCGTACACCGTGATTGCAGCTAAAGAGGCGGGGTTTTCTTACCGATCGATTCCCGGCTACCCTGGTGCTCCGGCCGCAGTAGCGGGGATGTTGCGTGGAGACTGCGAAGCGGTCTCTTACGGCATTGAGTTTACGCAGCGCTATCTGAAAGAGGGAGCCCGGCCCATCGCGGTCCATGCCCTTGAGCGACACGAGATATGGCCGAACGTTCCCACTTCCAAGGAGCAAGGCTACCCGTTAGATCTCCAGATCAATCTGGTGCTTTACCTTCCCCCGGGAACACCCTCCGAAATAGCCAACGCTTACCGGGAGGGGCTTAGCAAGCTTTACAAAGACCAGGAGTTCCTGGAGGCTGTTCGCAAAGCCAAGCTAACGCCCACTTTCGCTGACACCAAAGAGACACAAAGGATTGTTTCTGAGCTGGCCAAGCTGTACTCGAAGTACGCGGCGGATCTCCGCGAGGCAGAAGCCAGAATCAAGTAGGCTGTCGGAGGGCTTCCATGAGTCGAGTCGCCATCGATGTCGGCGGAACGTTTACCGATTGCCTGGTTTTGGACGACCAGGGTCAGCTCAGCGATTTCAAGGCGCCCACGACGCCGGAAGATCCGAGCCGGGGTCTGATGGAGTGTCTGGAAAAGGCCGCTCGCGCGGAGAGAAAAAGCGTTCGGGAGTTCATCCAGGGACTGGAGTGCATCATTCACGGGACAACGCTTGCAACGAATGCGCTTCTGACCGAAAGGGGCGCGAAAGTGGCGATGCTCACCACCGAAGGATTCCGAGACGTATCGGAAATTCGTCGCGGCCTCAAGAACGTCCGCACCTCCATGTACAACGTCGCCGTGCCGCCATACAAGCCGCTCGTGCCGCGCTATCTCAGGCTTCCGATCCGCGAACGCACGCTCTTTACGGGCGAGGTCAAAACACCCGTTGACCTCGAAATGGCCAAGGCCGCAATCGAGCAATGCACGGCTGAAGATGTCCGCTCGATCGCGGTGTGTTTTTTGCATTCTTACGCTAACCCCGAAAATGAACGGCAGGTTGCGGAGCTTTGCCGCCAGAGCTTTGACGGCCGCGTGTACGTCACCGCCTCGCACGAAGTCGTTCCTAACTGGGGAGAATATGAGCGCTTCAGCACCACGGTGGTAAGCGCTTACATCGGCCCCATCGTTTCGGAATATCTCCTGGCGTTGGAAAAGCAGCTAGAAGAAAAAGGCCTCAAAGGAGGACTGCTGATGGTCCGCTCGGATGCCCTGGTTCAGTCGGCTGCCCACTCAAGGCAGCAGGCGGTCACGCTGATCAATTCTGGACCGGCGGCGGCTCCAACCGGAGCGCTTTTCTGGGGCCGCTCCGTGGGGCATAACGATCTCATCTCGATCGACATGGGGGGAACAAGCCTGGACGTCTGCTTGCTGCGCAAAGGCGAGATCCCGACGACGACCGAAAGCTGGGTCGGCGATGAGCGGGTCGCCATTAAGATGGTCGACATCCACTCGATTGGCGCGGCCGGGGGTAGTTTGGCTTGGATCGATTCCCTGGGCCTCTTGCGCGTCGGACCCCAGAGCGCCGGGGCCATGCCCGGGCCGGCCTGCTACGGTCGCGGCGGAGATAAACCGACCGTAACCGACGCAGACCTGATCCTCGGTTATATCCCGAAGGACTATTTCCTGGGTGGGGAAATTCCTCTCGATGAAGAACGGGCGCGCAGTGCGATCCGGTCCGTGGCGGAGCCTCTTAAAATGACCGAGACCCAAGCGGCACAAACGATTTTCCAGACCGTCAACTCGCTGATGGCAGACCAGGTGATTGAGATTTCCACCAAACGCGGTCTTGACCTCAGAGATTTTTCTCTCGCCGTGGGTGGGGGCGCGGGACCCGTGCACGCCGCCTATGTGGCAGAACTGCTGGGAATTCCGACCGTCATTATCCCCAAGTATGCGGCGCTCTACAGCGCCTTCGGGATGTTCGCGATGGATATGGGGCGCGAGTACTCCCGGTCATATATCGTCCGAGCCGACAAGATCGACCTGCAACGCATCGAGTCGCTGTATGAAGAGCTTGCGCAGCAAGCGATCGCAGACTTCAAAGAAGCGCACACGGACACCTCTGAGATCGCCTTCACGCGCACGGCGGACATGCGCTACGCTGGTCAGTTCCACGAGATCGAGATTCCACTACCGGCGAGGTTCGACTCGCGGGATGACGTAGAAGGGGTCGTCAAGGCATTCCACGCTCGGCACAAAGAGCTCTACACGTTTAACTTGCCCTTTAGGGGGATCGATTTTCTAACCTTTCGGCTCAAGGCCACGGCCGCGCGCAAGTTTGATCTTCGGATCGTTCCGGTTCCCCAGGGAAGTAAGGATCCCAAGGGAGCGCTCAAACGGGTACGGCGATGTTTCTTCGGCAACGATTGGGTGGAAACACCCAGCTATCAGGGCGACCGAGTGCTCGCCGGAAACATTATCCCCGGCCCGGCGATCATTGAGGAGAAGGCGACCACGGTTGTCATCCCCAAGGGTTTCACATGCACCGTGGATGCAGGCGGGAGTTACGTGCTAAGGACGAGCTAATCGGAGCCACCTTCATCTCTTGGAGATTCTCGAGAGGAGATCAGCCCTCGGCCGGTGTGACCATGGCTGCGGATCGCAGGGTGACCGTTGCTTCCCAGGCGATCTGGCGGCGGATCGGATCTATGACGACCTTGTAGACCTCTCGGGCCGCCTCTAGAGAGACCAGCTTGTGGATGAAGACGTCCTCCCACACCTTCTGAGGGTCTCGCTCTTCGGGCCTGCCCACGCCTGCTCCGCCGCCTGTCTTGCGAATCACATGGTCCCCCGGCAAGATCTGGTGGAGCTTGTGACAGCGGGCAGCGTGGAGATGTTCACCCCGGAGGATGTAGCACACGTTGGCAGGGGTGGACTGACCTCCCATGGCTCCGGGGCCAAAGGTCGTCTCGCCGTGTCCGGCACCCGTGTGCATGCCGCACTCCTCGCCCTCGTTGACTGCCTCCCATTCCATCCCTGGTCCTCCCCGCCACCGGCCTGCTCCGCAGGAATCCATCCGGTACTCCCGGCGGATGGTCCGCCAGGGGTACTTGATCTCGATGTCCTCCGTGTTGGGGCGGACGATCTCGCCGAGGGTTCCCATGGAGCCGGTGCCGTGATAGCCGTCGAAGCCATAGACCGCTCCAGCGCCCCCCTCGGCCTCGTATCCGGGGTATACGTAAAGTTGGCCGGTTCTGGGATGGTTGCCGTACACGTAGTGCCCGAAGCGTCGTCCCCAGGCCGCGACGGCCCGGTGGGGGAGAGCATTGGACAGGGCGTTGGTCACCGCCTCTATGATGTTCCCCCCCACGTTCACCGGTGAAGTGCCACCCGGGGCAGGATATTGGGCGTTGACAACGGAACCTTCTCGGGCCCGGATGGTGATGGGGCACATACTTCCCTCGTTGTGATAGTCGGCCAGGGCGGGGTCGAAGAAAAGGATCGCGGCGGCGAAGGCACAACTGTAAGTCGTCATGTACTGGGCGTTGACAGCCCCCTTTTTGGCCGGGTCGCTGGGTGAGAAGTCGATGACCATTTCGTCG
>JACPSF010000446.1 GCA_016193385.1 Deltaproteobacteria bacterium
CGAATCCCCAAAAGAGGCCACCGGCAGGTTGTTGCGCGCGTTGATCTTGATCACCGCAATGTCGGTCTTCTGATCCCGCCCGACCACCTTCGCCTCATACTCCCGCTCGTCGGCCAGCTTGACCACGATCTTCTGCGCGTTCTCTACCACGTGGTTGTTCGTCAGTATCGAACCGTCTCGATCAATGATAAAACCCGATCCCAGACTTTTCTGGCGCTGCGGCCCCCGGGGCAACGGACCACCAAAAAATCTGCGCCAGAATTCACTAAAAGGGTCTTCCTCGCCGAAGGGACTCCCAAAGCCTTGAAATCCCTCCGTGACCTGAGTTGTGGCTATGTTGACTACCACCGGGCTGAGCGATTTCGACAGCTGGACAAAATCAGGCAACCCCTGGGCTGCGGCGATGGCGCGGGTCTCCGGACCGCCGGATTGACTCGCCAACTGAACGTTAATCGGGCGACCGCTCGAGAGCCAACCCAAGCTCCCGCTCAGCCCCATCCCGACCAGCGCTGAGACCACCCCCACAACGATCAAATCCTTGAGGGCTATCCTTTTAGCCCACAGCCCCTTTTCTTCCATGAACTGCTCCTATTTCCTCTTCACAGCCTCGACGTATCTCATCCGCAGATCGTAGAGAACGTCGTCCATCAGTTTTTGCTCTCCCTGATTTAAATTTCCGTGGGTTTTTTCCCACAGGATCCCTATGATGTCGATCATCTGTTTGGCTACGGGCAAAGCGCTCTCAACCTTCCCGCCCAGCGGATTGGGGATCTCTCCTAAATGCATTAAGGCCTGCGTGCTGAGACCTATAACAAAGGTGGAAAAGCTAATCTCAGGCGCGTCGTCGGAGCGCGCCTGCTCTTGGGCGGCGGTCTCTTCCACGGCCGGCTCCTGACTTTGCGCTTTTCCTGCTTCCGCCCCCTCCTCCTTGGTCGGCCCCGGCTCCCGCGCTTCCGGCGAAAAGCGGCGGCGGTCTTCTACCTTGAAGCTCTTTTCTTCTCCCTTTTCTCCCGTTCCCGCCATACAGCCCTCTGATTTGGTGTAGCGACAAACCAAGTGTTCGGCATGTCCAAGCCAGCAAATGAACTAAAAAACTTTAATCTCTGCACCCCCCCTTGTCAAGGATACGATCTCGATGCATCCCGGCATACCGCGACAGCGCACGCAACTTCGCGACGACCCTCTCGGGGCTAAGCCCGGTCAGACACCTGCGGTGCCAACAGCTCTTCATGATCCGATCGGTGCATGGGGAACAGTCCACGTTCTGGCTGATAACAGTGACTCGTCTTCCGCACGGCGCCCACTGGGTAGGATCGGTCGGACCAAAGAGCGCAACAGTGTTCACCCCCAGGGCCGCAGCCAGATGGGTTATGCCGCTATCATTGCCCAGATAGAGATCGCATCGACTAAGCAGGGCAGCCACCCGGCCCAGCCCCTCGTTTTGGACCACTCCCCCGCAATTCCCGAAATACTCCGGCTCCGACCGCTCCGCTTCAACTGGTCCCAGCATGATCAGTACCCGGCCGCCAAGATTTCGCTCCCACCACTCGGCCACTACGGCGAAAAACTCGGGCGGCCAATTTTTCTCTCTCGCCCCGCTCCCTGGAGCGAGGGCCAAAACCTTCGTCGCAGGGAACCCCCGCTCCTGCCAGTAAGCCAGACTCCATCGCCACACATCCTCCGTTAAAGTGATATGGGCGCTGGTTTCGGGTGACGGGCTTTCCCCCAGACAAGAGAGATAATAGCCCGCCATGTGTCGCCGCGAATCGGCCGAACGGAAAGGAAAGATTTGGAGCTTCCCGCGCGCGAGCAGCGAAAGATTGTCTACGAATTCCCGCTGACCGCTCCCCATCCACGAGTAGACGCCCGCGTAAGCGGCGAAAAAACCCTTGAGGTGCTCGTCTCGCTTGGCCTCCGGTGAAAAGAGGCGGGAGATCTCGCGGCATTCCAGGGAGCGTGTCCTCACGGTAACGGGAAGGATCTCTCCATATTCTGCCCGCGCAAAGAGATCCACCTGTCGGCTTCTTGTCAGCCGTTCCAACGCGGGGAGAAAACAGATAAAATCTCCCAAGGCCCCCGGGAAGATGACCAAAACCCTCTCAGGTAGAGCCTGCAACCTGGCTTTGAACGCAACGTTCAATTGACATTCACACCTTAAAAATATAGCATACGTCCGACTGCGTTACGATCCTTCCTGCTGGTGGAGGAAGAGCTCTAACGGTGGCAAATCGAAACGGCGCTCGTTCCATCCTGGACCTCATCGGCTCCACTCCGGTCGTCAAGCTGAGAAATTTAGTCGACCCTCACGTTGCTGAGGTGTGGGCCAAACTCGAGTCCTTCAATCCCGGCGGCTCCGTGAAGGACCGAATCTGTCTCAGCATGATTCAGGCTGCCGAGCACGAGGGAAAGTTAAGGCCCGGGGCGACCATCGTAGAGCCGACTAGCGGGAACACTGGCATCGGCCTCGCGCTTGTCGCCGCAGTGAAAGGATACCGTCTGATTCTGACGATGCCGGACACCATGAGCGAAGAGCGGCGCAGCCTGCTCAGTGCCTACGGCGCCAGACTTATTCTCACTCCAGACACCAAGGGCATGGGGGGAGCGATCCGCAAGGCCGAAGAGCTCGTGCTCGAACACCCGGACTACTTCATGCCTCAGCAGTTCAACAACCCGGCCAATCCGGAGATTCACCGGCGCACGACAGCCGTGGAACTCCTCCAACAGTTTCAACGCATCGATGCCTTTGTAGCCGGCGTGGGGACCGGAGGAACCATTACGGGAGTCGGTGAAGTCCTCAAAGCCGAGATGAAGGGCGTCAGGGTTTACGCGG
Source organism: Deltaproteobacteria bacterium (assembly GCA_016193385.1). The sequence goes on from JACPSF010000446.1 coordinate 2,831, forward strand.
TTGAGCCCGCCGCCTCTCCGGTCATCTCCGGAGGAGAGCCGGGATACCACAAGATTCAAGGGATCGGGGCCGGTTTCGTCCCGGCGGTCCTCAACACGCGGATCTACGACGAGGTGATCACCGTAAGCGACGAGGAGGCGGCCACCTATACCCGCCGATTGGCTTTGGAAGAAGGCATCCTGGTAGGGATCTCCTCTGGCGCCGCATGCTTCGCTGCCCTGAAAGTGGCCAGAGCCGTGGGCCGAGGCCATACAGTGGTTGCCATTTTCCCTGACAAAGGGGAGCATTACCTCAGCACGGATATTTTTGGTGATCGACGATGGATGGAAAACTCGAAGGACTAAAAGAGATCTTGCGGGAAACCGACGGAGTTTTAGTGGCCTTCTCCGGGGGAGTCGATTCAACCCTCCTGCTCAAAATCGCCCATATCGCGCTGGGAGACCGCGCCATTGCCCTCACCACCTCTTCGCCGACCGCACCGCCGGGAGAGCTGGAGGCGGCTCGGGAGTTGGCCCAAGGCATCGGATGCGAGCATATCATCGTGGATTCGCATGAACTGGAGAATCCCTCCTTCGCCCAAAACCCAGTCAATCGCTGTTACTTCTGCAAGGACGAACTCTATCGCATCTGTCGTATGCAGGCGGACCGTCTGGGCTTGGCGACGGTCACCGATGGCACCAACCTGGATGATCTCAAGGACCACCGTCCGGGACTCAAAGCTGCCAAGGAATGGCGCATTCGCCATCCCTTGGTGGAAGCCCGCTTGACCAAGGAGGAGATCCGCCAATACAGCCGCGAACTCAATCTGCCGACGTGGGACAAGCCCGCCATTGCCTGCCTATCCTCCCGTTTTCCGTACGGGCTCACGATCAACATGGAAAGATTGGAAAAAATCGCCGCGTGCGAGCGCTACTTGCGGGAACTCAGGTTCAGGCAGTTTCGCGTCCGGTATCACGGTGAGCTGGTCCGCATCGAGTTGGGGCAACCGGAACTGGATCGGCTCTTCGACCCCGCCACGAGGACTGCCATCGTCGAGCGCTTTAAGGAGGTCGGCTTCAATTTCGTCGCGCTCGACCTTCAGGGGTACCGGACCGGAAGCATGAACGAGCCCCTGGGCAACAAGGGTTTGTGACCGCGCTCGCTTTGGCTATGGCTAACCAATCTGCCCCGTCCTGAGAAGCGCCTCAGCCAAGAGGATATCTTCGGGGAAGGTAACCTTGATATTGGTCCGTTCGCCGTCCACCACGGTCACCCGCTTGCCCAGCCGCTCTACCAGCGTCGCGTCGTCCGTGACTTCCCCGCCTTTCTGGACCGCTCGCCGGTGAGCCTCGAGAATGATTTCGACCCGAAAGGCTTGAGGGGTCTGAATTTCCCACAGGGATTCTCTTGGAGGGGTTTCCCGTACGCGCCGATCTGCCGAAACGAACTTCATCGTGTTCCGAGCCGGCACACCCGCTACCACGGCTCCCTCGACAAACGCCGCCTCCACGCAGCGATCAATCAGACGGGAGGAAGCCAACGGCCGCGCCCCGTCATGGATGACCACAACCTCACAATCAGCATCAAGCCGCCCCAGCCCCTCCACCACGGAATCCCGCCTCCGGGGACCCCCGGCCTGGAAAGCGCACTCCAGCAAGCGAAGCTCAGGCGCGGCGCGAGCGACGTCCTGACACATGGAGAGATCTTCCTCTGCCGCGACCACGATGACCTTGCGCACCGTCTGGGATGCGGCGAAACGATGAAGGGTGTGGAAGATGAGGGGATGGCCAGCGATGACCACGAATGGCTTGCGGACCACTCCACCCATCCTCCGCCCTTCACCAGCCGCGACGATTACGGCGTTCACGCGCATTGGGCAGCCGCCTTTTCAAAAATAACAAGGGCCGGGGGAGTTTTCTCCCTCGGCCCTTGGCGGATTACGCTTTGCCTCGGAAAACTAGTGGGTAAAGATATGGCGCAATTCCTCCATGATTTTCTCTTCCGAGTGAGAGCGAGCAATCGAGAGTTCTTTGACTAAAAGGTTTTTCGCGGTATCCAGCATCTTTCGCTCCCCGAAGGAGAGCTCCTTGCCGCCTTTGAGAACGAATAAATCGCGTAATACCTTGGCAATCTCCAGGACGGAACCGGTCTTGATCTTCTCCGTATATTCGCGATAGCGACGGTTCCAGGTCTGTTGGTCCGCCTCCACCTTCTTTTGACGCAGAATCTTATACACCCTTGAAACCATTTGCCGGTCGATAATCTTCCTCAACCCGACCGATTGCACATTTTCGATAGGGACCATTATCTTCATGTCGCTATCGAGAATACGCAGCATATAAAACCTCTTTTCCGTCCCCGAGATAACCTGCATCCGAATCGCCTCGATCTGTCCCACCCCATGGGCGGGGTATACAACCTTTTCGCCGACCTTAAACATAATCTAGGCCTCCCATCATCGATTTGCCGCCGTACCCCTCAGGGAGGCGGCTGTTATATGCTCAGAACGATGTAACAGAGAAAGGTTTCTCAGAGCTAAGGGCAAAGACAGGGCCTTTAGGCAGGAAGCCGAAGACGATCCGTGACTTGGAATTGGCACGACCCCTCCCGCACCGTAAAGTATTGACAAAAAAATTAGCGGCCCCAACCACCAGACCGCTATTTGAAAGCGCCTTTAACATAGCGCATAGGAGAGTGCCTAGTCAAGGGCCGGAATTTAAAAAAGAAAGTCTTTAAATTACGACTAGTTATACTAATAAACTAAATCATAACTTTTTATTTATTCCATTTCGGCATGCAGCCCTGCAGCTTCAAAGCTCAAGCACCATGATCACGGCGTCCTCCCCGTCATCAGAATAGTAACCTTTTCGGACGCCCTGGGACACGAAGCCGAGCGACTGGTACAAGCGCTGCGCCGCCTCGTTTGATTTCCGGACTTCCAGCGTGATCCGTTGTAAGCCTTCTCGCCGCGCCTCCTCGATGACCGCCCGCAGCAGGGCGCGCCCGATCCCTTGGCGGCGATGGGCCGGATGGACGGCCAAATTATGGATGTCGGTCTCGCTCGGCAGACGCCAATAGATGATGTAGCCTACGGTTTTTCCGTCCACCACCGCCAGTAGAGAACGAGCATAAGGAACCCGGAGCTCCTGGAGAAAAAAACGCGCGCTCCAAGGAAAGGAAAAAGCTGCCCGCTCAATCGCCATCACCTCCTCAAGGTCTGAGGAGGTGATGGGGCGAAGAAACAAGCCGCTTTCAGAAACGGAAAAGCCACGGGACTGGTACCCCTCCCGTAGCTCTTCCGGTGATCTTGCCATGGTTCGGTTGCTCTTAAAGATGAGGGCCATCCCGATCTCCCCCGGCCTTTCCTTCCTTTAAAAGAAGAACCTCCAACAGCTTACGCTCAAAGCGGTGGGAAAATCCCTCGACCTTTTCCGGGAGCGCGACGCTCGTGGTAAATTCGGGTGGAAAGGCCCCTATACTGGAAGATATTTTCCTGATCCTTTCGTCCGGGCATCTGCCCTTGACGATGAAATGGCCATCCTTCAACATCAGATCATAGTCATAGTCGGGCATCTCATCGGGCAACTCCGATCTCACCGGAAGACCAATATCCGGTACTGTCTTCGGAAACTCCATTCTCAAAAAATACGCCTCTCCCCAATCTTCGATGCTGTAAGCGTTGCCGTAGCGCCTCTCCCGCTCTATTTTCTCCACGAACCCCTTCGCGTAAAAACCGTCGACCGGCACCACGGATTTCCGCACGACTCCTGTCTGTCGGGCCATGAAAGGCCGTAGCGCAAAGGACAAAGGCAAACCGTAAGCGGCGGCGCCAAAGCTCATCTCCTCGGCCGGCTTGACCTTCAAAATACCCTCCCGCAGACGGTAAGCTCCCTCGACAAAACCGAGCAACACACCGATGAGGATGTAATGATTGATGCGTTGGCTGAACAGGATACCCAGCCCCGCAATCGCCACCGCCACCGCCATCAGGACCAGAGCATAGAGCACCATGTCGAGTAGAATGTTAAGACCGGTGGCGCCCGCAGCGCTGAAGACAAAGGAACTCCCGACCGCTCTCTCCAGCTCCTTTTTATCCCGGTGCGGCAGTGCTCCCAGGAAGGGCTGAAGGAGAAAGATGAAAAGGCGGGGGAGCGTTCGGGTGAGCGGACCCTTTTTCTCGAACCGGCGCAAGAGCTCTGGGAAACCAGCGGGGAGCTCTCCCGGAAAGTGCTTGGGAGGCTTCGGGGACGGGGGAGCCTGCGCCGCCGGTTTCTGAGCCGGCGCCTTTTCCGCCACCCGAGGGGCGGCCGGCTTCGGCATCTCTTTAGGCTTCGGAGCCGCCTGCGAGGACGGAGGTTGAGGAGCCGGCCCGCGCTTCGGTTCGGGCGTCGTAGCCACCGGCTGAGACGCCGCTTTCTCAGCGCCCGCGCGGAAACGGGACTCGAAATTCTGCCCGAAGTCGACATCCTTATGGAGTTCCCGCGCGCGAGCGATCAAAACGTCCTCGCTCTCAACGTTATTGGGATCCGCAACACAGCAGTCCACCGGGCATACCGCGGCGCACGCCTCGTGGTCGTGAAACCCGACGCACTCGGTGCACAACAGAGGATCGATGACATAGATATCTTCACCCTGGCTAATCGCGTTATTAGGACACTCGGGCTCACACGCCCCGCAGTTGATGCACTCGCTGGTGATCATCGTCGCCATGAAAAGATTCTCCTAGTCAACCCATCCGGTCATTAAATACTTTTTTCATCTATCCTTGTCAATGAATCGCGACGGACCTTGAAAGTCAAAGAACGGCTATGTTAAATGTAAAAAAGGGCGGCGTACCCAAGTGGTTAAGGGAGAGGTCTGCAAAACCTCGATGCGGCGGTTCGAATCCGCCCGCCGCCTCCAATAACCCTTCAACATTCTTAGCTATTGCTAAGCCTCTCCTCTCCCCAGGCCCACATGAAGACGTAATCACCGTAACGCTGCTGATTCAGGTACTCCAGCGCCGCTCTCGCGGGTTTGTTGATCGCCACCGACTTAAGGCCCGAGGGTTTTCCACTGCCTCACAGCAATAAGCCCCCTTCGAGGTCCAGATCCTCCAAGCGGAGCCCCATGTCCGGTCAGGTGTCCCCAGAGCCTTGGGTGACGTAGCAACAATAGTTGAACACCTGCCCGGCAAGAACACCGAGGACGGTTACGCTCTCGAAGTCTTTAATGCGGTTGGTGAAAGCATCGCGGTGGTGATGGTGCCGGAGTCTGCCGTAGAACCCCTGACAGCAGACAAGATCCCGTCTGTAAGACCTCTGGCCAAAACGGCGTTGCAGACCCCTCTATATTAACCAAGCTAAAACCCGAGAACTCTAAAAGTCAAAAGTCATGCACGACGCCGAGTCCAGACCCCGAGTCCCATTATCCTACCGAGACTCTTTGCTGTCCGTTTCAGACTCACTCTCTGGATCGTCGTCTAAAAACGCGGTTTTTCCAAAAAGACGGATGTCGTGATCCATTGCCTCGAACGTCTCCGATGCCGCGGCGCGATCAGGATTACGCCTAAGCGCCTCTGCTATGACTTCCTGTTGCCTTGGTGAGATGCTGCTGTATTGCTCGTGTGCTTTCCTGGCACATTCCACCAGGTACTCCAAAAGCTGAGATGGAACGGATATATCGCCACCGACATACCCTCCTCGAACGTGAATCTTTGTGCCCTTCCAACGACGCGGATATGCGATTCCAATAAATCCAAACAGAGCTATTCTCCCCATTTTGGTGAACATAAACGCCGGCTGTCCTTGTGAATAGACGAGGTTCATGTGTGTTCCTCGAATCATAAAACGGTTCATATTTGGAGGCAGATTGCGAAGGCTGCTGGCGGATTCGATCGAATCCAGGAGCATCATGTGCTGCTCAAAGGGGCCAGGATGGGGCCCTCGATCAAGAAGAAACTCACTCCATGCTCGCAGGGCTTTCTCGATAAGTTGCAGCCCTTCCTCAGAATACTCCAATCTGCTTGTTGCGTCGATATAATGAGTGAGCGACCGCCATGAGACCGAAACGGCGAATTTTAAGAGCCACCGACCGTAAGCGAGTGACTTCGGACGTTCCTTATTGAAGGGATAGAAAATACGTTTAGCGACCTCGGATTCCCACTGACTGAACTGACCTTCGCAGTCCGCGCAAAGAAGAGGAGCTTTCAGTCCGTCTTGGCTCCGGCGGTTTATCGCGGGGCTTGCTCGAAGGTATCCGGTCGCTGAAGAATCCTTGAGCCAGCGGATAACAAATTTAGGAATGATATGGCTTTCTTGTAATACAGCATCCCGTTTGCAAAGGCGACATTGTGCCATGATAAACCCGCGTGAGGGTTCCAGCTTACGGTTTTTGGGAGAATAAAAGCAACACCGGTAAGGGAAATGGGAACGTTGTATTTTTCAGATGTTCGGTCGAATTTAAAGGAGTCTTTTCACGTGACCCACCGCAGACTTCGCAGCGCTGTCTATGCCCGCGGCCATAAAGGCAGACGCCACTGATTGATCACTAGACAATCGTCGGCAATGCGGATGCCAGGCGTGTCTGCGTGCTTGCCTGCGCGCGGCGCGCAAGCAGGCCCCGCACAGACAGGCTCCCTCGTGGCTTCTTAGAGATACGCCGGTGAGAATGCGAGGACGGCGCAACATAACTCGCCGCCTCTACCTGCCTGCGTGTGCTGGCAAGCAGGTCAATGGATGGCTTTCCCGGCGTAAAAGAGTCTCTTATCCCGCTTATTCCGCTCACAAAAACGTTGGTTCGTCTTCCGCATCTTCTGGAGGGCTTTGTCCAGGCGGCGTAGGAATTACCCTGCCATGCGTTCCCTGCAAAAGCCAGCTAGCCCACTGACGAAGAGAATTACCACTTCGTCGAAGAGTGGCCGGAGTCCAGCTTCGGTTGTAAGCCTGCGCCACGGCCTGGCCTACGGCGACCCCTGACGCCGAAGGCTTAGTCCTAAGGAAATCAAGGACCTCTCGTAGAGTCTCCTCGTCATTCGACTTCGTCCAAACAGCTTGCAGTGAAGACACCGCGCCATAATGTGGATCCAGCAGTCTATATTCGTGATTGGCAGTCAGTTCGAGCAGACCAAAGCGATAGAGAACGGCACAGGCATTCCGATAGCCCAGTGATTTCATTTTGGAAACACCCTGAGGGCCTTGTTGCTTAATGTATTCCAAAGCCTCTACGACTCGACCGGGAGGCGCGTCGCCAATGAAAACAAC
>JACPSF010000471.1 GCA_016193385.1 Deltaproteobacteria bacterium
CTCTGGCGCTTCCATTCGGCCCGGCGATGGACACGTTATTTTCTTCCTTGCAGGCTACGGTGCAAGCCTGGCAGGCGGTGCATTTATCCAGATCGATGACCATTCCCCAGCGTGCCATTGCCGTCGCCTCCTTAGGCCCTGTAGAGTCTTACCCGGGTGGAGAAGAAGCCAGCCAGGCCACCCAGCAGGTCGTTTTCATGAACTAGAATCTCGTTTGGATTGACACCCCGTCCTTTAGCCCACCCACCGTAAGCCTTGTGGCCAAGCTCGAAGGGCATGTTCACCACATGAGGCATAGCCCCTGGATAGAGCTTTGCCTGCGTCTTGATCTTCCCCACCACCGATTCTACCCAAACTTTATCGCCGTCTTTGATGTCCAGCTTTTTCGCCGTATCGGGATTGATCTCGACCCAGGAGTCCCAGCGAACTCCCACGTGCAGACCGAGGGTTTCTTGCAGCCAAGGACTATTCGCTCCCCGCCCTTCAGCGTGGGTCATGAGCTTATAAGTGTTGAGGAGTAGCGGATACTGCTTCTCATCGCCGACATGACGGATCGGCTCGTAGTGAGGGAGATAAACTTCGTCACCTCTGGCTCTTAGTCTTAGACCCCGGAGGATTTCTTCCAGAGCCTGCTCCTCCGTGAGAGTTTTCCCCTTCTCTTTCGTCTTGTCCACTTCCTTCTTGGCCAGCTCCTCCAGCTTGTGCTGTAGGTTCTGGGAGAAAAACTCAAAGCGCTTGGAGGGAGTTTTAAAACCGTGCTCCCAATCGCGAAACTTGTACGGCGGATTAGCCCAGAACCCTTTCCTCTTGAATTCCTCCCAAAACCTGGCGAAGGTCGGAGCTACGACGTTCCCCTTCTGCGCCTCATGGAGACCTTGCACTTTTTCCTGGATCAATCCCTCGTAGTTCTTCCACGGAAACGATTGAGCCACTGTCCCCCCGATTCTTCGCGCTAGCTCGATGATCACATCGCCGGTACTTCTGGTATCGAAGAGGGGCTTGACCACCGGCTGCCTGAGGCTAATGACTGGATAGCCCAGGCTCGGATAGATCACATCATCGTGCCAGCGTTCCAAGTAGGTGTGATCTGGAAGAATCAGGTCGGCGTAATCGGAAGTCTCATCTATGAAAGGGGAGAAGGTAACAATAAAGGGAACTTTATCAATCGCCTTGTACCAACGGCCCACATCAGGCGTCGAGAAAAGAGGATTCGTGTAGTAGAGCATAATCGTATCAACCGGATACGGTCCCTCTCCTAAGATCATCTCTGGAAGATCCTGGTAAACTTTTCCTGCCAGCGGATATTTTTTTGTCCCCGCATAGTCTATCCTGGGCTCCTTTACCCCTTTTTTGCTAACGTCGTCTTCCGCAAGGTTAGGCCATTTGGTTAGAGGCGGACCATGCTGCACCATCACACCGCCGGGCACTTCCAGGCTCCCCACTAAAGCGTTAAGAACGTGGATGGCGAAGCGGTTATAGACACCGTTGGTCTGCATGCTTGCGCCCCGCTCACCGGCAGCGATCGCCGGCCGCGTGGCAGCGAACTCTCTAGCGATCCTGACAATGGTCGCCTCCGGAACACCGGTGATCTTGGAAACTTTCGCTGGGGAATAGTCCCTAAGAACCAGGCTCTTAAAGCCCATGTGCCTTTTGCCGCTCTTCTCGTCCGTCCAGTCCTCGAAGCCGAAGGTATGCTCGGCAACAAATGTCTTGTCGTAGAGCTCCTCTTTTGCGATCACATGGGCGATCCCCAGAGCTAGGGCGGCATCAGTTCCAGGGTTGATAGGTATCCACTCATCTGCTTTTGCCGCCGTGATGGAAAAGCGGGTTTCTACTTGAACGATCTTGGCCCGGATCGGTCGCTCGCGGCGCATGTGGCCGAAGGCCCGCAGAAGGCGGGTCGTCGGCCGCCATGCCTCTACGAAGCCGGCGCCAAAGCAGAGGAGATAGTTGGTGTTGTCCCAGTCGTAGCCAGCGTAGGATTTGAAACCCTGAGTTAGATAATGCGCCTGGGGAGAACCATCGGCGCAGATGCTCGAGTGGCCCACGTCGTTCGGCGAGCCGTATGCAGACAGGAACCGACCTATCAAGCTGCCCATCTGCCCTCGGTTCCGACCGCTCATGAAGACGAGGCGCTCCGGTGTGCCCTTCTGCCGTAAGTTTCCAAGCCGCTTGGCCACGATTCCTATGGCTTCATCCCAACTGATTTTCTCCCACTTCCCCTCGCCGCGCTTCCCTATCCTTCTCATCGGCCCCTTAATTCGGTCCGGGTCGTACAAGATCTGAAGGCCGATATGGCCCTTGGGGCAAAGCCTTCCCAGGTTAATGGGATGCTCAGGATTGCCTTCGATCTTTACTGCCCGACCATTCACCACCCGGACCATGACGCCACAGCCGGCTGGACATTGAAGGCAGACACTTGGAACCCATTTCTCCTCAGTGCCCGCTGTTGAGCTGTTTCGCGGCTGAGAGTTAGTTAATCCGGGCAACTGGCTCGCCAATGCAGCGCCGGCACTACTGACCGCCGAGGCTTTCAAAAACGCTCGCCGTGAGACTCTCATTTTCCCCTCCTCTCGCCTAGCTTGGACTAAGTCACATCAGCCTTGCCATTTTTTTTACTGGCCGTTAAACCCACAAGTGCCCGACTTTGCGTAACCTATCAGCGTTAAGAATTAGCAAAACGTATGCCAGTAAGCTTACTATAAGTATTTCTAACGATGAGATCCTTTGGTTCTGAGTAAAAAACGGGAGGCCGGAAATCTGCCGCAAAAACAACCAACTTTGCGATTTCGGTTAGCCGAGAACAAAGGGAGCAGAAAAGGCGGCGAAAAGCATGATCAGAGGAGGCGCCCTCTTTTCCCAAATTTCGGAAATCTCAGCAACCCTAGTCGCATGGCTAATAATCTAATACCGACAAAAAGCTAAGCTTATAGGCCACAATGTATTTGGCCTCCTTTTTGCTGCGCTGTTCTATAGTTGTGGACATTGACAGTCTAAAGCTATTCTGCGACGTCATTCAGCTTAAGGGCTTTACCCAGGCTGCCGTGGCGAATTCTATTACCCAGTCGGCTGTGAGCCAGCGGCTCAAGGCCCTGGAGAAGAAATTTGGCGGGCCGTTGATCGAGCGGCACGGCAACGAACTTTTCCTGACCAGGACCGGCGAGGCGGTCTACAAGGGCTCCCGGCGCATTCTCGCCGAGATGCGCGAAGTCGAGGAGCAGCTGCACCGGATCGACGGCAAGGTCAGCGGCTCGGTCAGGCTGGCGGCGATCTACAGCGTGGGACTCTACGAGCTCGACCCGTCCGTCAAAAGGTTTCTCAAGAGCTATCCTGAAATAGACGTCCAGATCGAATACAGCAGGGAAAACAAAATCTATCAGGACGTCGCCAACAGCTCCGTCGATCTGGGGATCGTC
>JACPSF010000447.1 GCA_016193385.1 Deltaproteobacteria bacterium
AGAATTGAATTCAATATCAGGCTCGAGGTATCTGCAAACAAGAGACCCGCTTGATTTTCCTTGAGGTTGAAGGCGGGTGGATCGGAAGATAGCTGCTCGGCCGCCAAAGATCCACGAAGAACCCCAAAAGAGCTAAGAGCGAATTTGACCCCTTTCGACCCCTTTCCGGGCGCGATTTACGCGCCTTTGCCGTAAAAGGACCGGTAACGCCCGGACCCGGTCCCTGCGAGGCCGACCAGAGCCTTCCCTCCAGGAGAATACGGGGGTAGCCCTGGTTGTCTTTGAGCCTGACGGGAGCCTGGGAACGCCACTTATCGGGCAGCCGGCTGGAAAGATCCACATCGCCTTCGTTAACATGGCCGTCAGCGTCGATAACCAGCAGTCGGTCTAAATTCTCCATAGGACCTCCATAGCTTCGCCCGTTCAGTTATCAAGCGTCCAGCTAATTGTCAAATTCCTGCACTGTGTTGAAAAGCCCTGCTGACGGAGCGGTCAAAAAGGCTTCGACCTGCCTTCGACGGGCTCAGGCCCTGAGTTAATCGAAGGGAGCTCAGCCGAAGGTCCCAGATGGAAGGCGCGCGAGAAACCGGCGACCTGTCTGCATGCGGTCACCTGCCCGCGCCCCGGCAGGCGGTCGCACAGGCAGAGCGGAGGCGTACTGCCGGAGTTTGTTGGGATAAAAACTCCCGACCCTTTCTTGTCTCCAACGGTCCTTCGATCCTTGACTTTCTATATAGGAAGTTGTAAACAGGTTGAGTGGCGGTCAGGACAAATATCAAACGCACCCTCGGTGCTACCTATCCCGTAGGTGCCTCCCAGGTTGTCCTTTTCATTCCTGATCACAGCCGGGATGGAGACTCTATCGACCAGCAGTACTGGGTCGATGAAGCCTTGAATGTAATGGGTAGGCTATTTAGAGGAGCCACAGCGTTTCCACCAGGACGAGGTGTCTGGCGGGATGATGAAGCCGGAGGTAGATTGCTCAAAGAGCAGACCGTGATGGTTGTCTCTTACGTTGCTCCCGAGCTACTGACAGCCACGACTCTGAAGAGCTTGCGGGAGTTTTTGCATCGTTTCGGACGGGAGACCCTGCAGGGAGAAGTGGGGATCGTTATCAACAGCAAGTATTACGGAATTTCGCGCTATGACGTTCCGAAAACCTAGGAGGCTACGGAGATGGCTAGAAAAGTAGACCGTATTGGCAAAGTCCTTGGAGCAACAAGGCAGTTTTCTATAAAAACTAGAGCTGCCGGTCCCCTTGACCTCGTTCAGTTGAGAGAAGAAATCAACGAGAGACTCGAGTCCAGGGGAGGGAGGCCTAGCGATCCGGAATGGGATCTGCGGCGCGTTATTCCCCTAAAGAGATCGTCATGGAACTTCTTAAGGGAGAAGAGCGGAGAATTGCGGGTCAACCCCGGTCACCTTGCAGCGATAATTCTTGAACGTGGGATCGAGTCATTTAAAGGACGCCGACAAGGAGCAAAATCTAGAAAGCGGCTCGCTATGGATGAGTAGCGCGGTGTCGTGACCCGTGTTCGTAAACGAGCACGAAACCCGAGCACGAGCACGAATGAGAGCGGAGGGGTACTGAAGTCATTTGTTGGCGTGAAAACTCCCGACCGTTTTTTCTATCGGTGGTTCAGGCAAGATCGTCTAGAATAGAAAGCCAGACCCCAGAACCAGACCCCAAAACCACAGACCCCAAAACCAACCAAAACCAACGAAGGTCCCAGATTGAAGGCACGCGAGAAACCGGGGCCTGCCTGCGTGCGGTCACCTGCCCGCGCCCCCGCAGGCGGGCGCGCAGGCATAGCGGCGGCGCACTGACGTAGCTCGTTCAGAAAAAGACTCCTGCCCTTGCTCTCCGTGAGTTTCTATTATTTCCGGGCAATTTTCCTCTGAAATCTCTATCATAGCTGGCCGTAACTGTTGGTGTACAAACAATGCCCATTCCTAGGTCATTTAAGACCGATGAAAGCTTCCTTGAAAAGATAGCCTTTGGAGCCATTGGAACTCACTGGATATTTTTGCTGGATCAAATGCAACAGGCGAAGCTGCAGAGAAGCTTGACCGCAAATGGATCGCCTTCGAGATGGAGCACTCTTATCTGGCAGCTTCGGCTTTTAGGTCCGTCGACGAATTGAATCCGCAGGAAGCAAGGCAACTCTATTCGCATCTAATGGAAGCTCCGTCTATGAGAAAAGCGTCCTACAGCGGACAAAAAAAGAGGAAAGGGCTCAAACCTATTGCCTGCCGAGAGCACCGAGGCCGGGGGAAGACCTGCGATTCTCAGACCGTTCTAGCCGTGTCTCCCCCCGCGGCCCCTTTGTGAAAAGATTCCTGACCCCTTTCTTCTTCCCCACCCCCACAAATAGACTTTTCAAGTTGAGAGGAGAATTGAATTCAATATCAGGCTCGAGGTATCTGCAAACAAGAGACCCGCTTGATTTTCCTTGAGGTTGAAGGCGGGTGGATCGGAAGATAGCTGCTCGGCCGCCAAAGATCCAC
>JACPSF010000448.1 GCA_016193385.1 Deltaproteobacteria bacterium
CGCGTTATTTGGAGATAAGAAAAAGCTCGGTTCGTGGGAGAGTTATTTGGAAATGCGCGAAGTGATCGTGCGCACCAACGCCGAAGTGCGCGATCGTCTCTCCAAAGACCTCGGGGCCTTCGCGGGTTTGCTGTTTGAGATCGGCTCTGGCGGGTTGCTGGTCAGTGACAACATAGAGGCTGTCCTGGCGGCAGAAAAAGCGAAAGCGGAGAAAGCCGCCCGTACTCGACACACGCGGGTTTTGGCCGAACGGGAAGAAGAAACGGAGCACACGCAAATTCAGTATCTGCTCATCAAGATTGGGCGTGCGCTGAAGTACGATGTGTATGTGGCGCGCAACGACCGGCACCGCTCCTACGAGGGGGAGGCCTTCGCCATGCTCACCGTGGCAGAACTGCCGCAAATGGACTGGCCTCCTGAGGTAATGGAAACAGTGAGCCTAATAGATGTCATCTGGCTGAAGCCCGCCACGGCTGAAATCGTGAGCGCGTTCGAGGTGGAGAGAAGCACTTCCATCTATTCGGGGATTCTCAGACTTGAAGACCTGGCGCGCTCGATCCCCGGCTGTACATGCAGTTTCTACCTAGTAGCCCCGGCCCGTCGCGAGAACGAAGTAATGGCGCAGCTGGCTCGTCCGGCCTTTCGCGACGATCTACGCGACGTTCCTCTTGCCTTTATCTCCTTTGATGACTTGTGTAAGGAATGTGACGCACTCTGCAAATATGGCGAGGACCACTCGATTCTAAAGAAGATCGCGCGCCATCATCAACTTACATTAACGGGTGCGAAGTCGAAGGGACAGTAATTGGAAAGCAGGCGGGGCCTGGCCTTTCAATCTTGCGTTTCTCTCCCGCTCGATTATACCTCCGGTTTGAAGATCAGAGATGCAGGGTCCTCCCTTCCGCACGAAGACGGGTTATAGTATGATCTTTGCAGGAGAAAAACCTATGGCCTGGATTGTTTCCGATCCGGATCATCTTGGGGGAGCGCCCCGAATACGAGATACCCGCATATCGGTGGCTCTACTGCTTGAGTGGCTGGCCGCCGGAATGACCATCTCCGAAATCGTAAAAGAGTACCCCAGCCTCACAGAAGAGGCGATTCAGGGTACCCTTGAGGAGCTGGCACACTCCGATTTTCTGGCCGCCCGGTGAGAATCCTCCTAGACGAAAACATGCCAGACTCCCTGGTGCCTGCTTTACGACAGCTTGGTCATCAGGCCGACTCGATAAACCAGTTGCTTCTAAAGGGAATCGATAACGGCACCCTGTACCGTCAGGTAGCTCAGAACTATGATCTATGCTTCACCAGAGACGCAGGTTTCAGTCACAGCGTCCGTCGAATGCAGGGGCAGTCTAATGTGAAAGTCCTACGGGTGATCCTACCCCAACAGCCTTCCGGACCATTTGTTGACGCATTTTTGAGGGCTTTCGGCGGCACCAATTGGTCGCTTTATTCCAACGGCTCCGATTGGCCCTGAGAGATTAAATCTCCCAGAGCGTTGTTCACTTCCTTGATAAACGACAACGAACGTACTACAGTTACGCCCCACTCCAGCTCAAGACGCGGGACTCCGGGACTAGCGCCCCGACCGACAAGGTTATAGATGAGAATTTTTTGCAGACGCTCAGGGAGCCGGATGGGATGACCATTCTTTTAGAAAACGCCACGCTGGTGACCCTGGATCCGCAGAGACCGGTACTTGAAGGGCAGCATCTTTTGGTGGACCGCGGTGTCATCGCCGGCATGGGAAGGCAGATCAAGCCGGCGGGTTTTGCGGTGGAGAAACGGATCGATTGTTCGGGAAAGATCGTCATGCCTGGACTCGTGAACGCCCACTCCCATCTGGTCGAAATTCTTCAGCGTAGCTTTCGTGACAATGTTCGAATGGAGGTTTGGCGAGAATACAGAATGCTAACCGAAGAGAAGGCGCATCTCACTACTGAAGAGATCAACGCCGCGGCGAAACTCGCTTGCGTCGAGATGTTGAAAAACGGGGTTACGGCCGTCGTAGACCATTTCTCTCCCCGTTCGGCTG
Organism: Deltaproteobacteria bacterium; assembly: GCA_016193385.1. The sequence goes on from JACPSF010000448.1 coordinate 2,039, forward strand.
TCCAATCGGCCCAAATGGAGGCCATCCTGGACGCCTTTGAAACCACCGGCATCCGCGGTGCCCTCGCTCCGGCGCTGCGCGACCAGGATTTTGTCCGGCTCATCGGCTCTCCACTGAAGGCAAAAAACCTCCGCCAACGCCGGTCTCACCAACCTTGGCAGGAAAGTGTGCGCCGTCTTTTGGAGCATGAGAAAGGACCCGGGAAAACCTGGACCTTGATGTTGGGTCCTTCGAACCCGCTAAATTGCAGTGACTCAATGCTGAAAGAAGTGGTCCGAATGGCAGAAGAACAAGACCTGGGAATTCACACCCATTTGCTTGAGACGCGGCTGCAGGGCTGGGGAGCCAGCAGGATTTACAGGAAGGGAGTGGTCCAGCGGATGGACAGACTTGGTCTCCTTTCCCCCCGACTATCAGCGGCCCACTGCATCTGGCTCGACGAAAAAGAGCTAGATTTGCTGGCAGCGTGCGGCGCCAGCGTGGTTCATAACCCGGCGAGCAACCTGAAGCTGGGAAGCGGAATCGCTGCTGTGGCCCGGATGAAAAAACAGGGGGTGAACGTCGCGCTGGGGACCGATGGCGGAGACACCAGCGATACGTATTGCATCTTTGAGCAAATGAAGCTGGCCGCATTGCTTTCCCGAATAACGGAAAAAGACCCGAGGGATTGGGTCACGGCCCGCGACGCACTGGAAATGGGCACGATCAACGGGGCCCGCGCCGTGCCCGCGTGGAGGGATAAAACAGGAGCCATCAAGGTGGGTTACCGCGCCGACCTTTTAATCCTGAAACCCCGACTCTCACTCCAGCCCTTGAACGATGTGATTCACCAGCTAGTCTTCTGCCAGCCCGGTCGCTCGGTGGAGACCGTTCGCGTAGACGGCGAGATCGTTGTCGCGGAAGGACGCCACACGCGCGTGGATGAAGAGACGCTGATTCAGCATGTAAGGAAAACGAGCAACAAGATGTCTAAGCTGTATAGTTCGATAAAGAAGCGTTCCGCAAAAGGGGCATCGCCGATCGAGGCACTTTACGACCGTGTCCGCTGGAAAAACCCTTAGGGCCAGGCACATCTGTGAATCGGACGGATAATTCCTCGCGCGGCGGGAGCTTGTCTATGCAATATATTGTCGGTGGCGATATCGGGGGGACGTTTACGGATTGTGTCGTGACCGATACCGAAGGCACGCTCACCCTGGGAAAAGCGCTCTCGACACCCGAGGACTTTTCCATCGGCGCGATTCACGCCGTCCGGGATGCAGCCAAGAACCTCGGGCTTAACAGTGAGCAAGACCTTCTAGGTTTGACCCGGCTTTTCTTCCACGCCTGCACGGTGGGCGACAACACCCTCGTCACCCGAACCGGGGTCAAGGCCGGACTGATCACGACAAGGGGCTTCGGGGACACGATCCTTATGATGCGGGGAAGGACGACGGAAGATCTGACGGAAAGTGAGGCCTTCCGCGCCGCGTCACAGAGCAAGCCTGATCCAATCATCCCCAGGCCGCTCATCGAGGAGGTGACGGAACGGATCGACTACAGAGGGTCGGTCTTGATCCGGCTCGACACCGCCGAAGTCCAAACCGCGATCCGGAGCCTCCTCGCCAACGGGGTGGAATCGATTGCCGTCTGCTTGCTCTGGGCAATTTCCAACGACTCCCATGAAAAAATCATCGCGAGAACCATCGGGGAAAATCATCCGTCGATCTATCTAAGCCTTTCGAGTGAGATCGCGCCGTACCTGGGCGAATATGAACGGACAGCAACAACCGCTCTCAATGCCTACATCGGTCCCAAAATAGCCGCCTACCTGACCAACCTGAATCGCGTGCTGGGAGAAAGGGGACTCAAAAACCCTCCGTTAATCATGCAATCTTACGGGGGAGTCCTCGGCGTCGAGGCGACCTGCAAAAACGCCGTGGGTACCATCGAATCCGGTCCGGCTGCGGGGGTCGTGGGAAGCAATTTCATCGGCAAGTACGTAGGGATGTCGAACATTCTGGCCACGGATATGGGAGGAACCACCTTCAAAGTCAGCGTCGTCCGCGACGGAAACATCGAGAAATATTACAAACCCAGCATCCTGCGATACCAGATTTTCTTAAGCAAGATTTGGGTGGAATCCATCGGCGCCGGCGGGGGAAGCATCGCATGGATTGACCCGGAAACCCGACTTCTCCGGGTCGGCCCTCACGGAGCCGGGGCGCATCCCGGACCTGTTTGCTACGATCTCGGAGGAACCGAGCCCACGGTGTCAGACGCGGATCTCGTGCTGGGCTACCTCAACGAGGAATATTTCTTCGGCGGGAAGATGAAGCTGCAAAAAGAGAAAGCCCTCCGGGCACTTGAGGAGAAAATCGGCCAGCCCCTTGGAATGACCCCGGTCGAAGCTGCCGGCGGGATCTATCGCATTACCAACTCGCACATGAGCGATCTGATCCGAAGATCCACCGTAGAGCGAGGTTACGACCCCAGAGATTTTACCCTTTTCGCCTTTGGCGGCGCCGCGCCCGTTCACGCTGGAAGATACGCCAGGGATTTGGGGATCAAGCACGTCGTGGTCCCCCTGACCGCCTCCGTCCATGGGGCGACGGGGTTGATCAGCTCCGATGTCGTCTACGAATACGGAAAGTCCGATCACCTCTTCGTCCCGTCCGATGTCCGGAAGGTCAACGCAAATTTCGCCGGGCTACTCGATAGAGCCCTGAAAGACTTGCGAGCTGCAGGGTTCAAGGCTGACGATTCGACCGTCATTAGGAGCCTGGATATGCGCTACCGCTACCAGGTCCACGAGCTGAACGCACCATTCAGCCCTGGGGTCGGAGAGATCACGGAGGAGGAGCTGGAAGAGGTTTGCGCACGTTTTGATTTGTTATATGAACAGTCATACGGCCCGGGCTCCGCGTACCGCGAGGTGGGAAAAGAGATCATGAATTTTCGCGTCCTGGCCGTCGGCGCGCTCCACAAACCTCGCCTGAAGAGATATCCCGTTGGTCACAAGAGCCCGGAGGAGGCTCTCAGGGGGAAGCGAAAGGTTTACTTCGAAGAAGAGCGGGACTTCGTGCTGACTCGGATTTATGATTTTGGACGCCTGGCGGCCGGGACCGAGATCGCGGGACCCGCCGTCGTCGAAACTCCCATAACGACGATTGTGGTTAATCCGAAGGATCGAGCCGTCGTAGACGAATTTTTGAACGTCAGGATTTTCATAGGAGAGCAGGAGAGTCGGTAACATGCTCAGCTCAGGTATCGACCCCGTCACCTTCGTGGTCTTATCCCACCGGCTTCACCAGATTACCCGGGAAATGGGAATCACCCTCGAACGCACCGGTGGGACCGTGACCACGACGCAGCAGCACGACTACAATGCTTCGCTCTACCGGCCAAATGGGGAAATCATGGCCGCCGGGGAGACCTACGGACACCACGTGGTATGCGCCGGCCTCGCAGTCCGGCGCATCCTTGAGCGATTCGGGCGGGACGAAATCGATGCGGACGACGTCTTTTTACTCAACGATCCCTACCTCGCCGCCATCCACCAACCGGACATGTACGTCGTCTCTCCGATCCACTTTAAGGGTCCTCTGGTCGCCTGGAGCGCAACCTTCGTCCATGTAAACGACGTGGGAGCCATGACTCCGGGGGGCGACTCCCCCGAGGCGACCGAAATCTTCCACGAGGGAATAAGAATCCCGGGCATCAAGCTGATCGAGCGGGGCAAGCTCCGAAGAGACGTCTTCGACACCATCACCCGCATGACCCGCCAGCCCGAGGCCGTGGGGCTCGATCTCAAATGCGAGGTCGCCGCCAACAATGTCGCCAAATCCCGCGTGCAAGCCATGTACGAACAATACGGGCCTGAGCTGCTCGACGCGGTCTCCGAGGAGATGATTCGCTACTCGGAGGCGGTCCTTCGAAAGAGGATTCAGGAGTTTCCCGATGGGGAGTGGAGCGAAACCTTAACCATCGAGTCGGAAGAGGCTTATCGACTCGCCCTCACTCTGCGCAAAGAGAGCGACGCTCTGATTTTTGATTTCACCGGCACCGACAGACAAGCCCGCCGAGGCATTAACCTGCCGCTGCACGGAACGACAGGCTTCTGCTTCGGGGCGGTCCTCTATGGGCTGGCTTACGATTTGCCGAAGAATCACGGAGTTCTGCGGCCCCTGAAAGTGATCGCGCCGGAGGGAACCATCGTCAACGTCCGGTATCCGGGACCGGTCTCTATGAGCACCACGTCGTCCGGATTCGGCGTCGGATTTCTCGCCAGCTCGGTTTTGATGCAGATGCTGGGCACCAGCGAAAAATGGAAAAACGAGATCGTTGCGCCGAACGCAAGCCATAGAAATTGCCGGCATTCCGGCGTGAACCAATACGGCCGGTATAGTGCGTTTATCAATATGGCGCACGGGGCCCTGGACGGTAGCGGCGCGAGATCGGACAAAGACGGGGTGGACTCCGGCGGAAGTTACATGAGCGTCCCTAACGTGGAGTGGATGGAGCTCCAGTACCCGCTCCTGTATCTCTTCCGCCGCCACGCCCGGGATAGCGCAGGGGCCGGAAAGTTCAGAGGGGGGGTGGGCGTGGAATCGGCTCACATCCTCCACGATGCCCCGGAGGGAAAAATACGGGGTGTGGCCTATGGTGTGGCCGGATTAGAAAACTCCGGGCACGGAATATTTGGCGGTTATCCAGGCGCCCCAAGCGCGATGGTCCTCCTCGAAGAAACCCACGCAGACCAACTGATCTCCGCGCAGCGGGCTCCGGTTGATCTCGCAGCCATCGGGGGCCGACCGAGGACCCTTCCCTATTGCAATTTTGAGCTGAAAAAAGGCGATGTCCTCTACATGCAGGTGGCCAGCGGAGGGGGATACGGCGACTCGCTGGAAAGGGATATCGAGCTGGTTCGGCGAGACGTCCTCAACGGAACCGTTTCACGGAAAACCGCTCGCGATATCTATGGGGTCGTCGTTATGGGCGAGCGCGCCCAAGTCGACCTCGCCGCGACTCAAGAGCTTCGAAGATCGCTAAGGGAAGAAGAATTGAAGGGACGTCAATGAACTACCCCCTGCGCGAGCACCTACAGGCTTATAACGATTCCACCGGGAGCTGGATTCGCTGTACCAAGTGCCTCCATGTGCTCTGTCCGCTAGGGGAAGACTGGAAGAGAAGCTGCAAAAAGGGGCTGTTCCCACCCACAAAGGCCGGGCCCCTGATGAGCGTTCTGCTCGGCCGTTACCTGCTTCAAAAGCTCTACTGCCCCTCCTGCGGGACGCTGTTCGACTCGGCGATGGTCGAACACCCAGACCATCCCGGGAGAAAACACCCTAACGAATGAAAACTACATCCGACTATTACCGCGCAGGCGCCGCCTCAGTGAGATCCTTGAATCGAGCCAGCAACGCAGTCTCGGCTCCGTAAAGCTCCGCTACGAGCTTTGTAATGGCGGGGCCGTCGATGGGATTGATCACCAGTTTGGCCTTCCCCGTCTCCGCGAGAAACTCCGGATCTTTCATGGTTTCCATGAAAGCGTTCTGAAGGAGGAGCAGGCGATCCTTGGGTAACCCGGGGGGTACGGAGTACGCAATTGCTGACGGACCGTAAGCTTGCGCCGTAAATCGCAACAGGTCGCGTGCCTCCTTGGTTCTGGCGACGCTAATAGCTACGGGAACCGACGGGAGGTCAGGATGCGATTCCAAAGTCGCCTGGATTATCGGACGCACGAATCCCGCTTGAAGCCCTTTAGACCAGGTGACCTTGATCGAATCCCAGCCCCAACAGGCCCCTTCGAGCTCGCCCGATTCCGCCGCTAGCCTTATATCCGAGGTGCCTTTGTATCCCTCGATCACTTTGATGGGTAGGCCGAGGGTAGCCCTGATTGCTTGGGGCACCGCAGAGGTAGCATTGCCCGGCCCCAGGCTTCCCATCCTCATGGGCTCCTTGGACCTGGCCCAATCGTCCAACGTCTTTACCCCACTCTTCTCGGTAAGGACACAGGTGTGCCTTTCGGGTGCCGGTGTCCCAAGCCAGCCAAACTTCTTGCCGTCGAACTCCACGCCTTTCTCCCCGAGAATGTGCTTGACTATCATCGAGCCGGAAAAGAGGCCGACGGTCAGACCATCCGGCTTGGCGCTCCTATAGAGGTAATTAGCGGCGATCAGAGTCCCGGCCCCGGTCATGTTATTGACGATGGTGTTGGGGTTTCCCGGAATTTTCTTTACGATATGGCGGGCGATGACCCGAGTATAGGTGTCAAACCCTCCGCCCGCAGCGGTCCCGACAACGAAAGTCACGGTCTTGCCTTTATAAAATTCTTCGGCCCCGAGCTCCGCCGAAGTGGCGGCAATAGCGACCGCGCAGAAGACTTTGATCCCCGAGGAAAACGCTACCTTCATGAGACCCCCTCCTTCAAAAAGGAAACAGCCGAACATCTTGCTCCAATGGAAGCAGTTGGCACCCCTAGAGCGAAAAAACTTTTTTCTCATGCCCCTTAAAGACAGCAGGAACCGCGATGCCGCTTCTTCATATAAAGAAGCTGACACTGTGTCAATACTCCGTAGTGATGCCGGCTTCGCGGTAGATCTCACTCCGGCAACTGGGTTCCGAAGTCATCCTGGTGTTTGGACCGGGACGATCTCAACCAAGTTGTCACAGAAGGCGTAGTTTTCAGACGTGGGGCTTACATGCTCGTGCGTGAGGCTGTACGGATCCCCCCCGGGGAAGTCCTTGACCCAAGAACCCTCGGAGATGACGACAACTCCCGCCCTGAGATCGGGGTTGAAACGGCATCTGAGCGCCACGCTCCCGCGGTCGTTATGAACTCGGACCAATTGGTCCGAAGCGATGCCCCGGCGCCGGGCATCCGCAGGGTGAATCTCCACCACGGGCTCGGGCTCGATCTTTTTGATCATCGGCATGTTGGCGAAAGTCGAATGGATGCGGTGCTTGCTGTGCGAAAAAAGCAAAACCAAGGGAAAGCGCCGGTAAAGGGGATTTTCCGGAGAGGCTTCGACGGGCTCGCGGTAGCGCGGCAGCTCCGCGCCGTAGGGAATCAGCTCTTCTTTGTAGATTTCGATCCGACCCGAAGGCGTGTGGAATTGGCGGTCCCGGAAAGAGACATAAGGCTCTTGAGGCCGATTCAGGAAAACCGCATGCTCGCGCTGAAGCCGCTCCAGGGTGATCCCCGCGAGCAGGGGATGATCGGTTGCGAGCATCTCTCTCAGGTGCTCTTCCGGGTTCCGGTCGAAGTAGGCGCCCAATCCCATTCGCCGCGCGAGCCCAGCAAGGATATCGAAATCCGATTTGCTCTCGCCTTCGGGCTCCACCGCCTTTTGCTGCAGTTGGAGGAACATCCCCGGCACCAGATCGAGCCGCTCGAAGATCGTGCACGCCGGCAGGACGATGTCAGCCGCCTCGGCCGTGTCGGTCATGAAGTGATCGACCACCACGATCAGCTCTAGCTGAGGCACGATGGAGCTCATCACCCGCCTGCGGTTGGCGGCGGTCTGGTTGAACATATTCGCGGCAGAGATCCACAACGCCTTCACCGGGTAAGGCGTTCCGTACTCGATGGCGCTCACGAGGGAAACTATGTCCAGTGTCGCCGCCTCCCTGCCGCCGGGCGAGCGGAAGTCCCTCTGGTTCAGGGGCGGGGGATAGGTCCCGTCATGGACGCTGATGCCTCCCCCGGGCACGCAGATATTCCCGGTGGCAACGACGAGATTCGCCACAGCCCGGGCCGTATAATCCGAGTAATACCAGCGGTCGACGCCAAAACCGATGCGGATGGAGGCGGGTTTCCGTGAAACGAACTCTCGCGCGAGATCGCGAATCGTGCGCGCCGGGACTCCGGTAATCACCGATGCGCGCTCGGGCGGATAGGAGCCGCAGAGATCCACAAGGAGTTGAAAAGCCGGCGCGCACTCCACCGCGCTCCCGCCGGTTAGAGCCACCCGGTACCTCCCCGTCATGGCGGGGACGCCGGCCGCCCGATGGGAAACCGGATGCTCGGACAACGAGTCCCAGACCATATATGCGGAGCTACCGTCGGGCGCGACGTCCGCTTCCCGCAAAAGCTGGCCGCTGTCCGCCCGCACGAGAAAAGGGGCATTGGTGTGATCCCGCAGGAAGGCGTCATCCTGACTGCCGTGCGCGAAGATTTCGTGCAGCAGGCTCAGGGCGAGGGCCGTATCGGTCCCGGGCCGAAGCGAGATCCACTGGTCGGCCTTGGCCGCCGTGGCGCTCCGGTTGGGATCAACGCAGACGATTTTCGCCCCGCGGCGCTGCGCCTCCAGAACAAACCGGAAATCCACGAAGCGGGTGTCCGCCCCGTTGCCGCCCCAGAGGATGATCATGCGGGAGCGAACCGCGTCGGCATATTCGTGACCACCGGGCCTGAAAAAGGTGGATGCCGGCACGCCGAAGCTGTACTCCAGCCCCTTCGGGACGCCGTAATCAATCCCGCCGGGCCTGCTCGCGGTTCCGCCGAAGGCCGCCGCAAAGCGGTGCGGCGCCCCTTTGGTCAGGACTCCCAGCACGCCCGAGCCGGTATAGAAAACAACCGACCGAGAGCCGAACTTTGCCGCGATCTCGCTCAGCCGCGCGGCGAGGATGTCATACGCCTCGTCCCAGCTGATTCTCTGCCACCTACCCTCGCCGCGCTCTCCCATCCTTTTTAGCGGGAAGCGCAACCGATCTTTATGGTACTGGTACTCCAGGCGCGACATCCCCATCAGGCAGATTCTGCGGTCGTACTCGGGGAGCGGGAAAGAGCCGGGCTCGATGCGGGTGATGCGTCCCTCCTCCACCTCAGCCACGATGCCGCAGCGAGGGTTGGCGTGGCAGTTCGGGTCGCATACCGTTCTGACAAGACGCGTTTGGGACATGACCGGGGCCTGCTGAACGTCGAGAATATCCGACGGGAAAGGCGGGAAGTCAACCCGCACCTAAGATTGACAGGCCGTGTCATCGTCTGATACCCTCCGCGCCAAGAACGTCAAGACTGAGGTGTGGAGAAATGCCATGGCACAGCGTCGACAGCGAATCGCACCCGAAAGTCATCCGCAACCCCCCTTCGCCTACTCCCCGGCCGTGAGGTTTGGCTCGTGGGTCTTCGCCTCAATGCAAATCGCGACCGACTACAAGAACGGCATAGTCCCTGAAGCCCGCCTTCCCTATCGCGGTACGGATACCCCGCCGCACTACCGGGCGATACTGCATCGGTTGAGCCAGCTGCTGGAGACGGCAGGATCCTCGCTGCAGCACCAGGTAAAAGTCGACACCTACTTCGCGAGCCGGCGCCACTTTGGGACGCGAGAAGTTGCTCGCCAGCTCATACCAGTGGGCCCGCCGGCAAGTATGGCGCTCCACGCCAGCCGGTTGCTCGTGCCCGGGGCGCTGATGACGCTCGATTCAGTAGCGGTGGTCAGAGGCGGTCCACCCAAGGAGCCGCTGCAGACCGACGCGGTTCCTCTACCCGTAGCGGCATACTCCCAAGCGATACGGTGGGGCGACTGGGTCTTCCTGGCCGGAGACCTGGCCACGGACTTCAAGCACGCTCTGGCACCTGAGGCCGAGGTCGACACACGGACGTGGTTCCGTGAACCAATCGAGGTACAGACTCGCTACACGCTCAAGAAGCTCGGCGCCATCCTGGAGCACGCGGGCTCCTCGCTCCAAGATGTGGTCTATGCGCGAGTGGCGATGGTCGATCCCGAGGACATTCCGGGTATGGAACGTGTCTGGCGAGAAACCTGGCCTGACCATCCACCAGCACGCAACATCGTTTTCTCGAACAGTTTGGCTTCGGAAGCGTGCTTGATCGAGATCTTTGCCATCGGGCTGGTGCGGGGATCGAAGCTCCCTCGGGAGGAGATTCGCACGAGCAACGCTCCTAGACCCCTGTTCCACGAGCCTCAGGCCCTCAGAGTGGGCGATTTGCTCTTTCTCTCCACGCAACTCGCGGCGAACGAGCACGGCGTCGATTCTTCGGTTCCGCTGAACCCCCACTTCCCGTTCTTCGGGAATTCGTCCAAGCGCCAGATGGAGGTGATGCTGCGCAACGTTAAAGCCATCTGTGAGGCGGGAGGCGCTTCCCTGGAGACCGTGCTGCGCACCCAACTGCAGTTCACCGATCTCACGGAGTTCGACGCGGTGCGAGAGGTGTGGGAGGCGTACTTTGGTCCCGAGCCACCGGCCATATCCGCAGCCGAGGTGAAAGGGCCATTCCCTATGCCCGGCTGCTCGGTGCTAATGGACGTGGTGGCAGGAGTGGTAGGCTGACACACTTTTTGTCAGAGAGCCTTCGATTTGTTGACAGCGAGGCTAAATCCGGGATAAAAGCCTGGTGTCGCTGACTATAAAACACAGGCAGCGCGGAGAGGGCCATCAAAAACGGCGCGCGGCTTACGCACGGATAAAACAAGGATGGACAAAATTACCGGCGGTGTGCAGCAATTAGGAGGTGCTGAAATGCAATTTCGTACGGCGTTGTGGAAGTTTTGTGGCTTCATTAGCGCAGTACTCGTTTTGACTCTGTCGGGACTTGATTTCTCTCTGGCTGCAACTGCCAACACCTTGGATGAGATTACAAAGAAGGCAAATCGGGAAGGCCGGATTGTAGTGCAGATGTCGGAGCCGCTCCGTGGTAGTACCGCTGATGCCAACCGGCGCATGGCCGCGGCACTAAAAAAGACCTTCGGCGTCGACATCAAAGTCACAATCCACCGGGCGCAGAGCTATCCTGCTGCAGTGGCTCAGGTGACGAGCGAGGTAAGAGCCGGGAGTCCGCCGACCTGGGACCTAATGTACCAAACCGACGTAGGTGTCATACCGCTATATCAACAGAATGGAATTGAAAGGTTTGAATGGTCAAAGTTGTTCAACTGGGTGACGAACAAAGATTTACTTTACGATAAGCAGGCGCTTATCGCCCAAACACGTTTTATCTTCCCAGCCTACAACACGAATGCCGTCAAAGGAGCCGACATTCCCAAAAGCTGGGACGACGTGCTGAACCCCAAATGGAAAGGGAAAATTGCCACGACGCCCTACCCGGACATGTGGGCGCAATTGGCCGAGCCGCAGCAATGGGGGGAGGAGCGCGTTCTGAGCTTCGTCAAAAAGCTCGCGACGCAGGAGCCCAAGCTGGGCGGAATTCCCACGCTGCAGCGAATGTTGGTCTCGGGCGAGGTTCCCGTTTCAGCGGTTTATGCGAGTAATTACCTGGAGGCTGATAGGGAAGCCGGTGCGCCGGTGGCGGCAGTTTCAGTCGAGCCAGAAATCGTGTTTGTGGACGTCGTCTTCGTTCCGAAAGGAGCCTCCCGCTCCAACGCCGCTGCGTTGATGGCCGCATGGCTACTCAGTGCTGAGGGACAACGTTTCTTAGAGGAATTCTACCTGGGCTCGTCCCTGTTCAAGGCCGGCACGTCGGCCGCGAAACATGCCGCCGGCACGAAAGTGGCGATCCCGAACCTCGACTGGCAGTTGAAAAACACGGTGCGATTACAGCAAGAGTACGAGAAGATCCTCGTCAAGCGGTAGAGGTTAGCCCGGCGGAAGACGTGGGCGGTATCTGAATTTCCTGAACAGCCGATGAAGCGTCTAAAGGTCGCGGTCTCCTGGCGCTTGCTTCCTGTTCTTGGTGTCGCCCTGTTCGGGACAGCGCTGGTACTCGTCCCCCTGCTGGCGACGCTCTGGCTCAGCTTCGTCGCCGGCTCCCCTGGCCAGGGGGAGTACACCCTAGAGAACTACGCCAAGGTCATTTCCGATCCCTTCGGATACCGCGTGCTGGCGAACACCGTCCTGTTGGCTGTCGGCTCGACGCTGATTGCCATCGGTATCGGAGCGCCGCTGGCCTGGGCCGTAGCCCGCACGGACCTCCCGTTCAAGCACTTCATCACCCTCATGATGGGAGTCATACTGGTCGTGCCGGGATTCATCCAGGGGATCGGGTGGGCGGTCATGCTGAGCCCGACGATCGGGCTGATCAACGTGCTATTCACCCAGGCGTTGGGTTTCGCCGCGCCGCCATTCAACATTTATACGCTCGCGGGGATGACGCTCGTCCAGGGACTCGATCTCGTCCCCCCCGCGTTCTTCATGCTGCTGCCCGTGCTGATGGGAATGGACGCCAGCTTCGAGGAGGCGGCATACCTGAGCGGCGCCGGCAAAACCCGAACCTTTCTGCGGATCAATTTGCCCCTCGCGGCGCCGGCCGTCGTCGCGTCGAGCATCTACGTCCTTGTCCTGGCCTCTACGCTGTTCGAGGTGCCGGTCATCCTCGGATTTCCCGAGCGGATCTTCGTATTCAGCACGCTGATCTACCTGCTCATCACCGCACACGTCGGTCTTCCCTCATACGGCCTGGCCGGAGCCTACGGCAGCGTCATCGTGCTCGTCAGTCTGCTCATGACATCGCAATACGCGCGCGTGATGCAGAAAGGGCGCAAGTACGCGACCATCACGGGCAAAGGACGGCGCGCCAAACTACTGGCCCTGGGCAAGTGGCGCTCTCTCGCAGTCGCGCTGGCGGTCTGTTATCTCGGCCTCGCACTCGGGCTCCCGCTCCTGACGTTGATCTACTTTTCGCTTCTCCCGTTTTTCCAGGTGCCCTCCTTGCAGGCGCTGAAAGCCATGACCTTCAGGCATTACTTCAGCCTGGTCGATCAGAGCGGCGCGGACCCGTTCATCAACACGGGGCTGCTCATCGCCCTGGTTCCGTTGGCCGTGATCTTCCTGGCGATTCCGATTTCCTGGATCGTCGTTCGCTCCCGGCTTCCCGGTCGCTTCGTGATCGACAACATCGCCTTCCTGCCGTTCGCGGTTCCGCGCATCGTCATCGCCGTCGCGATCCTGTACCTCGGCCTCCTGACGCGACACTTGGTTCCCATCTACGGCACAATCCTGATCATCGCGATCGCCCACATCGTCATGTTCATGAGCTTTGCCACCCGCACGTTGAATGGCGCGATGATCCAGATACACCCGGATCTGGAAGAGGCGGGACGAACCAGCGGCGCGTCTCTCGTCAAGGTTCTCCGTCGGGTGACGATACCCTTGCTTAGGCCGGCGGTTTTCTTCGCCTGGTTCTGGGTGCTCCTTCTGTCGCTGCGCGAAGTTACCGTGGCGGTCATGCTTTCTTCGCCCGATAACATCGTCCTTCCCGTCCTCATCTTCACGCGCTGGCAAGCAGGCCGCTCCCACGAGGCGGCCGCGGCGGCGGTTGTGTTCGTGGTGATCGCGTGCGTCCTGCTGCTTGCGCTCCAGCGCCGAGTGCGGCAGGTTTCTCCGACCGCCACCATCCAGGGTTAGGAATCACCTAAATCATCGGCACGGTCAGCTTTTGCCCACGAGCCAGGTGCTTATTGCACCAGATCATGACCGCTCTTCGGACGACGTCACCGACATCGCTTCCAAACCCCTGCTCCAGAAGGCTCTTGGCCTTCCCGTACTCGGTCTGGCTCAGCGCAACCGTAATATCCTCTACCTTAATCGGAAAATTTACGAACTGGGGCTTCCAGCCCGGGGCAGCTCTCAGCTCGCGGTCTGCCTTGATCTCCTTCACGCGGAACTTATCTACCGTCCTCTGATTTTTGAGCCTGCCGTAGCGGGCGTTCACCTGATCCACGATCGCCCTGGTATCCGCCGACGCCTCAAAGATCTGTATCCGAATGGGCTTGAAAGAAAAATTGCTGGTCCATTGGACATCCCCCGACCCGCACGTGATCGGCACGGCCAGAATGTCGAAAAACGCGACCAGATCCACATAGTCCCCGGCTCGGCCCGTATTCCGCGCGATCCACCATCTTCCCGTGGAATCCCACTCGGTGTTCATCCACATATTGAAGGAGTCATGCACGTCGTCCGGAGTCAGCCCGTATTCGCTGATGCTCTCGGCCATCGTATCCTGGCAATTCGTGTGAAGCTCGAACCCAAACCTGATCTCGTAGAGGGTCGCGTGACAGGTTCTACCCAATATGTCGGTCTGACAGGTAGGGGCCATTTCCAAGATGCCCAGCATCGGACGAAATCGCGGCGGGTTAGAGAAAATGATGTCGGCCTTCCTTGGCCGAAATCCGGTAGCCGACCGGGTCGCTCCGACGTCCATCTTTTCTTTGTAGTCGTGCAAGTTGAAGGCGTTAAAGTCCACGCACTGCTCGCCTCCCACTTCCGTGATGCGCAGCACTTCTCCGGCGTGAACGGGGACCGCCTTGCCCGATATGGGCTGCAGGACAAGGTCGAATCGCTGTTTCCCGTAAGTCATCATAAAAGCCCCTCTTCCTTGAGCCACTGGGCGAAGACAGCTTGGATAATCTCAGCGTCCGTCTTACCCATGTTCGTCTCTCTTTTTATCTTTTCGATGAGTTGCCGTTGCTGCTGGTTTAAACCCACCTGAACCTTGACCAGCTCCTCTTGCTTGGACATAGACACCTCGTTTTCCCCGCGCCAGGCTCGCGTCCCTGCTTCCCGCGCGGACACTTATTCTCGGGCCGAGGCGACAGATAGCACCGGGAGCAACGCGTGTCAATTAGCCGATAGCGATCAAGTCGCGCGGTCCGCCGCGAGATCTTTGCCGTTGCGCGGTCGCCCGAGGGCAAACCTCAATCGAACCGAACCAACTCCTTGACAAAGTTCCCGCCTAAGGATATGTCGTCCGCAGTGTGGGCGAGGTGAAAAAATCCTTAGAATCGGGAGGAATTCTGAATGGCTGCGCAAAATCTCGAACCGTCGAAGCACGAGGTTGAAGTTGAGTTCAACCAGCAGCAGGAAGTGATTCTCAAGCGCTTGCAGGAAGACGGGAGGTACGGAAAAACGGCCGCCGAGATCATCCGCAACGCTTTCCGCGAGTTCTTGCGACAGACCCGAATTTAGCTTCGGGAAGGAGGGGGAAATGGCTTCCTATGGACCCAAGCGCGAAGACATTACATTAGAGCCCGTTTCGGGCAAGGCTCTACCGGTTTACCGGGCAGAGGTGATCCGCATCATCCAGGTTGAGGGAGAACAATGCGTAGACTTCAACGCCTTCAACTTGCACGACTACAAAGAATATCTGGGTGTGAGCAACACCCGCTCCCACCACGGTTTCCGACCTAGAAAGGGCGACATCGTCTGGAGCGTTCATAGTCGCAACCGCCCCATGTACGCAATTCTCGAAATGCCCGAAACATGTGTGACGGATCTTTTAGGCGGACGCTGCAAGGCTGCGCTCCACTACGGTGAAGGATTTACTCCCGATCGCTACGGAGTCCACACCAACTGCCAGGATACTTTTTCAGCCAGCATCGGAGCATACGGTTTAACCCCCGATGACGTCCACGACTCCTTCAATATGTGGATGAACACGGAGTGGGACTCGACCGGCCAGTACTGGATCACCCAAAACACCGGCCGTAAAGGAGACTATGTCGATTTGCTGGCCATATTTGACACTCTCGCTGTCCCGATTGTCTGTGGATCGGGCGATACCGGGATAACGAGCAATTACTCCTTCAAGCCCATTCGAATCCAGGTGTTTGCGAAATCAGAGGAGACCGAAAACCTGGTGAAATTCTATGAAGCGAAATACGGTCACCTCCAGCGACGGCTGGAAGATTTTAAGGTGAAGGGAATTAGAGCCGAGCGCGAGCTTCGGCAAGACCCGAGCTTCGCCTCGGAATTCGTGAATTTTCCGATCAGGACACGGCGCATTCCAGTTCCATTAAGCGAAGAAGAGTACAAGGCATTGCAACAACTCAAGGAGTGTGGGTTCGGCCAAAGCAACGGCGAAGCGCTTCGGATGGCTTTCTTTAAATGGTACCATCGAAATCACCGCCCGATCACCTTGGGAGGAAGAGTCCGCCTAAGCTAGCCTGCCTCAAAAGCTTCTTATTTCGACACCAAGGAGATGGTTCCGCTGAACCTCAGAGGAGGTGCTTATGTCTAAACAAGAAGAGTCTGTAAAGGTTAAGGTGGGGTTAAACCAGCAGCAGCGTCAACTGCTCGAAAAGGTCAAAAAAGAAAGAAACATGGGTAAGACCGACGCCGAGGTTATTCGGGCCGTCTTTGCCCAGTGGCTGAAGGAGGAGGGCCTTTTATGATGACTTACGGGAAGCAGCGATTCGACCTGGTGCTGCAACCGATATCGGGGAAGGCGGTTCCCGTTCACGCCGGAGAAGTGCTGCGTATCATTCAGGTGGGTGGCGAGCAGTGTGTAGACTTCAATGCCCTCAACCTCCACGACTATAAGGAAAAGATGGATGTCGGGTCTAGCCGCGGCTCCACCGGCTTTCGTCCGAAGAAAGGCGACATTATATTTTCCAATCCACCCAGATATCGGCCTATGATCGGCATTCTTGAAATGTCTCCCAGTTGCCAAACGGACGTTTTGGGTAGAACATGTCACGCTACCCTATATGAAATGGCGTTCGGGCTCGATCTCCATACAAGCTGTCAGGATACGATTGCCGAGAGCATCAGCGAATACGGGCTCACTCCGGACGACGTGCATGACTCCTTCAATATGTGGATGAACACAGAGTGGGATTCGACCGGAAGATGGTGGACAGTAGCGAATACAGGAAGAAAAGGCGATTGCGTCGACATCGTTCCGTTTTTTGATATCCTCGCGGTGCCGGTCACTTGTGGTTCGGGTGACATCAGGTGGACAAGTAATTTTTCATTCAAGCCCATTCAGATACAGATTTTCGAAACATCAGAGGAGACGAAAGCGATCGCGGATCAGGTAAACAGCCGCTACGGGGGCTTCAAGAATCAGAGAACAGTTGATAAGTTTCGCGTCAAGGACATCAGGGCGGATCGCGAGCTGCGGCCCACCCCGGGCTGGAAGCCCCAGTTCGTGAATTATCCGATTAAAGTAGAGGACACACCTGTCGAGTTAAGTCAGGCGGAGCACAGGAAGGCCCAAAGCCTTCAGGAGCAAGGGTTCGGCAAAGACGTAGGCGACGTTATTCGGCGGGCGGTTATGATCTGGTGTAATAAACACCTGGCGGCCCGTCGACAAATGAAAATTACCTTTCCCTAGTCATTGAAATGACCGATTCGATCCTTGAGGTTATTCAATGTGAGCATGCAGAAACTTGACAAGGCGTCTGCCCTCTGCGATACAAGACCCGGAAGTTCCTGGTTAAGATGAGAAAGTTTCGGCTGTATATAGCTACCCTCGCTTCTTTGTTCCTACTGACAGGCTGCGGTTATAACAGGCTCCAAGCGCTCGACGAGGATGTAAAAGCGGCCTGGAGCGAGGTGCAGAACCAATATCAGCGCCGCGCGGATCTGGTGCCGAATCTGGTCACGGTAGTCAAAGGCGCTGCCAAGTTCGAGCAGGATACGCTCACTCAGGTGGTCGAGGCGCGCTCCAGAGCTACAGCCGTAAAGGTAAACGCCGGCGACCTCAGCAACGCAGAGGCTTTCAAGCGCTTTGAAGAGGCGCAAACAGGTCTCTCCAGCGCTCTATCTCGCCTCCTAGTGGTTGTGGAGCGTTACCCCGAGCTTAAGGCAAACCAGAACTTCCGCGATCTGCAGGCGCAACTCGAGGGGACAGAAAACCGTATTGCGGTAGCCCGGAAACGGTATATAGAAAAGGTCGCCGAGTATAATAAGGGAGTGCGGTTTTTCCCAACGAACTTGACGGCCCGTTACCTCCTGGGACTTGAGGCACGTGCAACTTTTAGCGCGGATGAAAAGGCAGCGCGGCCACCTGAAGTCAAGCTCTAGCCAGGAGATGAAAGCGATCCCCCCGGGAAGAGAGCCTTCTCTTTCGACGGTCCTGACGCTAAATACTTCAGCCCTATTTCTGTTGTTCTTCATTATCCGCCCATTCTCAGCGCCGCTTCTGAACGCCCTCGAGGTGCCGCCCTTACGCGGCCGCGTTAACGACTTGGCCGGGCTGATGCCCGCCGAGCGTGCTATCGCCCTGGAAAAACGCCTGGCGCGTTTCGAACAAGAAACCGGCCACCAGATAGCGGTGCTGACCGTCCCCAGACTTGAGGGAGAAGATATTGAAGGCTTCAGCATCAAAGTGGCCGAGACCTGGAAGATAGGGAAGAAGGGCTTTGATAATGGCGTCATCCTGCTCATCGCCAGAGATGACCGAAAGCTTCGGATCGAGGTCGGCTACGGCCTTGAGGGCGTTCTCCCCGACGCGCTGGCGAGCCGGATCATCCGTGAAGTTGTCGTTCCTCGCTTCCGTGCCAGCGATTACGCGGGCGGTATTGAGGCGGGCCTAGAGGCGATCCAAAGAACGATCCGCGGCGAGGCTCTCCCTGAGACGGCAAGACCCGGGACCGGGTCGAAAAATAATCAATTCTTCTCCACCTTTTTCATTCTTTTTCTGCCGCTCCTTATGGTCTTCATGATGGTCCTGGAGGGTCGCCGCCACACAAGGAGAGCCGGCTTCTGGAGCGGCAGAGAGCGGCGCCCGGCTTATTGGGGAAGTGGTTTCGGCGGAGGAGGGTTCGGGGGGGGAGGCGGCTTCGGTGGCGGCGGGTTTAGCGGTGGAGGGGGTGGGTTCGGTGGCGGAGGCGCCTCGGGGAGCTGGTAAGAAAATGCGCGCGGAACACCTCTTCACAGCGGACGAAAAGGATCGCATCCGACAAGCGGTCGCGGCGGCAGAGCAACGCACATCGGGTGAGATTGTCCCCATGATTGTGGGCGCGAGTAGCCGCTATGCCGAGGTGGAGCTGGCCGGGCTGGTCATCGGACTCGTTGTTGGCACTGCAGGCGCGCTCGCCTTTGGCCAACGGTGGGGAATAGCACAAACGGAATTAGCGTGGCCGCTGATGGGTGCGGTATTGGGTTTATTTCTTTGCCATATTCCGGCGATCAAGGGTCGCCTGGTTCCGAAAAGGGATATCGTCCATGCGGTGCACCTGCGTGCCCTCGCAGCTTTTACGGCTCATGGCCTCCATCACACGCGGGCACACAACGGCATCTTAATCTTTGTCTCCCTGTTAGAACGCCGGGTCGAAATCCTGGCCGACCGGGGCGTCAACGAAAAGGTCGAGCCCGGTACGTGGGATGAAATCGTAAAGCTGCTCACTCTGGCTCTGAAATCGGGAGATGCCTGCGCGGGCGTTTGTGCCGCAATCGAGCGCTGCGGCGATATCCTGAGGGCGCACTTCCCTCGTACTGCCGCCGACCGCAATGAACTGGAAGACAAGCTGGTTACTGAGGAGTAGGAGTTGCCCCAGCGATTCGCCCCGACAGAACCGGCCCCGTGAGGCTTATTCGTCGAATGGAGTAAACTCTCCCCGGAAATTGGCGCACTTTTTTGCTTTCCCATCCCAAATTTTGTCCCGTCTTACACTTTCTGTTACTGACGGGCGTCGTTCGCCGCAGCCTTTCTTCTCTGCTGGCTACCTGGCATGAGCCTTGCTACTCCATCGCGATGGTCGAATCCACTCTCGGAGGAAAGAAATGAATGAAAGAACTGGTTGGGTCATATCGGGGCTTCTCTTGTCTCCTGTACTTTTGGGATTTATCGGCTGCTCCACCCCGCTAACCACCCGGGAGAAGGGTGCTCTCATAGGCACAGGGGTCGGAGCGGCGACGGGAGCAGCTGTTGGCAGTGCCGTAGGTCACACAGGTGCAGGAGCTGCCGTCGGAGGGGCTGTAGGTTTAGGTGCTGGTGCTCTCATTGGTGACCAGATGCAGGCCAGAGAGCAGGAACGGCAAAGAGAACTTCAGCAATCGAAAGCGGAGACGGACCAAAACCACCGTCCGCCCTACTTTCTCCCGAAGGAGCGAGAAATTATCCGCGAGTACTATTACTATTCTGCTTCGAGCGGGCTACCGCCGGGCCTGGCCAAGCGCGGCGGCAATCTTCCTCCAGGATTACAGAAGCATCTTCAGAAAAACGGTACGCTTCCTCCAGGTCTCCAAAAGCGTTTACAGCCGATGCCATTTGATCTGGAGAAGCGACTTCCAAGCATCCCGGAAATCTGGGCGCGAGTCATTTTAGGCGGGCATGTCCTGTTGCTGGACAGGCGCAGCAATCTTATTTTGGACATTCTTGAGAATGTTGTCACTTAATCCCAACCGCTGGCAACAGGCCACCTCCCCTGAAAAAGAGGCTCGGCCGAGACTTCTGCTCGGCCACCTTGTTAACCCGTTACACGAGATAGTCAGGGAAACAGTGCTATTCACTCTTGATAATAATACCGCACTCCGAGCACCGGCAGCGGCCCGCTTGCTGTGGAA
>JACPSF010000449.1 GCA_016193385.1 Deltaproteobacteria bacterium
ACCCTCAGAATCCTTCCTGGCCCGACCGTGACCGCTTCATCCTCTCCGCCGGTCATGCCTCCATGCTCCTTTACAGTCTTCTCCACCTCACGGGCTACGATCTGCCTCTCGAAGAACTGAAGCAATTCCGTCAATGGGGCAGCAAGTGCCCCGGCCATCCCGAGTATGGCCATACGCCAGGAGTGGAAACCACCACGGGTCCACTCGGACAAGGATTTGCCACCGGGGTCGGTATGGCCATCGCCGAGAAATTTCTGGCGCAACATTTCAACAGCCCCGGCCACACCATCGTCGATCACTACGTGTACGCGATCTGCAGCGACGGTGATTTGATGGAGGGGGTTGCGTCAGAGGCGGCGTCGCTCGCCGGTAACTTGCGCCTGGGCAAACTGATTTATTTCTATGATGACAACCGGATCACAATCGAGGGGAGCACAGATTTGGCTTTTTGCGAGAATGTGGCTCGTCGCTTCGATGCCTACGGCTGGCACTTGCAGCAAGTGGAGGACGGGAACGACACGGAGGCGATCGGTAAAGCGATTGAGACAGCCAAGAGGGAAGACGAGCGACCCTCGCTGATCATGGTGCGCACCCACATCGCGTACGGCAGTCCGAATAAACAGGACACTGCGGCGGCTCACGGCGCGCCCCTGGGGGAAGAAGAGATTAAACTCACCAAGAAAAATCTGGGCTGGCCGTTGGAGCCGACCTTTTATATCTCCGATGAAGCCCTCAGTCACTTTCGTCAAGCTGTAGCAGGGGGTAAGCACTGGGAAGAAAAGTGGCAAGAGAAGTTCGCCGCCTACAGCGAATCCCGTCCTGAATTGGCGGCGGAGTGGAGAAGGGTGATGAGCGGCGAATTGCCTGAAGCGTGGTCGAACGCGATACCCGCTTTCAGGCCCGACGAAGGTCCAATGGCAACGCGCGAAGCCTCGGGCAAAGTCCTAAACGCCCTCAGCCCCCATTTACCAACCTTGATCGGTGGCTCCGCGGATCTTGCCCCTTCCACCGACACCTACCTCAAAGGTAAAGGGGACATCACCTGTCATGGCTTTTCGGGGCGCAATCTCCACTTTGGAGTCCGGGAGCATGCCATGGGGGCTATCCTCAATGGCATGGCGCTCCATGGGGGCGTCATTCCCTATGGCGGAACCTTCCTTGTCTTTTCTGACTATATGCGTCCTGCGATTAGGCTTGCTGCCTTGATGGGCATTTGGGTTGTCTTCATCTTTACCCATGACAGTATCGCCTTAGGCGAGGATGGCCCGACGCATCAACCGATCGAGCACCTCACGGGCTTGAGGGCTATCCCTGGCCTTGTAGTTCTTCGCCCAGCCGACGCTAATGAAACGGCTATGTCCTGGCGCGTGGCCCTAGAGAGGCGGAGAGCCATAGCCCTGGTTTTAACCCGGCAGAAGGTGCCAGCGCTCGATCCTGAGCGCTACCCCATCGGAGAGGGCGTGACCCGGGGGGCCTATGTATTGGCTGAGGCTGAAGGTGGGCCTCCGGATATGGTCCTGGTAGCTAGCGGGTCCGAAGTCCAAATAGTCCTCGAAGCCCGTAAGCGGCTAATGGCCAAAGGCGTACGGGCGAGGGTAGTTTCCATGCCGGCGTGGGAATTGTTTGATGAGCAAGGGCCGGAGTATCGGGAACGAGTTCTCCCCGCCGGTGTACCTAAATTAGCGGTGGAGGCAGGCGTCCCCCTCGGATGGCGCGACTACGTGGGGGAGAAGGGCGATGTAGTCGGATTAAATCGCTTCGGAGCTTCGGCTCCGGGAAACGTCGTCATGGAAAAGCTGGGCTTCAACGTTGAGAATGTTGTGCAAAGGGCCCTGGCATTGTTACAGAGGTAAGTCTCTATGGTCGAAGACGTAGCAAAGTTGCGGCGGAATTCTCTAACAGAGCTGGCGGCAAGAGCTTTCTGTGTAGATTGCTCGCGCTTTCTTATAATAGTTGTCTGCTTTGGGTTTTTATTTTTAGCCGTCGACAGCTTTTTAGAGCACTACTTTACACAAAAGGGTATCCGCCCCTATCAGTGGATTCCCGTAATCCTCGGCTCGGCCGCTTTCCCGATAGCCCTTACGGCGGTTGTCCGTCTCAATCGTATCACCTCCAGGATGCTGGGGGCTATGTGTTTGGTTTCCCTGCTGGTGGGTGCATGGGGGTCTTACTTTCATGTAGCCGCTATTTGGCGACAGATCGATTTCCCGTTTGAGTGGTCTTTTCTATTTAACGCTTTGCGCTATGGCCCTCCCCTGTTAGCCCCTTTATCTTTCTTGGGTTTGGGGATCCTCGGGCTTGTAGGGGCGTTCGGGCCCTCTCAATTGCTAAATTTCCTGTCCAAGGAGCTCTGCGGAAAAGATTTCTCGCTTTACGGAAGCCCGGGCGTCCATGAACGAGCTGTATAGGCAATTCAGACCCCTCTCTGAATGTTCTCACGGACTCTAATCCATGCGGATATTGATATGTTGGCATTTTCGGAGTTATAGGAAATATTTCTGGTATCCGTCGTCTTTTCGACCGTAGCCATCGGCTAAGGCGTGTCCGGGGCGCTTTTCTTTAGCCCATTTTTGAAGAACATTTCGCAAATTTAGCAAGGGGCGAAACAAGGGAGGTCCCATGGCGACAAAATATGATGCCATAATCATTGGCACAGGGCAGTCCGGTCCGTCTCTGGCCGTGAGGTTGGCCGGAGCTGGGCTAAAGGCGGCGGTCATTGAGCGCAAATTGTTCGGCGGCACCTGCGTCAATACGGGCTGTATTCCCACCAAGACTCTAGTGGCAAGCGCTCGCGCTGCCTATATGGCCAGGCGGGGGGCTGACTTCGGAGTTATGATTGACGGGTCCATAGCCGTGGATATGAAAAAGGTAAAAGCCCGCAAAGATGGCGTTGTGCGGAGGTCGAACCAGGGCGTAGAAAACTGGCTGAAGAAGACGGAAAATCTGAAGGTTTACGAGGGCCATGCGCGCTTTCAAGGTCCGCGCTCTGTCGGCGTCAACGGCGATTTGCTGGAGGCCGACAAAATCTTTATCAACGTCGGCGCGCGAGCCTTGGTTCCCTCCGGCTTTGAGAACGTGGACTTCCTGACCAGCTCGACCATGATGGAGGTGGACTTTCTCCCGGAGCACCTGATCGTCGCCGGTGGGAGCTATATTGGCTTGGAGTTCGCGCAGATGTATCGGCGTTTTGGAAGCGAGGTAACGGTCATCCAGCGGGGATCACACTTGATTAACCGCGAAGACCAAGACGTATCGGACGCGATTAAGGAAATCCTCGAGAACGAGAGGATCAATGTCCACCTCAATGCTGAATGCGTGAGCGGAGAAAGGCGCGGCGATAAAGTTGTCGTCAAGCTGGATTGTGAGAGCGGCGCCAGGGAGGTGACTGGATCGCACGTATTGCTTGCCGTCGGGCGCCGTCCCAATACGGATGATCTCGGGCTCGACAAGGCGGGCATCGAGACGGATGAGCGCGGATACATCACGGTGGACGATCAGCTTCGCACCAATGTGCCCGGTGTGTGGGCGCTCGGCGACTGTAACGGAAAGGGAGCGTTTACCCATACTTCGTACAACGACTATGAGATCGTGGCGGCCAATCTGCTCAATAACGACCGCCGCCGCGTCAGCGACCGCATTGTAACCTACGGTCTATTTATCGATCCGCCGCTGGGACGAGCCGGGATGACGGAAGCTCAGGTCAGGCAGTCCGGTCGAAAAGCATTGATAGGCAAGCGACCCATGGCGCGCGTAGCGCGAGCCGTAGAGAAAGGTGAGACCCAGGGATTCATGAAAATCTTAGTGGACCAAGACACCAAGGAGGTTCTAGGGGCGGCGGTCCTTGGAATTGGCGGCGATGAGATCATTCATTCGATTCTGGATGTCATGTACGCCAAAGCTCCCTACACGGTGATCCAGAGAGCGATGCACATTCACCCGACGGTGACGGAGCTGATTCCCACCATGTTAGGCGAGCTCAAGCCCATGGAATAGGAGGGAAATTATGGCAAGCAGGGAACTTACCTGCAGGGCCCTTGGTTTATTCCTTATGTGAAAGGGAGAAAGACAATGAACCCGTTAAAGGAATTGCAAAAAAACGGGCAATCCGTCTGGCTCGATTATATTCGCCGTAGTTTGATCACCAGCGGCGAACTCAAACAGATGGTCGAGGATGATGGCCTTCGTGGTGTCACCAGTAACCCGACGATCTTCGAGAAAGCCATCGCAGGCAGCACGGATTACGACGGCGCCCTTGGCGCCGAGTTGAAAAAAGATCCGAAGACCGACGCCGGTGAACTGTTTGAGGCTCTGGCCATTGAAGATATTCGGATGGCCGCCGATATTCTCTGGCCCGTGTACGATGAGACAGGCGGCGCCGACGGCTTTGTGAGCCTCGAAGTCTCTCCGCGCCTGGCCCATGACACCGAAGGCACGATCAGGGAGGGAAAACGCCTGTGGCAGGCGGTCGG
>JACPSF010000450.1 GCA_016193385.1 Deltaproteobacteria bacterium
AGCGATAACGAGAATTCCTTTTTCATCGTCGTCTCCTTCAAACTATCGCGCGGCCGGGGGGGGAGGAACCCTTTCCCTGCGGGGCACATTGGGCGCCACCCCGGGTCTTGCGGGCGCCGCTGGAACCGGCTTGGTCGGCTCGATCTTGCGGAAGAAATCGAGCGCTACTTCGACCTTTGAAGCCCCTTTGGTAAAAACCACTTTCTTCTCATGAATCTCGGACAACTTAAATCCTTCCACCGCGTCTCCCAGCTTAAGGCGTAGATTGTTAGGCGCCCCTGCCTTAGAGCCGGGCACCGCAGGACGGCCGTCAGACGGCCCCTGCAAGATGGCGTAGCGGCTGCTGCCCAGGATCGCCGTGCCTAAAAGAATCATGCTCCGGATCCGCTGCGTCGCCATCGAGTCGGCTTCCGCCTGCCCCCTCATACCCGCCCCGCGCTCCGGATCAAAAAGGTTCCGCTCTACGATGTTCTTCGTGCTCGCTATCTGTTGGCGTTGCGGCGCGCTTTTTTCTTCCTCTTGAACCGCAGACTTTTTTCTCTCGACAGCCCTGGGCAAATCCCACGGCCCTGCTTTCCAAAGCTCGTAGGTTCTTTGCCCGACAAGTCCCGTTGCAAGCAGCAAAAGCAGGCTAAGCAGTGACGAACGTTTAAGAATCTCTCATCCCTCCCCAGGTTAACTGAAAAGGCAATGTAACTTATCGCCGAAAAGCCCTTACGTCAAACGGTACAAGACCAGCAAGCAAGGCGTCGTAAAAGATTTGATGTCGATTATTTTCTTGACATAGTCCCTGTGCCTGAGCTTACGTGGCCGAATTTCAATTTTCCAATCGTCGACTGGCCCAACAGAGGAGACAAAGAATTATGACAAAAGTCGCTGAAGGTTTTATCCCAGCGTTTCGAACTTTTCCTAGGGGCGTGCCTTCAGCATCGTTTAAGTTCGACCAAACGGTACCATCAGACAAGGAGCTTTATATGCGTACAGTCATGATCTCCCCGGTTTGCCGCGCTCTTGCATGGATTCGGCCGCGCCGGGCCGTTGCCTGGGGTGCGGTAGTGGCGCTCACGCTGGCGCTGTTCGTGGCGAGGGCCGAGGCCGGGAGCCTCTTTTTCGCGGAGCCGTTCAACGGTCCGGGGGAGGGTCCCAATCTTGAGGACCCGGACAACGCGTACGTGGTCTCGGGCGGCGTCATCCGGAAACTTTCGTCATCCGGTGGAGACGATCGCAGCTACGTCCGCACGTTCAGGACGGATTACCGCTCGAGCGACTGGACGTACACGATCTCCTTTGACACCAGCGGCACCGGGCAAGAGATCGTCTTCATCGGCGTCGGCGCAGGAGAGCGCAACTCAGAGTTCTTCAATGAGCCCGGAAATGCGGCGTTCTTTCGGATCCACTCCACGTCGGTCGTCTCTGGGCGGATCGACGTGGCCGTGTGGCGCACAGGTCAGCCGGGGTCCGACCTCCTGGACACGATCTGATTTCTCCCTTCCGACGGCGTCTTCACCGCCCGCATTGAGAAGACCGGGAATAATCTCGCCTTCTCCATCGATGGCGTGACCGGGGTTCATGTCATCTCCATTCCCACGTTCCTGGACGACACGAACACGAGGCTCTTCTTCGGCAACGCTGGGACCGTCGTGAAGTACGACAACATGGTCGTGGTGGGGCTCGAGAACCAGTCGCCGGTGTGCACTGGTGCAACAGCCAGTCCATCTAAAATTTGGCCACCAAATCGCCAAATGGTCCATATCGCGATAACAGGCGTGACCGATCCCGATGGTGACGCGGTGACAATTAATGCTACAAGCGTGTCCCAGGACGAAGCGGTCAGGGAGACCGGAGTTGGCGCAGGCAATACAGCACCAGACGCAACACTTAGCCCGCTAGCCGTGCGTGCCGAGCGTAACGGCAATCCGAAGTCACCGGGCAACGGCAGGGTTTACCACATCGACTTTACTGCGGATGATGGTAATGGCGGCATGTGTACAGGCACTGTCACGGTCTGCGTGCCGCACGACCAGGGCAAAGGCAGCGTCTGCGTCGACGGAGGGCCGCTTTATAACTCGCTAGCTCCGTAAACTAGAGAAGCTAGCGCTGGTCTCACAACAGGGCGGGTTACCCTTGAAAAGGGTGCCCGCCCTGTTTTATGAAGGGGGATCATGATAACCAAGTTGTTCAGAGCCGTTTTCGTCGTTGTGCTTTTGCTCCTCAACTCCCATCAAGCCTTTCCGCAATCCACCGAAGAATTAAAGGGGTTAAGAAAGGATCTCGAAGAACTCAAAAGAGGGCAGTCGGCCATTCAAAAGGAGCTTGAGGCAATTAAAAGCCTTCTCCAACCCAGGCAACCCCCGCCTTCTGTCCAACCTGTTAACCTCGTTTTCAGCATCGATTCCGATCCCTTCAAAGGCAGCAAGAACGCAAAGTTAACACTCATCGAATTTTCCGATTATCAGTGCCCTTTTTGCGCGCGCCACCTCTTCCAGACTGCGCCCCAAATCGAGAAGGATTATATCCAGACCGGCAAGGTCAGATACGTGCTAAAGGATTTTCCTATAGCATCGATCCATCCCCAGGCCTTTAAAGGCCACGAGGCAGCGCACTGCGCTGGAGAGCAGGGAAAGTATTGGGAGATGCATGGCAGGCTGTTTGCCAACCAGAAAGCCATGAGTCCCAAGGATTTATCAGATCATGCGCAGGCACTCGCTCTAGACATGCCGAAATTCCAGCAGTGTCTGGATAGCGGAAAGCATGCCGCAAAGATCCGCAAGAACTTGGCCGACGGGCAGAAGGCTGGAGTTCAGGGAACTCCCAGCTTCTTCCTCGCACTCCCGGAGCCAAATGATGGAATG
>JACPSF010000021.1:0-9259 GCA_016193385.1 Deltaproteobacteria bacterium
AGCCTTGGCCAGGCAGCAACCTTTCCTGGGCACGCTTCCGGCGCTCTCCACGCGCCTCGAAATAGGAGAGATCCACGTCGCCTTCACGCTTCTTGATAGTTTCATCTACAGAGCTAAGGTTGCGGGGGCCCCGATCGTTTTTGCCGAAGGGATTGAGCCGGTGATCTCCCCGGCGTTGCACGCCGGCGTGCTCAAGGGTGCCCGCCACCCGAACGTGGGGCATCTTTTTGCTGCTTTTCTTGCAACCCCCATCGCTCAGGAAATCTGGGAAAAGTACGAAGGCCAAAGCTCTGCTTTGATCCCTAGGACTAAAGCCTACAAGTACGCCCAGGGCAAAACGGTCCTGTACATGACCCAACACCAAACCGAGATGATGGACAGACTCACGAGGAATTACGGTAAGATTCTTGGCTTCGTTAAGTGACCGCGGAACAGGATCGGTTCGAAAGAAAACGCGGGACAGCAATTTGTTTACTTCCGACCGATTATGATACCCAACAGTAAGGAGGGAAATAGATGAGATCTTGCAGGCAAAAGGCCGGAATCCTGATTTTTGTCCTTCTCATTGCTCTGGGGGGAAGGTCGCTGGCTGCTGTTCCAAAGGCACTGAACCTGGCCACTCCCGTGGCGGGCAGCCTCTACAATGCCATTGGGACAGGCCTTGCCACAATCATCAGCCGCCATACTCCCATGACCGTTCGAGTGCAAACCTCCGCGGGCCCGCCAGCCTGGCTCCCCTCCATGGAATCGGGAGATACGGATCTGGGAGTTCTCACGAGCGCAGACGCGGTGACCTCTTACAGGGGGATCGTGATCTACAAGAAACCTTTCAAGAATACCCGGATTCTCGCTGTGGGCGGTTCCTTGAAGCTTGGTTTTTATGTGACCAAGAATTCTGAAATCCAGACCATGGCCGATCTTAAGGGGAAGAGAATTCCCACGGACTATCCCGGCGCCCCGATCGTGAAGCTCAGCAGCACGGCGGGACTGGCAACGGCAGGCCTCACCTACAATGATATCGTTAAGATCCCTGTCTCAGATCTCAATGCCGGCGCACAGGCTTTTCTGGAAGGCCGCACGGATGCCGGCTGGCACACCGTTGGCAGTCCGGCGGTGGAGGAGGCCAACGCCCGTAAGGGGGGAATCCGCTTCATCTCCGTTGTGTCAACGCCGGAGGGAGCGCGGCTCATGGGGTCGATTTATCCCGGCAGTTTTCCGAGCGTGCTCAAAGCGGGTTCTGCTACCGGTGTCGTCAAGGATACAACTTTTCTGACCAGCGATATCTATCTGGTTGCAGCCAAAACCTTAAGCGATGAAGCAGCCTATGAAATCCTCAAGGTCTTGTGGGAAAAAAATCAGGAGCTAGGGCCGATCCACCCGGCCCTGCGGGAGTGGACTCGCGACCGCATGGTCAGTGACAAGGCCTTCATCCCCTACCATCCGGGGGCCGTAAGATTTTTCAAGGAAAAAGGGGTTTGGAATCAGGAGATGGATTCCCTGCAGGCTAGGCTCTCGATAGACTAAGCGGTTAAATGGGAGGCGTGACGGTGAACTTAACAGTCGTTGGCAAGCCGGTTGGCCGGGTGGAGGGTCCCGGGAAAGTTTCGGGGGGCGCCACCTACACAGCGGATCTGTTGCTGCCCGGGATGATCTGGGGCAAAGTCCTGCGCAGTCCCCTGCCTCACGCAAAAATTCTGCGCATCGATGTCTCCAAGGCCCGCGCGTTGGCCGGAGTCCTGGCCGTCATCACCGCTCACGATATTCCCGATCTCCTCATCGGCCGCAGCATTTACGACACTCCGGTGCTGGCCAAGGAGCGGGTGCGTTTCATCGGTGAGAAAATAGCGGCGGTGGCCGCCGAAGATCCCGACGCGGCTGAGGAGGCGGTGGGGCTCATCAAGGTGGACTACGAGGAGTTGCCCGCCGTATTCGACCCTCTGGAAGCCATGCAGGCAAGGGCGCCGATCCTCCACGAGAATTTCCGCTCCTACCGGCACCTGCCTCCCGACGCGCCCGACATTCCCAACGTGATCTCCCACCTGGGCTACAACCTGGGGAATGTGGAGGAAGGGTTTCGCCAAGCCCATCGGATTTTCGAGCACACCTTTCGCACCCAGTGGATGCACCAGGGCTACCTGGAGCCCCACGCAGCCGTGGTCTCCCAGGACGATTCGGGCAGGATTCACGTCTGGGCTTCCAACAAGATGCCCTTCCGTCTGAAGGAGCTTCTCGCCGACTGCCTTCTGGTTCCGCAGGAGCGGATCGTGATCCATCTGCTGCCGATTGGGGGAGATTTCGGGGGCAAGGGCGCGGTGATGGATATCCCGCTCTGCCATCACCTGTCGGTTTTAACGGGCAGGCCTGTGAAGATGGTGATGAGCTACGCCGAAGAGCTCATGGCGGGCAACCCCCGCCACCCGGCGGTGATTAACCTGAAGACCGGCGTGAACAGAGAGGGGAAACTCATCGCCCGGCAAGCCGGCGTGATCTTCAACAGCGGAGCTTATGGGGGGTTCAAACCAATCCCCAACGTGAGCATCGTGGGAGCTGCCAAGGCCCAGGGCTGCTATCGCATCCCGCACCTCAAGATAGACTCTTACTGCGTTTACACGAATACCGTTCCCTGTGGCCACGTGAGGGGTCCGGGTGATCCTCAACTCATCTTCGCCGTGGAATCTCAAATGGACATGATGGCCGCGGAGCTGGGGATCAATCCCTATGAGTTCCGCATGAAGAATCTCCTTCAGGATGGGGATAAACTCGCCCAGGGGACTCCCCTGGAACAGGTGCGCATTCGAGAGACCCTGGAGGCAGCGGCTCGGGCAGCAGGGTGGGGTTCCCGCAAGCCGCGCCGCAACGTCGGTCGAGGGATTGGCATCGCGCATCGTCACATCGGAATAGGAGACGCGAACGCGGAGTTGGAGTTGGAGGAGAACGGCCAGATCTTGCTGACGACGACGATCCCGGACACCGGAACAGGGGCCCACACGATCTTTCGCCAGATCGCTTGCGAGGTTCTCGATCTGCCACTCGACAAGGTTCATATCCGGGTCGGGACCACAGATCATTTCCGAACGGAATCGGGAGCTGGGGCCAGCCGGGTTACCCATGTCGCCGGGAAGGCCACCCTCCACGCAGCGCAACAACTTAAGGATCTCATGCTAAACGAAGCGAGTAAGGTGCTCGGCAGGATTCCACAGGACCTTGAGATGCGCGGAGGACGGGCGCAGGTTCGTGGGGACTCCGGCTGGGGGATCGAGCTTGCCGAATTAGCCACTCTTGCCCGATCCCGGGGAGAAGCGTTAAAAACCGCTCATTATCTTAACGCGGAGGCCCACCCGGCCGTCACTTCTTTTTGTGCCCAGGTGGCTGAAGTGGAAGTGGACCCCGAGACCGGACAGGTCAAGGTCCTCAAGATCACCTGCGCCCACGATGCTGGCACAGTTATCAATCCGCTTGCCCACCAAGGCCAAATTGAGGGAGGGATCATTCACGGCCTGGGGTTTAGCCTGACCGAGGAGATGAAAGGGGAAGAAGGGCGCCTGAGCACGTTGAGCCTTGGGGATTACAAGCTTCCCAACATCAAGGATATTCCCGAACTGCGTACGGTTGTGCTGAAAGACACGGGAGGACCCGTCCCTTTTGGCGGCAAATCGGTCGGAGAGGGGACCACGAGCCCCGTTCCCGGAGCCATTGCCAACGCCATCTTTGACGCCGTCGGGGTGAGAATTATGGAGTCGCCGATCACAGCCGAGAAAATCTACTCTGCCCTGCGGGAACTCGGGAAGAAATGAGCGGAAGTAAAACTTAGCGGTTTTCCAGATATGCCTCTTTACATGCCGAGTTCTCTCTGGGCCTGCTTAAGGTAGCTAAGATCCACATACTTCTCCGGAGGGGGCAGGGGCTCCTTCAAAAGACCGTCTCTTCCTAGCACCTGCAGGTTCACCGTCAAGCCTTCAAGCGTCAGCGAGCCATCCGGAGGAAAGACCTTGTTCTTGGTGAAATAGTCTATGCCCCTGCGGGGATAGGGCGGCTTCGCCCCTGCTTCGCTGGTGAATAGTTGCGCCGCCTCGTCCGGATGCTCGTAAATCCAACGGAGGCTGCGTATGTGCGCCTTAAGGACCTTGACCACTGTGGCGCGGTTCTTGTCCGCCCAGGCGGGGTCCACATTGATCGCGTTGAACTGATATCTGGGAAGCACCTCAACGATCTCTCCGATCAGGCTGAGTCCGCGGTCGAGGGCGATGTCTGAGAACGGTGTGCCCAAGACCGCTCCAGCAATGGCGCCGCTTTCCAGGGCCGAGAGGAAAGCTGGAGTTCCACCGGGGATGACCACGATGGCGTAGTCGCGGGGATAAAGTAACCCTTTGGCCCTCAGGTACGCCGTGAGAAGCGATCCCGTTCCGCCTATGAGAGCTGAGGCCCCGAGCTTTTGACCTTTGAGGTCTTCCGCTCGCTTGAATTTTTTCCCTCCGATCAGGAGGTAGGGAGCGGCGTTGGCAACGCCGGCTATGATCTTGAGGTTGCCCCCTTTCTCATTGAAGAGAATGATGCTGTCAGGGTTGAACGTGCCAAAGTGCAGCTCCCCTGTAGCCAGGGCCTGGATGTGCACGCTGCCGCTGAACATCTGAACGACGTCTCCGCGCAGCCCCTCCCCTTGATAAAAGCCTTTCTTCCATCCCACGAAGAGGGGAAGGTAAGTTAACACCTTAGACGTATAACCGATGCGGAAGCTCTGGGCTCGCGCAGGGGAGTGAATGGAGAACAGCGCAAAAGGCAGCAGCAAAGCAAACAAGAACCCCTTTTTCATAGCTTGATCCTCCTGAGTAACGGCCAAATGATAAGAACTCGTTTCTGGGTCGTAACGACTGAGGGCTCCGAAATTACCTTGACGACCGCCACGAAAGTTTAGACCTCGTTACTTGTAGAGCCGGTCGATATACCCGCTGGACTCCAGTTCCTTCAGGAAACTGATGTCCGTGAAATCACTTGGCCTCACCTGACCGGCTTTAGGATTTCTCGATTTCAATTGGTCGAGGAATAGCTGGATGCCCGGTTCGGTCGGATAGGGGATGCGGCGCGTCAATTTGAGAACGATTTCGTTGTAACTTTCTTCGAGCGCTTTTTCATCCTTTACGTCGAGATACTTTTGTAATACCTTTTGCGCCCCCCTGGGGTTCGTAAGATTGAAGTGCACGGCCTCGACAAATGCCCTCATGAAGCGGCGCACCGTGTCGGGTTTTTTCTTGATGTAATCACGGGTGACGGCGACGCCATTTTGCTGCCACTCGACATCGAGTTTGGTAAAGTCGAGCAAAGCACGGACGCCGAGTTCCTTTGCCTTAAGGGTCTCCGGCGGTTGCAGGAGCGTCGCCTGAATGGCGTTGGTCTGCATCGCCGCTAGGCGAACGGGAACCGAACCAATCGTGACATATGCCACATCATCGGCTTTGAGTCCGTATCGCTCAAAGACGGTTTGGGCTGCGGCGTTGTCGGCGCTGCCAATGCGGCTAACGCCGAATTTTTTTCCCTTAAGGTCTTCCACCCGCCTGATTTGCTCGGTAACAAAAAGTACGTAAGGAAAGCGATTCACGGAACCGGCGATCAGCACTGCCCCGGAGCCTGAAAGATTGCTGGTAATGACCGCGGACGCGCCGGTATGTATGATGGGTGTCTCTCCGGCCAACATGGCGGTTACTGCTAGTGGCGCTCCCACCAGAAGGACAAGCTCTACATCAAGCCCATGCTTGGCGTAGAGACCCAATTCCTTAGCTGTCCAAACGTTCAGTTGAGTAGGGCTGATTACCGTGTAGGCGACACGGAGCTTTTCCGGTTGGCCTTGTGCCTGAACAATTGATGCCGTGAGAGTCCACAACGGCGCAGCGCAAAGGATAAAAACGGATATCCGGAAAATACGGTTTCTCATGTTCTTCCTCCCCAACGGGGGTGTTCCCTATCGGTTAGGAGAACTTTCCTGTAGCTTCGCAAGTCCCCGGGCATTCGGGGGACCTCCTGGTCAAGAGAATGGAATCAACCGCTATATCCTGCAACTCCACTACGCCTGTCAAGGATAACTTTGCTTGACAGCCTCGGCCGGTTCTTTTAACAGTGGGGTACCGGTGCCGAGACCATGCGCAGATTGCCGATAAGATGGGGTGTCAGTCTGCCGAATCGGGGTGTGCTCTTCGGGCTGACCGACATCGATACGATCTTGGAGGCGGCGGCGCTGGCGGAACGGTCCGGGGTCTTCGAGTCGGTCTGGTTTGGCGACAGCCTGATTCACAAGCCGCGGCTAGAATCCATCGTCATGCTGAGCGCGGCGGCGGCGCGGACCGCTAAAGTGCGGCTGGGCGTGATCTGCATGGCGAGCTTTCCCGTGCGCCATCCGGTTCTTCTGGCCATCCAGTGGGCGAGTCTCGACCAGCTTTCCAAGGGCCGAGCGCTGCTCGGAGTGTGCGTCGGCGGCGGGCACGATCCCGAGCTGCGCGCGTTCGGGGCGCGCCGCAGCGAGCGGATCGAGCGCCTGACGGAAGGAATCAAACTGCTCCGGGCAATCTGGAGCGAAGAAGAAGTTAACCACAAAGGCAAGTTCTACCAACTCGAAGGATACCGCGTGGTCCCCAAGCCAGCGCAGAAGCCCTGTCCGATTTGGATCGCGGTCAGCCCGGACCGAAAGGTGGCCGGCGATGCGATTGTCGATGGCGCCATGAAGCGTGTGGCCACACTGGCGGACGGCTACATCACGATGGGCGTGGAACCCGACGAGTTTCGCCGCCGCTGGGAAGTGATCGAGCAGGTTGCCCATGAGAGCGGCAAAGATCTTTCCAACTTCGAGACCTCGATCCACGGCATGGTTAATATCAACGACGATCGTCGGGCGGCCTATGAAGAGTCGATGAATTATTTCAGTCATTATTATAGCCCCGGGTACCCATCGGCAGAGCTGATCAAGGTTTGGCTGGCCTACGGCGCTCCGGAGCAGTGCGCGCAAATGATTCAGACCTGGATCGACATGGGAATCACAACGCCGGTGTTGCGCTTCACGTCGCGCAATCAAATCGGACAAATCGAACGGTTCATCCGGGACGTGCTGCCGCTCCTGCGGTTGCGGTGAGAGTCCAAACCTTAAGCCCCCGCTCTATCGCCGGGTATAAAGCTCTTGGATGAACCCTGTCTCCTCCAGCTCCTTTAAAAAGCGGTTGTCAAAGAACTCCTTAGGGTCGGCCTTGGCGGCCCTGGGATGGTCCGAGACTGAGAGGACCGAGCGGATCAACTCCTCGGTCATATAGGGAACCTTTGGGAAGAGAGGTCCATAGGCCTGGTAGGCCTCTTCGATGATCGCGGTATCGCTAGTCGCCAAGAACCGCGCGAGTGCCCGCTTCGCCACTCCTGGTTCCTCCTGGACGACTTTCAGCGCCGCAACATAAGCCTTCAGGAAGGCTTTAATGAGCTCTGGGTTCTGTCGGGTGAGAGAGCGCCGTGCGACGATGGCGTTATGGACATACGGGAGCTTGAGGCTGCCGATGTTGATCAGCTCCTTGTAGCCGAGACGCCGGGCCAGGAGGGTCGTCGGGGCGGAGAGAACGCCAGCCGGAACAATGCCTCGGTCGAGAGCCGCCAAAACCTCACGTACCCCTCCCAGATAGAGGAGCTTTGTCTCCTGCCCTACCCGCATCCCATAACGTCTCAGGAGCGCCGTTGCCGCGTGCTCAGTTGAGGACCCCTTGGTCAATACTCCAAGGACCTTGCCCCGGAGGTCAGAAACCTCCTTGATCTCTGGCCTGACGTAAACGGAAAATCCATAGGTCGGAACTCCGATGGCCACGTAGACAAGGTCCGCTCCGCTCAGGATCCCGGTCACGCCCGCCCCACCCGTCGTCGATAGATCGACATCACCGGCAACTAGTGTCTGGGTAAGTCGGGTTGGGCCCGAGATAAAGATAAGCTCGACATTCAGACCGTACCGCTGATCGATCCCAGCCTCAGGAATAACCCACACGGGAAGTTGGGCCCCGCTGGGCGAGGGGTATCCCACTTTAACTGTGAGTGGGGCTGCGGCTAGAGAGTTTGTCGCCGCGAAGAGCAGGATTGCGAAAAAAAACATGCTGTTTATCTTCATTGGACACCACAAAGGGATTCGATTCCGATCCTCCGCAAGTTGATCGCGAGGCAATCCCATGTATAGATCAACCGATTTCACTCATACTTTCCATTTCCCAGGACTTCGACGCCGTTTTCCCCAACCAGAACAGGATCTCCGTGAATGGCAGATTCGCCTGAGGCGGCCATGGCGATGTTAGGGTGCAGTACCAGGCAAGTTTCCTTGCCAACGGGGGTCTTAATTCCCGGCGCTATACTGAAGCCCTCGGCAAGGCTTAGGCCCAACCCGTGTCCAAATCGCACTCCGGAGTACTCGAAACCTGCCTTTTTTATGACGGCCATGCCAACATTAAAAAGCTCATCGGCGGTAATCTCCGGTCTTGTCAGAGAGAGCATTTGCTCGTACGCGGTTACCACCGTCTCATGAATCATTTTCTGCTTTGAAGTGGGGTCCCCCAGAATCAGAGTTCGGCAAATCTGACCGTGATAGCCCGCATACCGAGCGTTGAACTCGGCGGCCACCATGGCTCCTCTGTCAAACCTCAGGTTTCCACGACGGTACCCCCAAATCCATGGCAAGCCCGTTCCCATATACATCATCCCCTCTTCGGCGCCGGCCTTCTTGGCTGCAAACTCGGCCGCTGCTATCGCTTCCGCCTGCGGTGCCCCGGGCTTCACCGCTTCTGTAAATGCCGTCATTCCCACCCGGGACAAGGCGGCGGCGCGCTGAAGGAGTTCAGCTTCGGCGGAACTTTTAATCTGGCGCACCCCGTCCACCAGCCCGGTGACGTCCGTAAGGCTGCCGCCTGTCAGCTTGCGGCCCAACTCTTCCACAAGGCGGTGCGACATGAACCCCATGCCGTCTATGCCCACCTTTCCGCTACGGAAACCAGCCTCGTTCAACCCTTCAGCGATATCCGCAGCCCAGTCCACTCGCCACATGCCAGAAGGCGTGCCGCGCACATTCCGGATCCAGGTAAGCCTCTCTGCCCAGGCGAACTGGCACCCTTGAAATCCCGGACTAATACACAGCGTCGGCTGGCGCCCAGGCACTAACACTATTGCCGAAGGCGTTAACACTCCCGTGTTGAAGAAATTGGAGAGGTAGCGCACGTTGCCGCCGCCCGTCATTCGGTCGTCATCGTACACGATCAGCGCT
>JACPSF010000021.1:9282-13833 GCA_016193385.1 Deltaproteobacteria bacterium
GGTGGGCAAACTCCTCTGTGGTAAAATCAGCCATTCCCTCTGAACCGACCATGGTTACCTCCAAGATTCGGAGTCAATGTTTTCGCGCGACGCCGCGGTTGTTTTGTTAAAGCGCCCCTGCGGGCGGCCTCAGCCCTGCCTCCTCGTTATTACTATTAGAAGCCAAGGATCTTGCCATATTCGCCGGTGAGTCTGTCGACCATCTCGGCTTGGTCTTGAGTCATGTACAATACCTTTTTCCCTTGCGCGAACTTGTACGCCGGTGTCCCCGCGACAAACGCCGAGGTCTCGCCCGTGAACGTCTCCCATATCTGCTGTGCTTCACGGGTTGCGAAGAAGGTAGCAAAGAGGTGCGCCACGTTGGGACGGCGTGCACCCTTAAGCACGCCGGCACTGAAATCAGGCGAGATCACGGGCTCGATGCCTTCAGCATGAACGATCGGCGCGCCGGTCACCTTCGCCCTATGAACGAAACTGTCGGATAACATGATCGCGACTACGATCTCACCCAGTTGGAGGCGCGTGTAGATCTCCGCCTGCGTTCCCAGGAAAGGCTGCTGCCCGGCCAGAGCTTTCACGTACCTGGTAGCCTTCTCCTCACCCCATGCGGTGGCCAGCCGGGCCAAGTTGTGGACTGAAGTGATCATGCCCAGTTTGCCCCCCTTCCACTTGGGATCTAGAAGATCTTCCCAGGACCTGGGCGCTTCATTGAGAGCCAGGACTTTCCTGTTATAAGCGGGGAGAACAAACTGATTGGCTACAATGACCGTGCCGTTATCGTATCGAATCGACTTCGGATCCACGCCGAGCCTGGCGTAGTCGAAAGGCTGGTGCAGCTTTCTCAGCCATAACGTGGCGTGCTGCGCATCGGTAACCACCATGATGTCCCACTCCGGAGGCACGCCCGAAGCTGCAAGGCCCACTACCTTTCCAGTGTCCCTGGCCATGGACCCCGAAGGGTGATAACCGAACCGGATACTGAGGCCGTACTTTTTGTTAAAGCCCTCGGCGAGTTTCTGAGCACCCTGGGGGGTCAGGCTGGAGGGGCCGTAAAACTCTATTCTCGCTTCCTTCTTGGCTGCCGCGATTAGATCATCTATGGGCGCGGCCCCGCCCGGCTGTGGCCAAGCCGCCGGGAGTAAAAATGCAATCGCTATCGCTACAAAAATTCTTGCCTTTTCCATGGCCTCCCTCCTCTTATCAACTCTAAAGTACTCCGGTCGGGTCTCCAGGGTCTTCTGGTGGAACTCGAACATATTGGTGACGTAGAGCGAGAATGACTGGTTGCGTGGCGCAATTTTCGTGCCATCGGCGGGTACTTTGCTTAATTCCCGGACTTCACGTGTTATCCGGTGTGGTGCACCAAGCAAGTAATTAAACTGATCCATCGACGTTCCAAGAAATAGGAAAAGATACCCATCTGTTTTTCATCTTCTGGAAACACATGGCTCGCCTGTGTGCTCCTCCCGGGCTGCTTTAGGTTGACGTGGCGTGTTATTATCGGATAGTGTCGCGGCCATAACGATGGTGGTGCTCTTTCGGTTGGCTACGAATATCGCTGATGTAGATTCAAGGAGGGTGGTCATGGGGAGACGATTAGAGAAGCATCATATCTGCATCCTTGCTATCTCCGTTCTTTTCGGGGCCGCGTTTGTTCATTCAAGGGCTGGTGCGGCCGACAAGCTCATCGGCCTCTATTCTGCCCGAGTGATGTCTCAGTCAATGCCCTGGATCGCGCAAGAGGCCGGTCTCCTTAAGAAGTACGACTTGGACTTTCAGTTCGTGTTTGTAGTGGCCGGCGCGCCTGCGGTTGCGGCGATACTCACCGGCGATGTCGAGGTGACGATACAAGGTGGCTTAGGGATAACTCGGGCCTTCGTTCAAGGAAACAGGGACCTTGCGTTCATAGCGGGTATAAAGAACATATTGACCCACAGTCTCTTAGCCAAGCCAGAGATCAAGAAGCCTGAAAACCTGAAGGGGAAGAAAATCGGCGTGACCCGAATTGGAAGTAACCCCCACTATCTTGCGGTTCAAGCCCTTCGTCATTTTGGTCTTGATCCCGCACGAGATGTCGCCTTCATCCAGACCGGAGGGACACCGGAGGCGCTTGCCGCGTTGGTTTCCGGGGGTGTTGATGCCGCAGTGTTGACCGCGCCGATAGATGCCCAGGCGATTGGGCTGGGCTTTCATTACGTTGTCTACGGTCCTGATCTCCGTATCCCTTACGCGGCCACAACCTTTAACACCCGCCGCTCTATCATCGCAAAGCGCCCACAGGTGCTGGGACGTTTCATGCGGGCGATGGCGGAGGCGGCGAAGATTTTGCACACGGATAGGGAGTTTACCTATAAGATTCTCGGGAAGTACTTACGCCTCGACGACAGGAAGATCCTCGACGCTGCTTACGATTCAGAGATCAAAGTTTTGGAGCCCAGGCTGGTGATCAAGCCCGAGGCGCTTCAGGCGATCCTCGACGAAATCTCGCCGACAGAGCCGCGGGCCAAAAAGGTGAAGGCCCAGGAGCTCATTGACGCCCGTTATGTCGAAGAGATGGAAAAAAGCGGCTTTTTCGACCGGCTGTGGTCAGGCAAGCGGTAGGACAAGGTTAAGTCATTTCAGGATTTTGAAAACCCTCCCGACCGCTTTTCTTCTCCCATGAAGTCCAACGCCGCGACGGGCGAGAGCCAGACCTCCGAGCCAAAGGCGACCGTATCTGCGACCGAGTTGGGGGCTCGTCAGCGGGAGATCTCCGTTTCCGAGTTCTTTACCAAGAACCGTCACTTACTGGGCTTCGACAATCCGAGAAAAGCGCTGCTCACCTGCGTAAAGGAAGCCGTCGATAACGCGCTTGACGCTTGTGAGGAAGCGGGGATTCTGCCCGAAGTCGTCGTCAAGCTGGAGGTGGCGTCGAACAGGGGCGCTCAGCCGCCTCCCAGCCAGGCGAATCGCTTCCGGCTAACGGTGATCGACTACGGCCCCGGCATCGTCCGCCAACAGATTCCGAGGATATTCGCGAAGCTTCTCTATGGGTCCAAATTCCATCGGCTGCGCATGAGCCGCGGGCAGCAGGGAATCGGGATATCGGCTGCCGGCATGTATGCGCAACTGACGACCGGCAAACCGGTGCAGATTATCTCTCGCACCGGCGCGCGGACGTCCGCTCACTACTTCGAAGTTCAGATCGATACCAAGAAGAACGAGCCGCGGATATTTGAGAACAAGCGGATAGACTGGGAGAACCACCGTGGAACGCAGGTGACACTTGAAATCGAGGGCCGCTATCAAAAAGGTCGCGCTTCCGTGGACGAATATCTCGAGCAGGTCGCCATTGCCAACCCGCACGTCAAGCTCGTCTACCACACCCCGGAGGGAGAGACCAAAGAATATCCCCGGACCATTCAAGAGCTGCCCCCTCAGCCGCGTGAGATCAAGCCGCACCCCTACGGTATCGAGTTCGGGATTCTGCTCCGAATGCTGCACGACACCAAGAGCCACTCGCTCTCGGGCTTTCTGTCGAGCGATTTCAGCCGGGCTTCCTCCAAGGTCGCTCAGGAGATCTGCAAGGCCGCGAAGTTTTCGCCGCAGGCGCGGCCGCGAAATATTCACGGAACCGCCGCCGAGACGCTCTATAAGGTGATCCAGTCCACCAAGATCATGGCGCCACCGAGCAACTGCATCTCGCCTATCGGCGAAAAGGCGATCCTCCACGGCCTGTACAAGCAAATCAAAGGAGATTTCTACACTGCGGTGACCCGGCCTCCCGCGGTCTACCGCGGCAATCCCTTCGTGATCGAGGCGGGCCTGGCTTACGGCAAGGGACCGGGCGAGGCGGCAGATAAGGAACAACCGAAGGCGCCGCTTGCCGAAGGAGAGCAGCACGATGACGACGACGAGCTGGCCCGCGTCATTCGCTACGCCAACCGGGTACCGCTTCTCTATCAGCAGTCTGCCTGCGCGACGTTCAAGGCCGTGCTCGACACCACCTGGCGCAACTATGGCATTTCTCAATCGAAAGGCGCTCTGCCGGCCGGTCCCCTGGTGATCTTCGTCCATATGGCCTCGGTCTGGGTCCCTTTCACCAGCGAATCCAAGGAAGCGATTGCCGATTACGACGAGATCCGGAAGGAGATCAAGCTTGCCCTGCAAGAGTGTGGGCGGCGGCTTGGAGTCTTTTTGAGACGACGGGAGCGCGCCAAGAGCGAGTTCCGCAAGCGCAATATCTTCGAGCTCTACATCGAGGAAGTCGTCCAGGCGTGCAACCGACTCAAGGGCGGGAAGCTGCCCATGGAAAAACTCAAACTCCAGCTTCAGAAGATCGCCATGAAACGGACTGGCGGTGAGAAGACCGACGAGCTGCTGGGACACAATGGCGGCGGCCCGGAAGGTCTCCCCCATTCGATCATCGTCACCTCCGAGGGAACCGAGGGAGAGGCGCCGGTTCTGACCGGCGATGGGCGAAACGCTGTCGCGTCACCGGAAGAAGCTCTTGGAGACGAGGAAGAACCCGCGGCGCCAGCGCGGCCGAAGGCAAACGCTGAGTCCAGGATA
>JACPSF010000021.1:13875-14667 GCA_016193385.1 Deltaproteobacteria bacterium
CTTCAAGGTAAGAAGAAAACGCTCCAGCGTACTGGAACAGCCAAGAAGAGGGCAAAGCCCGGAAAGAGATAGGATGCTTCGACACGCTCAGCATCAACGGAAATTCTTGATCATCTCAGACCTCTGCTCCGTTCGTCCTGAGCTAGTCGAAGGATGAACGGAGAGTTTGTCAGCAATCAGATAGGAACAACACATGGCGCGGAAAAAAATCAAGAATAATGGAATGGTGGAAAAGAAGCTCGTCGGAGTGGCCGACGCGGTCATTACGGCCGCCGAGCGGAGCAAGGACCCGACTCTTTCGATTCCCGTGCGCAGCCTCGCGAACGTCACGTTCGACGAGAAACGGGGTATTATCGAGATGGGTAGAAGGAAGCAGGCGCGCTCGTTTTTCAACGTCGGGATGGCCAAGAAATTCATGCAGACCGTACTCGTGGCCGATGCCCTCGCCGAGCTGCAGCGAGCGGACCTGACGACCTCTCTCCGGGAGATCTACTACCGCACCAAGCACACGATCAAGGACTCGCACGAAAACACGTTCGACGGCCAGAACGAATCCGACCCGCTGATCGAGGACCTTGAAGTGACGCTGGAAGCCCTGCGGGAGGAGCTCCACGTGCGCGCCGAGAACTCCGGTACTGTCGTAGGACCGCTGGTGTTGGTCGATGACGGTGACCGGGTAGACTGCACCAGGCTCGGGAAAGGCGGTTATTCGGTTCCCTCCATCGTCGAGCCGGAGTACATCCAGATTACCAAGTGCACGGCTGACTTCGTTCTCCTGGTTGAGAAAGGCAC
>JACPSF010000452.1 GCA_016193385.1 Deltaproteobacteria bacterium
ATCCTGCGGGAGCGACCCATCAGCTCACCGGTCTCTATGACGGGGGGCTCACCGAGCCGATTGCCCACGTGCTCAAGAATCTGGGTACGGCCAGGGCCATGATTGTGCACGGGCTTGAAGGGATGGACGAGGTCTCGCTTTGCGGGCCGACCCGGGTCTCGGAGCTTCGCGATGGGAAGGTCAAGACCTACACCGTCTCCCCCGAAGAGTTCGGGCTCAAGCCATGCCGGTTGGAGGATCTGCGCGGTGGCACTCCGGAGCAGTGCGCGGCACTTTTGCGCGCTGTCCTCGGCGGGGAAAAAGGGCCCAAGCGGGACGTGGTGCTGCTCAACAGCGGCGCCGCGCTTTACGTAAGCGGCAAGGCACAGTCCATCGAGGCGGGCATGCGGCTTGCGGGAGAGTCGATCGATTCCGGAAAAGCGCAGGGCAAACTCGATCAGCTGGTGCAGATGACGAACGCCACTTGAAGAAGCCGTCAGCTTTGTTGCCCGGAGAAGCTGAGAGCTGAGAGCTGATAACCTATGTTCATAGATTCGATTGCGGAGCATATCCGCGAGGCGGTGGCGCTTAGAAAGCGGCAGCTTCCTCTGGCCCTGCTGTGTGACCGCCCGCTCTTCCGTCAACCCCGCAGGGGATTTGCCGAGAGGCTTAAGGGAGGCACGCTCCGCATCATCGCCGAGATCAAGCGGGCCTCGCCTTCTCAAGGGCTCATTCGGGCTCAGTTCGATCCAGTCGCGATTGCCAGGGATTTTAGCGCCAACGGGGCGAGCGCCCTTTCAGTCCTCACGGAAGAGCGCTTTTTTCACGGCAGCCTGGACTACCTCGAGCGAATTCGTGCAGAGATTCCCCTGCCTCTGTTGCGGAAAGATTTCGTTCTCGATAGCTATCAGCTCTTAGAGGCGAAGAGCTTCGGCGCGGACGCGGTGTTGCTGATCGCCGCGCTGCTTGAGACCTCGCAACTCAGGGAGCTTAAGGCGGAGGCGGGCTCTCTGTCTCTGGATGCCTTGGTCGAGGTCCATACCGAAGAGGAACTCGAGCGGGCTCTTGGGGCCGGCGCCGAATTGATCGGGATCAATAACCGGGACTTGAAGACCTTCGAGGTCAAGCTCGAAACTGCCGAGCGGTTGGCGCCAAAGGTGCCTCCGGGCATTACGGTGGTTTGCGAGAGCGGCATCGATCGCCCAGAACAGATCAAGCGCTTCGAGAAACTGGGGGTTCATGTCTTTTTGGTGGGCGAGGCGCTCATGCGCGCAAAGGACCCGGGTGCGAAGCTGCGCGAGCTGCTAGGGAATAGCGAATAGCAAATGGCGAATGGCGAAAAGTAAATGCTAATAGCGAATGGGTAAATAGATTTGAAATCCGATATTCGCAATCCGCTATTTACGAAAATGGTGAAGGTTAAAGTTTGCGGCATAACCAATCTCGAAGATGC
The DNA here is from genome assembly GCA_016193385.1 of Deltaproteobacteria bacterium. The sequence continues at coordinate 1,433 of JACPSF010000452.1, forward strand.
CCTGAAGGCTGTGGAATACGAGGCAGATGCCTTGGGATTTAATTTTTATCCGCCGAGCCCGCGCTTTATCAAGCCGGAGAAAGCCCGGGCGATCCTAACAGAAGTCCCCCAGGAGATTTGCAACATAGCGCTCTTCGTCAACGAGCCGAAAGAGAGAGTGGAAGAGGTGTTGGGCTGCGGTCTTCTTCCCGACGGCAGGCAGGCCTTTCGGGGTCTACAGTTTCACGGGGACGAAAGCCCCGACTATTGCCGGGGCTGGAGGCTAAAAGTCATCAAGGCTTTTCGGATCAAGGATCAGGTCTCCGTGGCCCGCCTTCGGGGCTTTCCCGCAGACTTCTATCTCGTGGATGCCTGGGTCTCGGGGTACGGCGGCTCAGGCTCTTCTTTTCCCTGGAGCTGGCTCACCGGATTGAGCACGGAAAAGTTGATTCTCGCTGGCGGGTTAGACGCCGGGAATGTTGAGGAGGCGATACGGCTCCTGCGGCCCTACGGGGTGGACGTCTGCACCGGGGTCGAGGCAAAGCCGGGCATCAAGGATCATGCGAAACTCAAGGAATTCATCCGCGCTGCCAAGAGTGCCTGATAAACTGGGTCATTTCGGCGCCTATGGAGGCCGGTACGTCTCCGCGACGCTCATGCCGGCCCTGATCGAGCCGGAACAGGCCTACGTCGAGGCTCGCCGGGATCCCAGCTTCCGCCGTGAGTTCCACCGTCATCTGCGCGAGTATGCGGGTAGACAGACGCCGCTCTATTTTGCCGAAGGCCTCACGGCCAAGCTGGGTGGGGCGCGGATCTACCTCAAGCGGGAAGACCTCTGTCATACCGGCGCTCACAAGATCAACAACACCATCGGCCAGGCCTTGCTGGCGCTAAAGATGGGCAAGCGGCGGATCATCGCAGAAACCGGCGCAGGCCAGCATGGTGTAGCCACGGCGACGGTCGCCGCTAAGTTCGGGATGGAGTGTGAGATCTTCATGGGTAAGGAGGATGTCGACCGGCAGTCTTTGAATGTCTTCCGGATGAAGCTGCTCGGCGCCAAAGTGAGGGTGGTGGAGTCCGGCAGCCAGACGCTAAAAGACGCGATGAATGAAGCGCTCAGAGATTGGGTGACGTATGTCCGCCATACCTATTATCTCATCGGCTCCGTGGCCGGACCCCACCCGTATCCCATGATCGTGCGTGACTTCCAATCCGTCATCGGGCAGGAGGCACGCCGGCAAATTCTCGCCCGAGAGGGGCGGCTTCCCGACTACCTGATCGCCTGCGTAGGAGGAGGGAGCAACTCTATGGGGCTCTTCTACCCGTTTCTCGGGGACCGGAAGGTGAAGATGGTGGGCGTAGAGGCCGGTGGGTTGGGGCTAAAGAGCGGCCGCCATGCAGCCTCCATCCTCGCGGGAAAAGTGGGCGTGCTTCACGGCAGCAAGAGCTATCTCCTCCAAGATCGCTTAGGACAGATCCGCCATACCCATTCGATCGCCGCCGGTCTCGATTATCCGGGCGTCGGACCCGAGCTGAGTTATCTGCGCGATCAGGGCAGGATTCGATTCGCCTCAGCCACCGATCGGGAAGCCGTGGAGGCCTTGAGACGGCTCGCCGAAGTCGAAGGGATCATATCGGCGTTGGAGAGCGCCCATGCCGTGGCCGAGGCGATGCGGCTCGCCCCCCGCTTGGCGAAAAACCGGTTGATCATCGTCAACCTCTCCGGCAGGGGCGACAAGGACATGGATACGATCGGAGATTACCTCGGGGTCGGGCTCTAACAAAAACAAGTTTTTAGTTTTGAGTTTTGAATTTTGAGTTTCAGCCCAAGGCTGATCCGCCC
>JACPSF010000453.1 GCA_016193385.1 Deltaproteobacteria bacterium
AGGGCGGAGTTGGATCCCTGCGCGCCATGATGGCAGGCTCGGCAGACTTGGCGCTCACTAGCGGTGATCCCCCTATTTTGGCCCGCGCGCAAGGTGCGCCCATCAAAATGGTCCTTTCCACCTACCCCCTTCTGGAGGCAGTGATGACGGTTCAGGGAAATATCAAGGAGGTCAAGGACCTCAAAGGGAAGAAGATCGGCGTTCAGGAGCCCAGCGGCTTTGCCGATATTTTCAGCCGCCGCTTGCTGGGCATGGCCAAGATAAAGCCTGATGAAGTCCAGTTCATCAGTACCTCGACGGCAGGGCGCGTCCCTGCTCTGCTCACCGGGCAGGTAGATACCGGGGTCATGCATGTGGAGCAGGCGATCCGGGCGATCAAGCGCAATCCGAACTTGAGGAATCTGGTAAACTTTTGGGAGGTTTTCCCCAACGCCTTCTACAATGTCATCGTCACCCAGGAAAAAACGCTCAAGGAGAAGCCGGAACTCATCCCGGCCTTTGTCCGCGCCGTGATCAAGGCCAATCGCTACATCTATAAGAACAAGAAGGGGACCCTGGACGCGGCGGCCGAAATGACCGGGTACTCCCTAGAAGAACTCGAACCCGCCTATGAGCAACTCACCAGAGGACGGGTCTGGAGCGTGAATGACGGCATGCCTCGGAAGATGGTCCAGTTCAACCTTGACAACCTGGTAAAGATCGGCCGGCTTCCTGCGGAAAAGAAGCCCACTTACGAGCAGATTGTTGATCTTGGCCCGGCAGAAGCTGGACTCAAATCCCTGGGCAAGTGGACAGATGACCCGGGCTGGCGCTAAGAGCGATGGGGACAGCTTTTGGGCAGAGAGTATCCAATGACGTCTTATGTCGACCTAAGGCTGACTTTACAGGCAGAGCTGAAAATTTTCTTTGGGTTGAGCTAAGGAGTCCCTTGCACGTGACACCGAGATTGAATGCCAACGCCTGGGTTTTGTGCAAGAGAGGGCGTTTAACAAATAAGAAAATCACCTCCATTTGGAACACGGGGTAAAAGAGATTTAAGGAGATCTCAGCGTTGGGAAGAGGTGGGGTCTGAGGCACAGCGAAAGCCGATGAGGATGTGCTTCGTCTCCGGCGGGCGGCCATGCCTCATAGCAACCCTGCAGGTTCCCGGAAGATCGTCCCAGGAGCAACTCTTTAAGACGAAATTTTTCTTCTCCCAAGCCGTTGTGGTCCATTGGAACACATTGCCAACCATGTCGTAGAGCCCGTAAGGACTCCTCCCTTCTGGAAATCGGTCCACGGGGGTAGTGTAACTGAACCGGCTACCGCTATTGAGATATTCTGAATTCCACTTGTTGCCCCAGGGAAAGATTCGGCTATCTTCCCCGCGCGCTGCTCTCTCCCACTCGGCCTCTGTGGGCAGGCGATACCTTCGCTTTGCTATTTTCTCTCTCCACGCACAATAGGCCGTGGCATCCTGAAGGCTTACCAGGACTACAGGATGACTTTCGCGGCCTCGCGGAAAGAAGCCCTCTTTCCAAAGAAACTCCTCCGCCTTTTTGTAGGGGTGAACCAGGAAACCTTGGCGCTGATAGGCTTTTGGTGTGATGAAGGGTTCAGGATGTCCGGTCTCTTGGACGAATGTCTGATAGTCTCTATTGCTTACCAAGTGGCGGTCGATGCAAAAAGGGCCGGTTTTCGCCTTCCTCCGGGTTTCCTTTTCATACCAACCGTAAGAGCGTGTGACTCCATGGTCGAGCTGGTAGGCGTACTCCTTTTCCTCTCTGGTGCTGCCCATCCAGAACTCACCGGCAGCTACGTGTGCCTGTTCGGGATCATGGGGGCAGACTTGAGGTTGTTGTGGCTTGCTGTCCGCACCTAGCGCGATGCCTAGAAAAAAGGCTGTAAGGCCTGCGAACAATACACACGCGCGAAACGCTACGGGAACTTTCTCGCGGCTAAAAATTGTTTCTAACTCCCGATGTCCTTATAGTACAGTGACTGAGCGTCACACAAGATCTGTAATTCCCACCTTACCCTGTCTGTGGTCGTGAATAACAACAGAGAATCGTGAAAGATATATTGGTTAGTTGCTTTTCGTCTCGTACAAGGTAAGCTCACCAAGAGAAATATCGAGATAATTTCATGAGGGGTAAGGTTCTATGTTGCTCACGGCTGGCTTGGGACTTTCAATAGGGATTCCACTCGGAGTGGCGATTCAGCGAGGCGGTTTTTGCATGCATAGCGCCTTTCGCCAAATTCTTCGGGGTGAGCGATCCTCATCATTCCTTGCCTATCTGTTAGCTTTGGGATGTCAACTGCTTTTCGTGAATATCCTGGCAGCGGGCCGGCTCCTCGTTGTTCCGCTTCCTCCATTGACCTGGTTGGCTGCTACGGTGGGCGGGCTCATGTTTGGTTTTGGAATGGTATGGGCCAAGGGCTGAGCGACTTCCATCTGGTCTCGGGTCGGGACCGGGAATCTTGGCGCTGGGACCGCGGTATTTGGATTTGCCATTGGGGGGCTCCTCGCATCAGAGGGTCTTCTCCGTTTCCTTACCTTGCAGCTTAGCCGTCCGGTGTTGTCTCTTCCAGGTGCAGCTTCGCTTCCCACGCTTTTGGGTGTGAGCCAAGTCTGGGTTATTGCAGCGGGCGTTTTCTTAGTCGGTTTTCTGCTGTGGGCCCTTCCAAGACCCTCCGTTACATTAGAGAGTTGGCCTTGGTACTATACGGGCCTAGCGGTTGGGTTTTTAGGTACACTAGCTTGGCTTTTAGGGGCGCCATCCGGATGGCACTGGGGGTTGTCAATGACAGGGCCGAGCCGCACTCTTATGGGGGTGCTTGTGGACTCAGCTGACCATCCGATGACCTGGGGAGCGTTCATGCTTCTCGGTGTTCCTTTTGGATCGTGGCTAAGCGCGCGCGCAAGCGGCACCGCCCGCTGGCAGTTGCCAGAGGCTCCTGAACTTCCTCGCCGATTTCTGGGAGGCTTGCTCATGGGGTTTGGCGGAACCGTGGCGGGCGGGTGCAACATCGGCAATGCATTGACCGGTCTTTCCATCCTCTCTCTAAACAGCCTGGTGGCTACGGGTAGTATTCTACTGGGCTTGGCCCTGGCAGTTCGAGTGCAGGAACTTCACCGTTGAGGCAAGGGTAAGTTCGATGTTTTTTAGAATATCGGGAACTTTTACCCTGCCAATTTGGTTTTATCGACATCTAAACCACAATTTGCGGGAAAAAGGAGGATTTTGTGAGGAAAAGGTTTGTTCGTTTTGTCCCGGCCCTAGTCGCTTCGGCATTCTTGCTAGCCCCCGGCCTGTCCTTTGCCCAGGCGAACCCCTGTGTGGCCAAGAATCCTTGTGCAGCGCAATCGGATAAAAATCCCACAAAGGGACAGGCTGCCAAGGGGACAAAAAAGGGAGAAAACCCTTGCGCAGCCAATCCGTGTGCCGCCAAAAACCCCTGCGCGGCAAAGAAGTAGCAGGCGGGCCCATTTCTGCAGGAAGTCGGATGGAGTTTCCACCTGACTTCCACCTCTTTTATACCTTCCCACAGAGCGATTCACTTTAGGTGACCGTGATAGGGTTGAGGAGTTGGCATCGAGTTGAGCGGTGGTCTCCTTTTGAGTTAAGATTCGTCGGGCTCTCGCCACAGGAGAGCGGATAGGAAGTGACTTATACCAGCAGAGCCGCAAAAAGATGAGGCCGATTCCATCTTTTTTGACTTGGTGAGAAGCCTTTGTCCGGAGTGCCGGAAATTGCTGGACGCGCAGGTCCTGATCCGCGACAACAAAGTCTTCATGCGGAAGCGCTGTCCTGATCACGGCTTGTTCGAGGGACTGATCTACAGTGACGCCGGGATGTTTGCCAGTGCCCTGCGTTACAACAAGCCTGGAAGTATCCCGCTTGAATTCAGCACACAAGTCAAAGATGGTTGCCCATTCGACTGCGGTCTCTGCCCGGACCACAAGCAGCATGCCTGCCTCGGCATCATCGAGGTCAACACGGCTTGCAACCTCGACTGTCCGGTTTGCTTTGCCAACGCCGGTCCGGGCTACAATCTGACACTTGGCGAGGTAGAAAGGATGTTGGACCGCTTCGTTGAGTGCGAAGGGACTGGGGAGGTCATTCAGTTTTCAGGCGGAGAGCCTTCGATCCACCCCGAGATAGTCCCGATGCTTCGGGCGGCGAAACGCCGACCCATCAAGCATGTTATGCTCAATACCAACGGCGTTCGGATCGCAACGGACGATCGATTTCTGGCTGAGCTGGCCGAGATCAGGCCAACGATTTATATGCAGTTCGATGGGCTGTCGCCGCAGACCTCGCTGGCGCTGCGGGGCGAAAGTTTGGTTGAAACAAAGCTCTTGGCACTAGACCGGCTAGCATCGGTTGACTTGAACGCAGTTTTAGTCGCAGCTACTGAACGGGATATTAACGAACATGAGATTGGCCCGCTTCTGAACTTTGGTTTGGATCATCCTGCGGTCCGAGGGATTGTTTATCAACCGGTGACCCACACAGGTCGCCATCCCAAGTTTGATCCCCTCCGGCGGACGACGATCCCGGACGTGATCAAAGCGATCGAGATGCAGACCTCTGGCCGGTTTGTCGTTCAGGACTTCGTCCCGGTCCCCTGCTGCTTTCCAACCTGCACCTCGGTCACATATGCGTATGTGGAAGATGGGAAGGTAACACCGCTGCCGCGGGTTTTGGATGTGAAGGACTATCTCGATTACCTCACCAATCGGACAGTTCCAGACCTCTCTCAGGAGATCCAGAAGGCGCTCGAAGGACTCTGGTCTGCGTCAGCGGTCCCGGGAACGGAGGCCGCCGGAGAGCTGCTCGGGAATGCGTGTTGTAACCTGGACCTGCCGGCGCTCGGCAGGGATCTTGCCAGCCGCTTTTTCATGGTGATGGTCAAAGACTTTATGGATCTCTACACCTTCAACCTTAAGAGCCTGATGAAGTGCTGCGTGGAGGTCCTCGTACCAGACGGCCGGATGATTCCCTTTTGTGCGTACAACACGGTTGGCTACCGAGAGCAGGTCCGGGAGCAATTGCGGACCCGAACGGGGGCGGGGCGGTGAGCGACAAGATCCTGAGCGACATCAAGCCCTGCTGTGCCGACCTGTATGCGAAGCCGGTGGTAGCATGGCTGCTAGGCGATTCGTTGCATCCCGGCGGACTTGCTCTGACGCAGCGGTTAGGGCGAATGCTCAAGCTAACACCATCTGACCGGGCGCTAGATATTGCCTGTGGCAGTGGGGCAAGTGCAATGTTATTGGCGGGACAGTTTGGATGCAGAGTTACAGGAGTAGATCTTGCTCCGCTCCTGGTTTCTGGCGCTCGCGCTGCTGCGAGCCGGGAGAAGCTTGAGTGGGTTTTGGGGTTTGCACTTGGTGATGCCGAGGCGTTGCCCTTTCGAGAGGCTTCTTTTGATGCAGTGGTTTCCGAGTGTGCTACTTCGACCTTTTTGGATAAGGGTGCCGCGGCGCGTGAGATGGCCAGGGTCCTCAAGCCAGGGGGACGACTAGGATTGACTGATATGTTGCTGACCCGCGGGGAAGTTCCGGAGGCATTTCGAGGGTGGCCGTTCCAGGCGGCATGCATCGCCGATGTCTGGCCGGCTGGGAAATATCAAGAGGTTTTTTCGTCCGCAGGTTTCTCCAACTGGCGGATAGAAAAGGTACCCGAGGCCCTGACCGAGCTTTTAAACCAGATACGAGCGCGCCTCTTGGCGTTGGAAGTGGCGGGGGGCCTTCAGAAACTTGATCTGTCTTGCTACGATCTCGCTGCCGTAAAACAAGCCCTCAGCACCGTAGAGCGATGGGTCAACTCCGGAGGGTTGAGCTACGGGATCTTGTTCGCATTGAGGGAGGTTCGGCATGGCTAAACCGCGCTTTCATGTCTGACCCGGCCCATGGGCACTGCTCCTGGTAGGAGTGTTCTTGGGAGTGGCATGGCTGATTGTCCCTTGGCTCGGTTTCTGAAGGGAGTAGGCTAATGGGTGAAAAAGACTTCAAACAAGGCTCCCAAAGATTTGGGATCGGGCTTGGACTTCTCTCTGGCCTCGTGGGCATGCTCTGTTGCGTCACGCCGGCAGTGCTGGTCCTTTTTAGCTTGACCACAGCGACGGCCGCAGTCAGCCTCGCCACCAGGTGGTACACTGAATACGCGTGGTATCTTCGGGGCGCCGCAGCGCTCCTGGCGATAGCGGGGATTGTGCTCCACCTCAGAAGGCGTAATGCCTGCTCTCTACGCGGTGCGCAGGCGAACCTCAGCCTCATCGTGACGACTGCCGTCGTCGGTGTCCTGGCCTACGGTGCCCTCTACTGGATCACAACCTGGCTCGGGACCTTGGCTCGATAATGACCTGGCCTCAGGCGTGATATTTTCTTTTTACTTTAACTACGGCAATTGAATGGGCGGGGCCCTTGGAATAGAGCACGGAGGTACGACCCATGGAGAAGAAGGTCGTTGTCTATAGCCAGCCCGGCTGAATGTTCTGCAACCGGGTGAAAGAGTTTCTTTCGCAAAAGGGAACTCTTAACCTTCGAAGACAGTTCTTATTGGAAAATGGCATGCTTCTGACAGCCACTCTTGGACTGATTGTCGGTACCCCCCTCGGATTCGTCATCCAGCGGGGAAGTTTCTGCATGCACAGCGGCTTCCGCCAAACCCTCGGAGGCGAGCCATCCTCGTCGTTTCTCGCCTATCTGCTGGCTCTTGGGTGTCAACTGCTTTTCGTGAATTCCCTGGCCGCGGCTCATCTCGTCGTTGTTCCGATTCCTCCGTTGACGTGGCTGGCTGCCATCATAGGCGGGCTCATGTTCGGTTTTGGAATGGTATGGGCTAAGGGCTGAGCAACCTCCGTCTGGTCCCGGGTCGGGACCGGAAACCTTGGTGCAGCCATCGCAGTGTTGGGGTTTGCCATCGGTGGGTTGCTTGCGGCACAAGGGCTCTTTCGTTTCCTTACCGTATTGTTGACCCGCCCGGTCGTTTCGTTCTCCGGTGCGGCTTCTCTTCCCACGTTATTTGGCTTGAGCCGGGTGTGGATTATTGGGGGAAGTATTGGCTTAGTCGGATTCTTGCTGTGGAGTCTCCCAAAGCCTGCAACGGCTCGTGGGAATTGGTCCTGGCACCAGACTGGCTTCGTGCTAGGGGTGCTCGGCACACTGGCGTGGGTGCTAGGCGCGCCGGCGGGCTGGCACTGGGGATTGTCGATGACAGGACCGAGCCGCACGCTTATGGGGGTGCTTGTGGACTCAGGTGACCATCCGATGACCTGGGGAGCGTTCATGCTTCTCGGTGTTCCCTTTGGATCATGGCTAAGCGCACGCTCTAGAGGCACCGCCCGCTGGCAGTTGCCGGAAGCCCCTGAACTTCCGCGCCGATTTCTGGGAGGCTTGCTCATGGGATTTGGCGGAACCGTGGCGGGCGGGTGCAACATCGGCAATGCATTGACGGGTGTTTCCATCCTCTCTCTAAACAGCCTGATGGCTACGGGCAGCATTCTACTGGGCTTGGCCGTGGCAGTTCGAGTGCAGGAATTTCACCGTTGAGGGAAAAGTGGCCGACATGGTGTCCAGGTCAACGGGCGTGAAGCCGACGAAAGCGCCAGCAGACTATACGGATCTTACGTTCCTGAAAAAGGTTCTTCAGGACTTGGGCAAAAGGTAACGGGTTGCATGTCGAGGATCTCGGCGACTGGACAACCGGAAATGCTTTAACCGGACGATCGACCCTTTCGATGGATAGCTTTATTGGCTGTCACGAACGTGGTTCCGGTTGACACTGAATGGGCTATTTGACAGTTGTGATGGAAGGAGGCCGCGCCATGAAATTTATTTTAGTCGCCCCAATTTTTCTCGTCACGCTGTCGTTCACGAGTCCGCCGGTTCCCGCGCAAGAAAGAATGCGTGTCGGCTTAACTTCGCTGGCTCCCACGACCCTTCCGGTCTGGGTCGCCAAACGGCAGGGCTATTTCAAAGATGAAAATCTGTTTGTTGAGCCGATCGTCTTTACCAGCGGGACCATCAATTCACAGGCGGCGCTGGCTGGAGAAATTGATATCGCCCTCGGCTCCGGCGCGGAGGTTTTTACCATCCGACTCGCTGGTGAGGACGCGCGGTTTTTCTTTGGCATATCCAATTTTATGCCTTTCAAACTTTACGTTAATCCAGCCATCAAGACCCCTCAGGACTTGAAAGGAAAAAAATTAGCCGTCAGTCGTTTTGGAGCGCAGTCTGACTTTCTCACGCGCTATGCGCTCTCCAAATTACGGCTGGATCCGTCGAAAGATGTGACCATTCTACAAATCGGCTCGACGCCTGCCCGTTATGCCGCGCTGAAAAGCGGCAGCGTGGACGGAACCATTGTGTGGTTTCCTGTGACCCTGATCGCGGCTAACGAGGGCTACCGCATGCTCGCCGATCTCAACGACATCATCTCCGATTGGCCTTATCTCGGCTATTACGCGATGGCTAGCGTGCTCAGAGAAAAGCGGGGTAAAGTCACGCGCTATCTCAGAGCGCACGTCAAAGCCCTGGAGTGGCTGAAGGCCAATCCTCCGGGAGGCGCCAAGGTGCTCGTCGAAGACGTGAAGATTGCTCCTGCTTACGCGGAAGCCGGCTACAAGGAGTTCATGAAGTCCTTCACCTTCGACGGCAGGATCCCCGTCAAGGGCTTCGAGCTCCTCATGGAATCCGAGGCAACCAAACTCAAGGGGAAATTCAAAGTCGCAGATTTCATTGATCAAAGCTTCCACAAACAGTTCGCTAAAAACTGATGCTCATCGCCGGTAGGAAGGAGGAAGCATGGCAAAGCAGCTAAACGTTGGCGATCTTTTTCCAGAATATGAAGTCCAAGCCGCTGATGGCCGGACGCTTGATCTCCCTCAGGATCTCACAGGTGAGTATTCCGTTCTCATCTTTTACCGCGGTGGCTGGTGACCTTACTGCAATCGGCAGTTGGCCGATTTCGAGTCCCATATTGAGGAATTCAAAACGGAGAATGTGGATGTCGTAGCTCTTTCCGTAGACCCCTTGGACAAGGCCAAGGAGACCGTCGACAAATTGAAGCTTACGTTTCCCGTGGCCTATGGGCTTGAAGTGCCGAGAGATGCGGACAAGATAGGCGCCTTTTGGGATGGAGGGAGGAAGTTCATCCACGCCACGAATTTCGTTTTGGATTCGGATAAAAAAGTAGTTGATGCCTCTTATAGCACTGGGCCCATCGGCCGCATCCTCGCAGCCGACGCGCTAAGTCACATCCAGTTTTTTAAAAGACGAAAGGCACAGGAGATCTAATCATGGCCATTAAGTTATACGACGCGGTGCCGTCATCCAACTGTGATCGGGTAAAGATTGTGCTGCACGAGAAAGGGCTCGCCTACGAAACCGTCAGGATCGACTTGCACAGGAGGGAGCACAAGAACCCTGAGTTCCTAAAGCTCAACCCGTACGGAAAGGTGCCGGTAATCGTCGATGAGGAGAAAGTGCTTTTTGAATCCTGCATCATCAACGAATACCTAGACGAGAAATATCCGAATCCTCCCTTAATGCCGAACGATCCCTACGCCAGAGGACGGAGCCGCGTCCTGATCGATTATGGATTGAATTACATGCACGCTCCTTATTGGGCGCTCCGCGGCGAGATGCTCAAGGAGGAACCGGATCGCGATCGGGCAGTTATCGAAGAGAAGCGTCAGACCTTGAGAGACCTTCTCCAGTACCTTGAGGTCGAGATCGGCGACAAGCCTTACCTCATGGGTGAAATTAGCCTGGCCGACATTGCCCTGGTGACGCGATTCTTCCGCATGGAATCGTACGGCGCTCTTCCGGCGCCTTCTTTGCCGCGGCTCGGAGCCTGGTTGCAGCGGATGAAGGCGCGTCAGTCAGTCAGATCGATCCTGTGAAAGGGCAAACGTGTTGCATGATTCATCTCGACCTTTGGCAATCTTGATGCGCAGGGGTACACACCGACTCAGCGCAAGTCATCGAAGACGGCGCTCGGGTGAGAAAGCCATCCAAGATTATTTTAACGCTAGAGGCCATGTTCCCTATGCCACGGATGCCGAAAAGGCTGGCCAAAGTTTTCACCTGGAGAGCGCTGGCGCGCCTCTCGGGACTTGAATTCGCGCCAGCTTGACAACCACGGGTCCGCATGCATGATCGTCGGCACAAGTTGCGGCCGGGGTCATCAGCGCGAGACGAGCGAGCCGGAAAGAGAGAAAAGAAAGAAAAGGTCAATCCAGCTTGAGCGGCCTGCCGTTCAACTTTACAGTGGTTGTTACCGGCACCGGATTGACCAGCGACTGAAGTGCGAAACAAGTTTGCTCTCCCATTTTGATCAAATGGCGGACCTTCTCCTCCGGCTCATCCGATTCAACTTCGATTTCCGATTCAAGCCCCAGAGGGCCGCCTCGCAACGTGCCAGCCAGAGCCGATCCCTTCATGAAAAACCGTGTGACTTGTTTGATCCGGATAGACTTGACGTTGAGCTTCGTGACTTTCCCGAACCGGGAAAGCTGCGTGAGCATTCAGAAGGCGATGCCGGCACTGAAATAGGCCAGCGGGGGCGGCGCTGGGTCTTCCCCGGCGAGATAGGCTCCCTCGTCGCAGATGAT
>JACPSF010000472.1 GCA_016193385.1 Deltaproteobacteria bacterium
GGCGTGGCGGTCCTGGTGCCCCAGCGTTTCGCACAGGTGATTGATGTACCGTTCGAAGTCGGCAAGCTTCGGCATGGATATTCACCTCCTACACGAATTTCCATGCATAATACCATGATTTTATTGACACAGTAAGACTAGCAGGCTACGAAAAAAGTGATTTTCATGCTTCAGGATCCAAAAGCTGCGCCAAGAGCGGTTTTGGTACTGGCGATATAGTTTTTTCCCGTCCGGTACGCATCTGTTCCCGGTTCGGGTCAGCTTGACTCTGGTTTCACGCTTGCTACACTATGAACAATTACGATGATGCCGCGAAGCGAGCCTCCGTGAGTCGCCCTCCGGTGTTCTGATCTTTCGTCAGAATTCACTCGTTAAAGTAAGAACCGGTCTGATTGAGGAACAATAATGTCCATTATTACGAAGACTACACTGTTGCTTCTGTGTTCGAACGTTTTTATGACTTTTGCCTGGTACGGCCATCTGAGGCATCTGAATGGTCGCGGTTGGTTTGTTGCGGCCGTGTCGAGCTGGAGCCTGGCTTTCTTTGAGTACATGTTTCAGGTGCCCGCGAATCGGATCGGATTCGCCCAGTTAACTCTGCCGCAGCTCAAGGTTCTGCAGGAAGTGATTACGTTGGCGGTCTTTGCGCCTTTCGCGGTCTTTTATATGAATCAGTCCCTCAAACTGGACTATGTGTGGGCCAGTTTGTGCCTGGTGGGGGCCGTATATTTCATATTCCGATCTTAGACGGAGCGCCAATCGACAAGGCTAAAGTTTGCTTATGCCAGGTGGGCTCATGCCGGAATCTTTCTCGCTCGCACCGGACGAGCCGAAGCGTTCTTCGTGATCTCCTCGATCTTGCAGGGAAGCTGCTACCAACCTCTCAAATAGTCATTTCACCAAGTAGGATGAGACCCGAGGGGGACCCTTCAAGTTGTGACGGACAATTGCGCCAGCGCGCGCCGGATCTCCTCGACCGCCTCAGACTTGAGGGGTTCCTGGGGGCAGATCGGGTCACCGACATCGAAGCCTTGCATATGCAAGGCGGTCTTAATGCATGCCGCGAGCGAGTACTTGGCGAACACCTCGTTGATGGCCCACTGCGTGCGCTGCTCCGCCATCGCCTCATCCCAGCGACCTGCGCGCGCGAGATCGTAGAGCCGCACGCATTCGCGCGGCATTACACACGCGGGACCCGCCATCCATCCCACCCCGCCCAGTCTCAACACGATCAACGGAATGTGCGCCGATGCGCTGAACACTTTGATGCGCTCGCCCATACGGTTGAGAATCGAGAGGATCCGCCCGGTATTTCCTGAAGCGTCTTTCACGTACTCGATGTTGGGGATGTGGCTCAGCGTCTCCAACACGTCCATCGGGATGTCGCCACCGAGCAGGCCCGGGTTCGTATACAGCGTCATCGACATAAGCGGCAAGGCTTCGGCGACGGCGCGGAAGTGGCGTTCGATGCCGCGCGGCGACACGGGAAACATCCGCTGCAAGATGAGAATCAATCCGTCCACGCCGAGCCTCGCGAATGCCTCGGCCTGATGGATTGCGTCAATCGTCGAGAATGCCGCGACGCCCGCCGCCACCGGCACACGCTTGGCTGCGGCATCCACGACGATCCGCACGATCTCGTTGCGTCGCTCGAACGAGAGATAGGCGAACTCGCCGGTGCTGCCGAGCGGGCTGAGACCATGAACGCCGCATCGAATCAGATGCTCCACCAGATCGCGCAATACGCGCTCGCGCACGCGGCCGGAAGCCTCTTCAACGGGAGAGACAAGGTATGGAAAGATGCCGTGAAAGTGGGTCATGGAATCACGTCCATGCGAAGAAAAATTCTATTGCGATTGCCGTACATTAGCAAGAAAATTTTAAGCCGCAAACCGGGCGCTTCGGGTTGTAAGAGGAGGGTGCTTGCAAAAACAACGGGAGCATAGGTAAGTTAAGGCCACAGCAGGCAACAGGCACGAGGCAACCGTTCGACAGGCTCCCTTCGATGTACTCAGGGCCTGAGCTTGTCGAAGGCACGGCCCCGAGGAAAATCGAGGGGTAGGCGACAGTTTAAAGAGGTGAATCATGGCAGAGAATCTCAAAAAACGAAGCAGTGTGATTACCGACGGGCCGGATCGCGCGCCTTCGCGGGCGATGCTCAAGGCGGTAGGCTTTAAGGACGAGGACTTGTCTCGCCCGATCGTGGGAGTCGCCAACACCTGGATCGAGATCGGACCGTGCAATTTTCACCTGCGGCGCCTGGGGGCCAAAGTGAAGGAGGGCATCCGGGCAGCGGGCGGCACGCCGATGGAATTCAACACCGTCTCCATCTCCGACGGGATCAGTATGGGCGCTGAGGGGATGAAGTGCTCGCTCATCAGCCGCGAGGTGATCGCGGACTCCATTGAGCTCGTCGCCCGCGGCAATCACTTTGACGCTCTGGTCTGCATCTCAGGCTGTGACAAGACCAACCCCGGCGTGGTGATGGCTCTGGCCCGGCTCGATATCCCGGGCCTGGCGCTCTACGGCGGCTCCATCGCCCCCGGCCACCTGGCAGGACGCGACCTCACCATCCAAGACGTGTTCGAGGCGGTGGGCGCATACGGTCGCGGCAAGATCAGCGCCGCAGAGCTCAAGGCGATCGAAGACACAGCCTGTCCGGGCGCGGGCGCCTGCGGCGGTCAGTTCACCGCCAACACCATGTCCACGGTGCTGGAATTCCTCGGCATCTCGCCGCTGGGAAGCAACGGCATCCCCGCCATGGTGGATGAGAAGGACGAAGCCGCGTTTAACGCTGGAAAGCTCGTCATGGAACTCTTGCGCCATGACCTCCGCCCTTCGCAGATCCTCACACGCAAAGCCGTCGAGAACGCCGTCGCCGCGGTCGCCGCGACGGGAGGCTCCACCAACGCCGTCCTGCACCTGCTCGCCATCGCCCGTGAGGCTGGAGTCAGATTGAAGATCGACGACTTTGACCGGATCAGCTCGCGCACGCCCATTATCGCCGACCTCAAGCCGGGAGGGCGCTTTGTAGCGAACGATCTCTACAGAGCAGGCGGGATTCAGCTCGTCGCCAAGCGATTGCTCGAAGCCGGCCTTGTTCACTCCGATGCGATCACTGTGACCGGAAAGACCATCGGCGAAGAAGCGCGGAGGGCATCGGAGACTTCGGGTCAAGAAGTGGTGCGACCGCTCAGCAGTCCGCTCAAGCCCACCGGAGGTTTGGTGATCCTGAAGGGGAACCTCGCTCCCGAGGGGTGCGTGGTGAAGGTCGCCGGCCATGAGAGGATGAGCCACCGCGGCCCGGCGCGCGTCTTCAACCGGGAGGAAGAGGCTTTCAAGGCGGTGCAGCAGGGAAAGATCAAAGCCGGGGACGTGGTCGTCATCCGCTATGAAGGACCCAAGGGCGGGCCCGGGATGCGGGAGATGCTGGCGGTGACGGCGGCACTTGTCGGAGCCGGCCTCGGCGACACGGTCGCGCTTCTCACCGATGGCCGCTTTTCGGGCGCGACTCACGGACTCATGGCTGGCCATGTGGCGCCTGAGGCTGCCAACGGCGGGCCGATCGCGGCGGTGCGTGGCGGCGACATGGTCGTCTTCGACATCAAACGGCGGCGTCTCGATGTCGAGCTGTCGGAAAGAGAGATCCGCTCTCGCCTCAAGAAGTGGAAGGCGCCGGCTCCGCGCTATACGAGCGGTGTCATGGCGAAGTACGCCAGGCTGGTTTCCTCGGCCTCCGAGGGCGCTGTCACGCGCTGAGCGGTTTTCGCTTCTTTGCTCGAAGGCTCTCGATGAACGTCGTGACCTCCTTAAGGCGGGAGAGCGGCGTCGCCGCTTTAGCACGACGGCTAGATACCGGCTAAATTGAGTTCCACCTTCTGATAGCCATGCTCTTGGGCCCAGAGGTCGAGGGCGGGGGTGGCGATCTCGTCAACGAGCGGGACCGCGAGGCCGTCCTTGGTGAGATCAACTCCCTTGATGTAGTGTTTGCATGTGTCACAGGCCTCGACTCTGACCGTCGGAAGCTGGTCGGTCTGGTAATAAGGGAGCTTGTAGGGATCAACCTCCTGGCAATGGGCGCAAGAGATTCGGTTTACCGGCCAGGTCGTAAAACAGAGGGAGCAGAGAAGATATCGTCTTGCCCCTTCCGCCCCACCGCCGACTATCGAGGGTGGACTTTGCAGGTACGACATCTGCGGCGCTCCTCCGCAAAAGGGGCAAGCGCCGTCTTCCGTCGGTCGGTCCCGGAGGGCCTTTCCGTGCGCTGCGAGAAAGCTCGCATAGGGCTGAAGAAAGGCTTTGGGGAAAAAATTGCCGCCCGGTATTTCTTCTCCGCGCCAGTAGGAGAGAAGTAAAGCCTCCTGTTTTTGACGCTCCCATCGACGCATCTCCCACGCTTGAGAGCGAATGAGTGTAGAACCTTTTTCACACGTCCAGTCTAAAAAAGTACCAAAGTAGTCCATCAGGACCGAGAGGTCCTGGGCGAGATGCTCGAATGTGGTCATTCCCGGCACGGTGGTGTCGATGTTCTTGTTCGCGAGCGCCCACTTGAGCGCCGCCTGCGCGGCGTTCATGCCGCCC
>JACPSF010000473.1 GCA_016193385.1 Deltaproteobacteria bacterium
GCTATCTGACAGCTCGCGACCTTACCCTTTATCTCGACACCACCGGGGACGCCTTGTTCAAGCGCGGCCGGCGCATAGCTCAGGGAGAGGCGCCGCTCAGGGAAAATCTCGCAGCCGGGGTCCTGCACTTGGCCGGTTGGGTCCCCGGCACTGCGCTGCTCGATCCCATGTGTGGCAGCGGCACGTTCCTGCTGGAAGCGGCGCAAATGGCCCTCGATATCGCGCCCGGTTCGGGACGCCATTTTGCTTTCGAGAAACTGAAAAATTTTGATAAGTGCCACTGGCAGGGACTGTTGCAGCAAAGCGCGGCTCGGCAAAAACCTTGCGTCCCGCTTTCCATTTACGGCAGTGATCTCTCCGGCGAGGCATTGAAATCGGCCCGCGCCAACCTCGCGGCTGCCGGTTTGGAGGAAGTGGTGAGCCTGAAGCGGGCGGACATCCAGGAAATCTCCGCGCCGGCAAAGGAAGGCATCATAGTCACCAACCCGCCTTATGGCGTGCGCCTCGGCGAGCCGCAGAAACTGGCGGAGCTCTACCCAAAGCTGGGTGATGTGCTGAAGAAAAGATTCAGCGGCTGGCGGGCCTATATTCTCAGCGCCGACATGCGCCTGCCGAAGCTCATCCGGCTCGCCGCATCAAAGCGCACGCCGCTTTTCAACGGCCCCCTCGAATGCCGGCTGTTCGAGTACAAGATGGTGGAAGGGGGAATGAGGCGAAAAAAAAGTGAGCAGACAGGTGTGAGGAGTTAACCGGGTGAAACTTTAGACCCCGGTCAACTCATTATCGAAATGCTCTCAGAACTGAAGGGCCTGAATCCCTACTATACCGAACGATATGCTCAATAGGTTGGGGGCTCACGGTCCGACGATGGCCAGGACGTAACGGTCCGGAGAAAGATACTGTCGGACCGCACGGAGGATATCTTCCGCGATTACCTTTTCGATCCCTTCACGGTAGCGCTGCGCAAAGTCGCTGCCGAAGCCGAAAAGCTCGTTGAAGGTCAGATCGGCGGCTCTCGCTGCGTTGGTCTGGCGCGCGATCACGTAATTCCCAAGAAGGTAATTTTTGGCTCGAATTAATTCTGGATCGGTGACTTTTTCTTCTTGGAGTCGCTGGACTTCAGCAAGAATGCCCTCCTTCAACCCTTCGACGTTCGCGGGGTCGCCTGCCGCATAGAAGCCGAAAGCACCCTGGAACGGGTCCTCAAGGGAAAAAGCCCCCACCGAATAGGCCAGCCCCTGCCTGTCTCTCAGATCCACGAATAACCTGCCGCCAATCCGTGATAGGATCACCTCCAGCACCTTGAGGGTGAAGTAATCGGCATGCCCCTGTGCGGGGACAGGATAACCGAGAACCAGGTGGGCCTGCTTGAGCTTCGTGGATTTTTTGCCCACCCGTGTTTCGCTGATCTCTACCTCGGCGGGAGGAGGGGTGAAGCTCGAGGCGCTTTGAGGCAGTTCCGAGAGTTTATGGTGCAGGTGTCTCAAGATTTCTTCGCCGTCGATGTCGCCCACAAGGGTCAGAACTACTCTATCCGGAGAGATCAGCCTGTAGTAATGGCTCACCAGATCCTCGCGGTGAAAACGCAAGACCTGCTCCCTTTCGCCTGCTGGGGGGAGCCGGTAGGGGTGGCTGCGGAAAAGGGTTTGATAAAAGAGGCGGAACACCTGGGCACGGGAGCGTTCGGCGCGATTCTTTATCCGGAGGAGAGTCTCCTGTCTTTTCTTTTCGAGCTCTGCCTCAGGGAAAGCCGGATGGAGAAGGGTATCAAGAAAAATTTCCAAACCTTTTTCGGCGTTCTCGCTTGGAAAAATACCGGCCAGGCTGAGCGTGCTATTCCCCGCTGTGCCGTTCAGGCTTCCCCCGAGGTGCTCCACTTCGTGCACCAACTGGGAGGAAGTGAGGCGGGGGCTCCCTTGGGTCAGCATTGCGGCGATGAAATTGTAGATTCCATTGTTGGCATCGTGTTCGAGGAGCAGCCCGCCGATCACACCGGCATGGACGGCGAAGAGCGGCAGACGATGGTCTTCCTGAATGAGGATCCTCAGGCCGTTTCCCAAGGTGGCTCTGAGCACCCCGTTCTCCCGTGTCGCCTGCAGCGTGCGGGACAACCCCTGGAGGGAACGGATCAAGCTCGCGATCTCTTGGGGATCGGGCAGCTCCGCTGTCTCTTCGGGGACGAGCAGCGACAGCGAGAGGCGGTCGGCGCGAAAGAAGGTTTGTGCCACCTCTTGCAGCTTACGCGCGTCAAGCTTCCGGATCGTCTCCAGATAGGACTTTTCGTAGTTCGGATTGCCATAAAGCGCCTGAAACCTGCCGAGCCGGTTGGCCTCCCCTTGAACTGTCTCCTTGGTTTCGACAAAGGTGCGCTCGAAGTTGACGTGGGCGCGGCTTAGTTCCGATGGGGATACCGGCTCTTCCCGTAGGCGGAAGACCTCTTTGAGGGTGGCCTTCAAAGCCCCCAGGGACTTGACTGTCTCGAGTTGAGCTTCGATGAGGAAAAGGCCGGGGTCTTTGGGAGTAAAGGTGGAGGTGGAAATGGAATTGACGTAGCCCTCGGCA
>JACPSF010000022.1 GCA_016193385.1 Deltaproteobacteria bacterium
CTAATGGCCCGATAGGGACTGCGCTCTTCCTCCCCTACGGACCTTGATCGTCTCGGCGAGGATACTGAGGGCGATCTCTTCGGGGGTTTCCGTCTTGATATCGAGGCCAACGGGGGCATGGACTCTCTCGATGACCTCTTCGGCGATCTCTTCCTCCTCGCGGAATCTCTGGAAGCAAGCCTTGATGCGCCACCTGCTCCCGATCATGCCGATGTACTTTGCCGGGCCATGGATAATCTCGCGCAGGCACGGCTCGTCGTATTTGTGGCCCCGGGTGATGAGGACGATATACGTCGAGGGGGTGACCGGTATTCCCTTCAGCGTCTGCGCCATATCGCCCACCTTGATGTCATCCGCGTCCGGAAACCTCTCCCGGTTGGCGAACTGCAAGCGGTCGTCCAGCACGGTCACATGAAAATCCAAAATCTTGGCCATCTTGACCAAGGGAACCGCGATATGGCCCGCACCGACCACGATCAGCTTCGGCGGAGCGGGGAGCACCTCGAAAAAGACCTCGACTTTATCCCCGGTGCCCGGTAGATCCAAAGGCACCAGCTTGGAACGCTCCTCCTTAAGGCGCGCCTCCGACTCCTTGAGGATCGCCAGTAAGAGCTCTTCGTGGCGGATCGTCCCGGTTTTGACCTTGCCATCACGAATCAAGCATTTCTGGCCCGGCTCCACTTTGCCGTTCTCTTGAGCCCCCGTTATGGTCGCGAGAACGGCAGCGCTTCCTTCGCGCTTGATCCGGATGAGTTCCTCGGTGAGCCCGATCATTGTTCCAACAGTTGCTCTGGCTTGCTTTCCTGCCACCACGGATCGATGAAGACATTCATAATCCCGCCGCAAACCGCCGGGCTATCGGAAGAGATATCGTCCAAAAGATCCACCCGTACCATTCTCGGCTTGCGCGTGCGGATCACCTCGACCGCTTCGCGCCGCACGTCGGCCTCCCCACAGCCCCCCCCGATCGTTCCCAGGATCTCTCCCCACTCCGTCACCACCATTTTCGCGCCTACCTCCCTCGGGGTGGAGCCGCGAGTCGAGACGATCGTGGCCACGGCCACGGTCTCCCCCTTGTCCAGGAACTCTTTTACCTGATCATAGATCGAATCCATAAAACTTCACCTCCTAGGCGACCAGCTTTTGGAGCGTTCGCCCGAGCGCAACCAGGCTATTAACATTGTGCACCGACAGAAAGAAATCAAGATAGGGCAGCGCCGCCTGCATTCCCTTGCACAGAGGCTCATAATTTTCGCTGGCCAAGAGGGGGTTGAGCCAGATGATCCTATAGCACCTCGACTTAAGCCTCCGCATCTCCTGCTCCAAAACCCGCACATCTCCCCGATCCCAGCCGTCGCTGATGATGACGACCACGGTCCGATGGGTTATCAGGCTGGGAGCGAAATCCCGGTTGAAGGCATGGAGCGAGCGACCAATATTCGTCCCACCCGACCAACCCAAAACCGAATCGGAAATCCTTTCCAGGGCGCCACCGATGTCTTTGCTACGGATCAGATGGGTGATGCGGCTTAAGGAGGTGCTGAAGACGAAAGTCTCGACCCCCCAGAGCTCGTTTTGAAGGCCGTACATGAATTGGATCAAGAAGCGGCTGTAACAGTCCATGGAGCCGCTGACGTCGCAGAGGAGCACGACGCGGGTCTTTCTGATCCGCCGTTTGCGCGAAACCAGCTCGACGATCTCGCCCCCGTACTTGATGTTCTTGCGCAGGGTCCAGCGCACATCAATGCCCTCTCCCCTGGTCGCACGTTTCTTGCGCCGGCTGACCTGTGTGGCAATCTTATTGGCGATCATGAGAATGGCGCGTCGCACGGCGCGGCTTTCCTCTATCCCCATTTCGCTGAAGTCCCTCTTGTTCAGGATCTCGTTGGGACTGTACGTGGGCACGGAAACAGACTCGTCGTCCGGGTCGGGTTGGGCCTGAGGGTTCGACCCTAGCACGACCGGTTCCTCCTCACCCCCTTCCTCACCATCTGCCCAACCGTCACGGTCTCCCGAAAGCATGGTGGGCGGCGCGACCATCTCCATCGTCGGCCTCTGCGGACAAAAATCCCGCCAGAAATAATCAAAAACCCGCTCAAAAAGAGGGACCTCGTCTTTTTCCGAAACCAGATTGGCCCGTAGCGCGGCACGGAAATCCGCCTTGGAGGCCAGGTTCACGAACTCCAAGGAACGGCTCGCATCGAGCGCCTGGCTCAGGCCGACCTTCATCCCCAACTGCTTCAGAATCCGGGCAAACGCCAACAGGTTGGCCAGCGTCCCCCGCCCCCGCATGGCGGCATAGCGGGCCACCGCGCCCGCAATGATGTCATCCGAAACTTCCATGTTCGCTCTAGGCCTGAATCCCTGTCGACTCCTTCAACATTCGCTCCAGATCCAGCGTCTTACTTTGCAGCTCATCCACGAGATGGTGCAGATCCTCGCGATATTTGAAAACGCACCCCATGGTCTCTTTCACCGTCGCCTCGTCCAGTTCGTGCCGGTTAAGGGCCATGAGGGCGGAAGCCCAATCCAGGGTCTCCGCGATCCCCGGACGTTTATAAAAATTCATCTCGCGCACCCTTTGCATAAAGGCGCAGATCTGCTTGGCCAAGAGGGATTGAACCTGAGGAAACTTGGTCATAACAATTTCGAATTCCTTCTCTACGGAAGGATAATCGATCCAGTGGTAGAGGCAGCGGCGCTTGAGGGCGTCGTGGATTTCCCGCGTCCGGTTCGAGGTCAAGTAGACATAGGGCCGCTGCTTGGCGCGGATCGTACCGATCTCCGGGATCGTGATCTGGAAATCGGAGAGGACCTCCAGTAAGAAGGCCTCAAATTCCATGTCCGCCCGATCGATCTCATCGATGAGCAGCACCGGCGGCTTCGCGCCGTCGCTTTGAATCGCTTCCAGCAGGGGCCTCTTGACCAGATACTCCTCGCTGAAGATCTCGGTTTCCACGGCCCCGCGATCACCCCGGTGGACCTCCTCGAGCTTGATGCGTAGCATCTGTCTCGGATAGTTCCATTCGTAAAGCGCGCTGTTGGCGTCCAGCCCCTCGTAGCACTGCAAGCGAATCAGCTTCGTCTCCAAGACCTCCGACAAGACTTTGGCGATTTCAGTTTTGCCGACGCCCGCCTCGCCCTCCAGGAGCACGGGCTTGCCCATCGCGATGGAAAGATAGACCACCGTGGCCAAGGAGCGATCACAGATATACTGGTGCTTTCGCAAGGCCTCCTGAATCATCTCAATAGTGAGTTTCTTTGGATCCACCCCTGCCCTCGTATTGGCGATAGAATTAGATTGACTTCAAGCGGAAGGGAGAAGGAGATCTTTCACGGAGTGAAGAATTGCCTCCAGGACTCCTCCAGCGATGGCCCTCGCCTTATCGGAAATCAGGTAACAGTACTCCTTTTCCCCCCGCGGATCAATGTCCCCTGCCTTGACTCCTTCCTCAACCTGAATCCCGTCCTTCAGCAACCCGCGTAAGACCCCTTTGATCTGGGCCTCGATGGGGATCCCGTCGACCCGAGCCACCACCTCTCCAGAATTTACGGTATCTCCAATCTCGTGAAGGGCGTGGAATAATCCCTTGCGGGGGACCCGCAAGACCCGTTGATCGGTATAGCCGGAAACTGGGGCTGGGACGCCCGTATCTGGCTCTGCTGGACCCTGCCAGAGAACCCGCCCCAAATTATGGCCGCGATTGCTCTCCACTACCGCATGCACGTTCACCCCCGCGTTAAAGCCGGGCCCCACGCCAATAACGACCGGGGCATAAGATCTATCCGTACCCGTGGACTTCTTGGCCATAATGGCATCCACGACCACGACCGGCTGCAGGGCTTTCCGAATCCTGGCTTCAGGGTCGACAAAAAGCGGAATGGCCCCTTGATCCCAGATTCGGCAGGCTTCCTCAGCAGAGGAAACCCTGACCGCCCGAACCCCCTCTATGGTCTGGCTTCCCTGGTAAACCGCCTCGGCAAAAGCCACGGTGCGTCGCACGGTGGTCGGAGAGGTCGTTTCCGTTATGAAAACTTTCATATGGCAAAGGTGAAGGCGATGGACAATGCCGCTGGCCATCTCGCCTCCCCCTCTAACCAATACTTTTAGCTCGGGGTAGCTCACCGTCATAAAGGGCTCGATACTCCATAATAATAACAGACCGGGATAGGTTAGCAAAACGCCATGTTGCCAGCCAAGCGTGCAGAATCCCCTGGCTCTCTTTCGGGTTCCCTTTATCCCTTTATCCCTTGATCCTTTGATCCCTTTATCCCCTGGCCTTCCATCTGGAGCCGAGCTCCGTATTTTTGCCACGAGGTCTCAAAGCGCTCCAGCGTGTTCGTCATCGGCGTATCAAACTCATCCATCCTACCTGCGAGCTCAACTAAAAGCCGCACTGCGCCTTCCACATCCTTGAGATGGACTCCTTCCGCGCCGATCCGCGTCTTGCCCTGGTTATGATAGTTATGCAGAGGCACCGCAATTCCCCCGGCCATATAACCCCTCAGCTGATAAGGGGTAGCTTCGCATGTCCCTCCGTCCATGACCCGGCGCTGAAAAGCAAAACTCAGATCCTTTTCTTTCATATCTCTCGCAACATAATCCATGAACAGAATCATCTGGTGATGGAACATGCTGGCCCGATCACCGAGACGAATCACCGGGCCTCCGCCCAAAACCACGCCAGCAAGGGCTTTGCTCGTCTCCACCGAGATGATCTTGGCTGTAGGCGAGACCGAGCCGCTACGAATCATCCCCAGCGTTCCGATGAAACCCTGCTCCTCGGCCCGCGTAAAGACGCCCCGAACCACTCCGCCCATTCCTCGCTCCTTAAGGGTCTTCAGAAGTACCAGGATGACAGCACAGCCCACCAGATCGTCGGCCCCCTTGGTAAAGATCGTATCGCCGCGGCGGCGGAACGGGACCAAGTCCCAAGTCCCGAAGTCCCCGGGCTCCACGCTTCCTGTCACGCTGAGGTTCATTTTTTCCACTCTGCCTTGAGGATTTCGAGCGATCCCTTTAATGAAGCCGCGGGCTCGTATCGCGCCCGACTCCCGGTTATAAATGACGACGCGCGCGCCAGTGAAATATTTGGCATCAACGCCGCCAAACCAGTCGGCGACTGCCTTCTCGTTCCCACCGTCGACGATCTCAAAGCCCGGATGGTCCATGTGCGCCACGCAGGCCACGGCGGGCTCGTGGTCCAAAGAACCGGCGATGATGTTCC
>JACPSF010000454.1 GCA_016193385.1 Deltaproteobacteria bacterium
GGGGCCAGGGGAGATTTCCAAATCCCCACCTTGGACCCCTACACGTTGGGTTACGGGGGATCAACCGGATACCCACTATTTCCTGGACAGCAATCTCCAATTCCAAAATCCAAAATTAGTTCACTCAATCACCTTGTCCGCTTCCATCAGCAGATGCGCAGGAATTTTCACCCCCAGGGCCTTGGCAGTCTTGAGATTAATCACCCGCTGGAACTTGGTCGGCTATTCGACGGGGAGATCGGCAGCGTTGGCGCTTCTGAGGACCTTGGACTCTAGCAATGCTCTTACAGCCCTGCAGAGCGGCGCAGTTCACGGTCAATGGCTTCCATCTCTGGCTTGGGCATGGACCCAAGCTTCCGATCAATCATTGTTCCCGTGATGGTTCTGAAAATACCAGTGGCCAGCGAAGGGAAAAGCAACCCAGCCCCCTTCCAGTTGGCGATGAGATGATCGCCGAAAAGCCGCCGCCTGACGTTGCTAGTGATCGCTGCCACAATCACTTCCTGACGTGCGCGGTTGTAGGCCGGGGAGCTAATCACGACAGCCGGGCGCAACTTCTTTCCTGACTCATCCGAGAACACGAACCCGACTAAAACCACGTCGCCCCGGCTATAAACGGTCATACTCAGCGTCTCTCGGGTTGTCCCATAGCTCCGCTAGCACCGGGTCCGCTTTCGCCGTCAGACCCCACACCTCATCTCCTTCATCGCCGAGATCCTCGCGCAGCCGCTCTTCAATTGCGTCAAGCACGTATTGCTGGACTGTAAGGTCGCGTTTTGCCGCTGCCAACCGAAGACGGCGGCGCACCGCAGGCTGCACGTCAATGCTGATCCGGGGTCGCTTCGCTGAGGCTTCCATGGATCGCGCCATATCTTCTCACCTCCAAAGTGAGGTTGGCACATAGACTCCATGGTGTCAATGACACCTTCCCCGCCCCTTTTTAGCCCGACTGCGGTCCTGACACCGGCAGGGTAAAGGAGAAAGTGCTTCCGCGATTCAACTCGGATTCAACCCAAATCTTTCCCCCGTGCAATTCTACAAGCGCCTTGGAGATAGCAAGACCGAGGCCTGTCCCTTTGGGCTTCTGCCTTCCTTCTGAAGACGCCTGATAGAACTTGTCGAAGATCTTTTGAGTCTCTTGCGCTGGAATGCCTGGACCTGTGTCATTTATGGAAACCTGAACCCATTCCTTACCGTCCCTTGCCGTAGAGACCGTGACCCTGCCCTGGGCGGGCGTAAACTTGATCGCATTGCCGATGAGGTTCATCAACACCTGCGTGACCTTATCTCGGTCCGCCCAAACGAGGATGGAGGGCTCTGGAGCCGCCGCCTCAAGCGCAATGGGCTTCTCTGCTGCGATGGGTCTTAAGGTTTCCACCACTTCATGCACGAGGCCTCCGAGGGAAACGCGGGTGGCTGTAAGCTCGATCTTCCCCGCTTCTATCTTCGAGAGGTCGAGGAGATCGTTGATGAGCCCGGCTAGATGCTGAGTATTCGACCTCACGCGAGTGAGATAGTGGGTCTGTTTTTCGTTGAGAGGGCCTGCAACGTCGCGCAGCAACAGGTCCGCAGAGCCTTTAATGGCCGTGAGCGGAGTCCTTAGCTCGTGCGAAACGTTGGCAACGAAGTCCGATTTCAATCGGTCCAGCTCCTTTAGCCTCTCGTTGGCGACAGCAAGCTCCTGGGTTCTCGCCGTAACTTTCTGCTCCAAGTCGGTGTAGGCCTCGCGCAGATTCTCCGCCATTCTGTTGAACTCTTCCGCGAGCACCTCGATTTCGTCTCCAGTCTTGACATTGAGGCGTAAGCTCATGTCGCCCCCGCCGATCCGCTCCACACCTTTCCTAAGCGTCTCCAGCGGACGGACGACTCGCCGGGCAACGAACAGGGCAGCCAGGAGCGCCATACCGAGCCCGACGAGGAGAAGGCCTGAGGTTCGAAACATGGACGCGTAGAGTGGTCCATACACCTCCTCGATGGGCTGCTCAACGAACACGGCCCAGTCAAGGCCCGGGATCAGCGACCAGGAGCTGAAGACCTGCTTCCGGGCCAGATTCTGTGCTACAACCACCGTCGCCTTTTGCCCATCTGGCTGGCGCCGGAAAGCGGCCCCCACCTGATCGAGGTGCGCTGCATTGCGCCGTTGCAAGACAAGGCTGATGTCCGGGTGGGCGATGAGATCGCCATTGCGGGCAACGGCATAGGCGTAGCCCGCGTTCCCGACTTTGAGTCCCGAAACTACGTCCCAGACGTACTTGAGGTTCACCCTGGCCTCAAGGACACCGATCGCCCGGCCGGCGAATCGCTCGATGGGAACGGCAATGGTCATGTAAGGCTCGGAGCCCCGGAAAAAGTAAACAGGGCCGAAGTAGGACTTCCCTTGTCCGGCCTGTTGGAATGCGGGTGACCCGATATGGTCTCCCTCACCTCGCGGTAAAACAGTCGTGAAGCGTGACACCGTTACCCGCGCCACCCCTTCGGAGTCGATCGCCACGGCCTCCGTGATGGCGCGGGAGATGACCAGGAGCCGCCTCAGCTCGAAGTGGTATTCGGGCGAGAGCCCTCTCTCCGTGATTTCACGGCTCTTCGTCGTCGCCCGCATCGTCTGTTCGATTTCCTGGATGAACCGATCGATCTTAAAAGCAGCGCCCGCAGTGATCTCGTGCTGAAGCCGGGCAAGGTGCTCCCAGCTCTCTTGATAACGGAAATACAGCTCGACGAGCCCGCTCGTGATCAGCCCGCCGCTGATCAGCACCACGGAGATGAGAAA
>JACPSF010000023.1 GCA_016193385.1 Deltaproteobacteria bacterium
AACTCCCCATCCGCGTGAATGACCTTGGCGCGCCGCTCTCTATCCGCCTCCGCCTGCTTGGCCATGGCCCGCTGCATCTCCTGCGGAAGATCAATGTGCTTTAGCTCCACTAAAACAACTTTGATCCCCCAGGGATCAGTCTGTTTGTCTAGGATGTCTTGAATGCGACTGTTGATCTTGTCCCTCTCGGCCAGAAGCTCGTCCAGTTCGCCTTGACCGCAGACGCTCCGGAGCGTTACCTGAGCAAGCTGGGACGTAGCAAAGAGATAGTTCTCCACCTCCCGGATGGCCCGATTGGGCTCCAACACCCTGAAGTACAAAACCGCACTGACCTTAACAGAGACGTTGTCGCGCGTGATCACATCCTGGGGAGGAATATCCATCGTGACCGTGCGAAGGTCCACTCGGATCATCTTCTCGATGAAAGGGATGACATAGGTGATGCCGGGACCGCGTGGATCCACCATGCGCCCGAGTCTAAAGATCACGGCCCGCTCGTATTCCTTTAAGATCTTGATCCCGCTGATGAGCAGAATCACCACGATAATCAGAAACGTTGCAACAGGTCCAAAACCAAACATCGCTCCCTCCTCTCGAGATCCTCACGGATCTAGCAGCAGTCGGTTCAGGTCAAGCCATACACCTTTTTGGGGCCGTTAGCCATAGCGACCTCATGGTGATAGCTCAGCGTAAGCGTTCTCGGGCCAAGAAAAGCTTTCTGTTTTCTAAGCAGGCTTGGAATAAGCAAGGGCTGTGCCAAAGAGATTCTTGGTTTTTTAGTTCGAAGTCTGGGGCAAAGTTCTCAGGATTGGAAACATGCTGAAGCAAAAATCGCAAAAACGCGAAACGTGACCGAACGGAATCCTCATGGGGTTGGCATCTGACCAGGCAGAACCAGTCACGGTTTGGGAATGCGCAGCCTCTTGCTGATCATCGCGCATCCGCTGGCGAAGTAGAGGATGGACAGGGGATGCCATCGGAAAGAGGCGATTGCGATGAACCCGAGCGGCAGGTTGTCGCCAATGCGCCCCATGTAGAAACAGACGGCCAGCACAAGGATGAGGAGAATACTGGAGGGAATGGGCATACCCTCGAAGTACTTCACCCTGCCTGTTTCGTTGGAGAGCTGAGCCGCGGTGACGTTGAAGCGTGCTAAGCGGCTAACGCCACAGCCCACAAAGAACAGCAGGATGAGCGCGTCCAGACCGCTGCGCATCCCTAGGCCATAGGCCACTGCTACCGGCGCCACCCCAAAGCTCACAATATCCGCCAGCGAATCGAGTTCCCTGCCAAATGGGGAGTGTTCGTGGCGCCATCGTGCGACTTTGCCGTCCGCGAAGTCGCACGCTAACGCCAGCACCAGGAGCCCCAAGGCCACGTTCACCCGCCAGCTCTGCGGCGTGATCAGATAGCTCATCATGCCCAGAACAGAGGCCGTTCCCGCAAAAGCGTTGGCGAGCGTGAGGAGATCTGCCACGTGATAGCTTCGCAGCATGGAGGGCTGCACGACCTGGTGCTGCGGCGGCGGCTCAACGGTCATGGCTGGAAGTCCTGGGAGGCTGTTGAACTGTAAAGACCGGCGTATAGCTGTGCCGGGTCGAAAAGCCCGGCCTTTTAAGTCCGCTTCCTGAAAGCGCCCCAATTGTACTCAGGGTGCAATGTGCTTTCTACGGCACTAAGGGACGAGAACAAAACAGATGCTCTAGCTCGAAGCCCGAATCACCAGCACCGGGTCGTCTGAGTGACGAACTACGCGATCCGTGACACTCCCCAAGACCCACCGACCAACCCCGGTTCTTCCGTGGGTAGACATTGCGACCAGGCTTTTGGGGCTCTTGTGAGCCACATCGATGATTTTTTCTGCGGCATTGCCTTCCAGCACCACGGTGGAAACCCGGTCCAATCCTTCCCCCCGCAACTTCCTTGCCATCTCATCAAGATATTGCTGGGATTCCTTCCTAATCTGCTCCCAAAGTTCTCCGAGGTCAGGGGCGTATCCCTCGCTGGCATAAACCGGTGTTGGCAGAGCGTACGCCCGCAGCAGAACTATCTCAAGATTCATCTTCTTGGCCAGATCCACTGCGTGCGGTATCACCGACTCCGCCAGCCCCGACCCGTCCAAAGGTACCATGACCCTCTCTAGTAGCGCCCTTTCAATGCCCTGCGTCCTCTCAGTCGTCCGAACCAGCAGCAGGTGATTGGGAGCTGCATGGAGGACCTTGTCAGCGACACTGCCGAGAAGCCACCGCTTGACACCAGAACGCCCATGAGTGGCCATGGCAATCAAGGTGCCGGCGTCGGCCGCCGCCGTATCGACGATGATCTCCGCCGGCTTGCCGATCTTCACACTACAATCAACTGGTAGCGAACCCGAGAACAAGGTCGCGACCTCTTTCAGGTAGGCACTCCTCTTTTCTCTCTCGGCGGTCATAACGTCATGATAGCGACCGTGCTGGGCAACTACTGAGGGCATAAGCGTATCCAGGTCGATCACTTCCAAGAGCTCGACAGGAATGTTAAACGCCTTAGCAAATGAGCGGGCATAGGGCAGGATACACTCCGAAAGCTGCGATCCATCGAGCGCCACCAGAATCCTCGTGTACATTGTTCTACCCTCCTAGCTTATGATTGGTAAGCAGCAAGGCTCGTGCCAAGAGATTCTCATGCTTCCATAAAAAAACGGCTTAAATTTCTCAAGGTCGCGAACACAAACACGCAGCAATCGCAAAAATGCGAAGTGAGACAAAGGGGAACACGAACCTTTTTCCCTCTTTCATCAAGCCTTGCTTCAGGAAAACCTGTTGCCCCGCAAGGATATCTTCTTCTTCCATCATCAGTGCCTCTCGCCTTTTTGTAGCTTGTGGCGCAGGTAATTGCGTAGAGCGATAGCGCTATTGTGCTTCGTGTCCCGGGCGCTGTAGAGCAGGGTTACACGATCGCGGCGGACCATTGCCAGAACAAGTCTCCAGGCCTCAGGCTTGGTGTCGAGCTCGGCGGCATAGCGGCGCCTAAACTCGTCCCACTTCCCAGGATCGTGGCCGAACCAGCGGCGCAACGCGCCACTTGGCGCAATGTCTTTGAGCCACGCCTCCATTTGCAGAGCCTCTTTCTTTATGCCCCGTGGCCATAGCCGTTCGACGAGAAAGCGGTGCCCGTCGTCCGGGCCAAGCGGATCATATACCCGCTTAACTTCAAATCCCATGGATCTTTCCCTCCATCGAAGGCTGTCCAGGAGTTAACGAAGGAATCCTGATCCGTCTACTGCCGGCCGATCAAAAACTACCGCAGCCGCCATCTCACCATAGAACTTCCCGCCTCAACATATTCCCAACCTACAAACGCTACTTGCCAGGATATTTCCTCCCTGTTCGTACCACTTCATAAAGGAAGTGCGTGTACCAATTAGGTCATGTAGCTCCTCGCCTCTTGATCAGGTATCCGCAGTTGCCTGGACACAACATCCGGGGAGACGCCGAGGTTCATCCTAACAATCTCCGACACCAGCTCCTTAACATAGACCTCGTAGGGCGTTGCTTCAGGCGATTCCCAGTATCGCTCGAAGTGATCTTGAAAAAGATTGGCCATGCCCTCCGAGGGGATTGCGTAACCTTGTCTGGTGGGCTCTCTCTCCCCGGATTTCTCCGGAAGGCCAATGACTACCAACCTGCAGTCCACCACCATGTACCTCAAATCGTTGACGATCAACCCAGGGTGATACCTGATTTTAGCCCCCGCCCTAGTGTAAAGGGATCCCATCTCAATCCTATCCGGCGACCTGGGGATCAGATACCAGACGTTAACTCCCTTCGAAGATTCGACCTTGATCTGGTCCAGGATGCGGTCCACCGTCGATTCGTGGTCAGCGCGCGGACTGCTCCCCGTAACGCAACCGAATACCTCTGTCTTCGCTTTTAACAAGGCCTCCATTACGGCAATGAAATACTCTTGACGTGAAAATACCCTGGCGGTCCTATACATTTCGCCAATCAGGTTGCCCCTGGCCCTTTCCTCCCTCCTGCTCTGTACGACGACGAAGAGCGTGAAGGCCAGCAGAAGTAACTCAACAACTAAAAGGATGACTTCCAGGGAAATCTGCACCGCTTAGAAACCTCCTAGTCATAAGCAAGTTTACATCTACGATCTTTGTGCTTTTCTCTCGAGTTCCTCAGCAAATTGCTCGAACCGTTGGTGCACATCTAGCCCGATCCCGTTTTCCACCATGTCGAATTTGTCATATAAGGCGCGTCGGTTTCTTCGGCATCATCGTTCCTTCCTGTCGCTCTGTGTTTGGACGACCGGGCTTAGGTGCACACCCCGGTCTCCAGGAGGCGAGGATAGTCGGTAAGGATCAAGGGCCCCTGCGGGCTAACGACCACTGTGTCTTCCACCCGCACGCCCCAGGGGCCGGTGTAGAGACCGCAATTACCAACAGCGATGACCACATTGGTCTGTAGAGGCGGTGGCGCCTTTTCTCCGTGGAAGAAGGCATGGCCCGGAGGCAAGGGGGCCTCCTCGAACTCGATACCCACGCCGTGGATCGGCGGGCCGAAGATGTGCTCCCCATGCCCTGCCTCTTTAAGAATCCCATGGACGGTTTGTTCAAGCTCGACCATGGTGGCCCCTGCCTTGACCTTGGCGATTGTGGCCTGTTGAGCTTTCAGATAAAGGTCGTAAGCTTCTTGTTGCTCAACCGTGGGTTTTCCCACACACACGGTGCGGCACATATCCGCGCTGTAACCGTTTGCTATGGGATGGAGATCGATCATCACCAAATCACCGGCTTGTAGTTTGCGCAGCGTAGGCAGCCCGTGGGCGATGTTTGTCCGCGGCCCCGACGCCACATAGCTGCGCCAGAACCCTTCGGCGCCGGCCTGTCGCATCGCGTATTCGGCTTCGGCTGCCACCTGGCTTTCCGTGACACCTGCTTTCACGCCCACCACAGCTGCCGTCATCCCTGCTTCAGCCACTTTAGAAGCTGCTCGGATCCGGTTGATTTCTTCATCATCCTTGACCATGCGAAGCTCAGACATGACATGAGTGCAGTCCTTCACTGTGACACTTGCCGGCTTGGCATGGGGGTGGGTAAGCATGCCCATCATCGATTGGGTGAGGAAGGTATACTCCAGTCCCACCACGCCGCCGTGGATTCCGAAATGCTCGAAGTGATGGGCGATGGAGTGGATCATGCCCACCTCGTTCTCAAAGCCGACGATGTGGTCAAAGTGGGCTAGGGACTTGACGTCATCCACGTCAGTACTGGGCACACCCAACGCGACCTTCCCCTCCCGGTTAATCATGGCGTAAGCGCAAAGTCGCCCGTCACCTGTGAGGTAAAATATGTTGGACGGCTTGGTTAGGAGTAAAGCGTCAAGCCCTGCTTCTTTCATCAGATGGCTGCATCTCTTTAAACGTTCCTGATGCTGATGATTCATCACTTCCTCTCCTCCTGTCGTGAGGCGATCGTTACCTCATGGCTGCAGCGCGATTCTTCACAGTTGGAGCCGGGCGCAGAGTCATTAAGTCTAAGACCGCAATAATCACCCCGCCGAGGAACACGAGGCCCAAAACGGCTAGGATCTCGAACCAGAAGCGCATCTGGGCTTGCGCCGTTATGTAACCGAGTCCCATGACTCGCTCAATGTAGGTTTGGAGCACCCCGGCCACGCTAAATGCCAATGTCATCAGAATCATCGTTATGCTCAGCCACCAGAAGGCCAAGGTCCCGCGCCGCTCATCGAACTCGGTCATCCCCTTGAGCTTCGGCATGGCATAGTAAAAGAACATGAGATTGAGAAGGACATAGGCGCCGAAAAACGTAGGTGTCAACGGTCAGAACCAGGAACAGAGCCAGCGATACCAGAGTCCCGAGGTAGAAGATCCAGCGAGCCATCTTGCCCGTCATAAAAATTCCCTCTCTCTCGTCCGCTTCGTCTACTCAGGAAAGTGACCCCCTGCCGGGCTCTTAGCCGCGTCGTAGACTCGCTCAACGTAGTGAATGAATTGAACGTACCCTTGCCTGGCGTTCCGCTCCAAAGATGGTAGACGGAGCAAACCCTGTGCCAGCTCATCCTTGTCCTATTCATTGGAACGCAGAAGGTGGCCTTTTCAGGAGTGAGAAGGAGGGGGAGATGGTTATGGCAGAAATGCGAAAAAGCTAGGGAGGCGGCGCGACCTCATCCATGCGGGAGCGTACCCAAAGGGCCACCTCGTTGAGCAACCTTGCGACCGCGCGGTTGGCGGCGATAACGCCGCCGTAAGCGTCGTCGCTCGGAGCCTCTGCTAGCACCTCGAATTCGCGTGTGCCAACGACGCCGAGGCTTTTTAGCTCGACGATCTGGATGCGTAGACTCATCCGCACACGGCTGGGCTGGTCAAAAAATTCCTGCTCGAGCGCGAGGCCTGCGACGTCGAGGCGGTAGTCGCCGCGCACCACGCTCGGTGTCTGAACCACGGCCTTAAAGCTCCCCGTTCTCTCCAGCGCCTGGGCGAGCAGAGGATGGAGCATGCGCGCGGGCGTGTCAGCCCATTGGTTAACGGCGTAATAACTAAGCTCATGGGGCCGCTTGAGGTAAACCATTCGCGCAGTGTCGTATCCGGCCTCGGCTTGAGGCAAACTGACGACCAGCGTCGTTCTGCCTTCTTTGCCGCTAACCTGCGGATAGGGCGTCACTGGGCTCTCCGGGCTCAACACGTAGGTTTGGACCATCGTCCGGTCCACCGTCGGAAACCCACAGGCGCTCGATGCCAAAGCAATAAGCGCCGAGAGGAGGAGCCGGCCGGTACAGCAGAACGATCGGGCCATCCCATCCGAGACAGTGTTCATTCTCCAGGTCCCAGGGGGCCAGACGGCCGCCCCACAATAAGCGAGTTGGGGTACTGCTCGAGCTGCCTCGTGAGGCGGTGGAGGTTGGCTGTGAGCACGCGCAGCTCGCCGATCAAGAGGCCGGTTTCGGGGAGGGTCTCACGCGCGAACTGCTCGATGCTCGGCCTTGTATCCTGCACGGCCGCGGTGACCGCCGTGCTCGTGCGTGCCACCTCTTCGCTCATTCCTTTAAGGGTCTGGGCGGTCTGATTCGCGTGTTCCAGGAGATCCGGTACCTGCTGAGTCAGTTTGTCGGTGAGCCCGGCCAAGTTCTCCAGGGCCTTGGCCGCGCTGCTGACGCTCCGGTCCATCGCTTCGCTGCGCGCCGACAGCGTATGGGTGACGGTAGAGAGATCGTGGAGAATCTCCTTCATGGCGGCGCGGTTCTCTTCGTCGACGATCGTGCGGGTCTCCTGGGTGAGGCGATTCAGATTGGCCAGCAGACGCGGGACCGTTTCATCGGCCAGCAGGCGCGACAGCCCTTTGTCGAGGCGGGACAGTAGAGACGGCCCGCTCGGGATCACCGGGTAGGCCTCTCCGGGCTTGACGGTAAGCTGCGGCGACTGGCGACTCCCGCCGGTCAGGTTAAGGATGGAGAGGCCGGTGAGCCCCTGGGTTTCGAGAACGGCTAGGGTATCTTCCTTGATCGGCGTGGCGCGGACAATGTCCAAGGTGATTCTTACCCGCTCCGGATTCTCGGGGTCCAAGACAATTCCCTTGACGCGCCCGACCTGCACGCCGCGATACTTCACGGCCGAGTTGACGCTCAACCCCGAGACTGATTCCGTCGTATAGGTATAGTAGCGGTCGTAGGTGACGCCGTAGCCGGCCTTGGCCAGCCACAAGACGGCGCCGAGCATTACTCCGCCAAGGACGAAGACGAATAGACCAACCAGCATATACTTCACTTTCGGTTCCATGCCTGCTCCCTTGCCGCGCGGCCGCGCGGCCCGTGAAAGTATTCGCGAATCATAGGATCTTCGACGCGGGATAGTTCCTCCATTGTGCCCGTGCCCAGGACCTTACCATTTCCCAGCACGGCCACGCGATCCGCTACGCGCCAGAGCGAATCGAGATCGTGCGTTACCATCACAATCGTGAGCCCGAGCAACTCCTTGAGCTGCTGAAT
Source organism: Deltaproteobacteria bacterium (assembly GCA_016193385.1). The sequence continues at coordinate 7,992 of JACPSF010000023.1, forward strand.
CAATTCGTCGAATCCGCTAGCGCTCATCGGGTCCAATCCGGCGGTCGGTTCGTCCAGGAAAAGCAGTTCCGGATCCAGCGCGATCGCGCGCGCCAGCGCGGCGCGCCGGCGCATCCCGCCGCTCAACTCGCTCGGGTACTTGGCGACACTGGCCCAGGGAAAGCCGGTGAGAGCGATTTTGAAGGCCGCGATCTCCGCGATCAGTCCTTTGCTGAGCCGGGTGTGTTCCCTGAGCGGTACGGCGACATTTTCCATCACCGTAAGAGAGCTGAATAGGGCGCCGTGCTGGAACATAACGCCGCAACGCCGGCGCAGCTTGAGCGCCTCCGCATCGCTGAGGCTCTGGATGTCCTGTCCGAAGACCAGAATAGACCCGGAGCTGGGTTCCCGCAGCAGGATGATCTCGCGCATGAGCGTAGACTTGCCGGCCCCATTGCCTCCGGCGATGGCGAACAGCTCGCCCCGGTAGACCTCCAGGCTCACGTCGTCATGCACCGCGACCGGGCCGAAGCGGGAGCAGACGTGACGAACCTCGATCAGAGGGGCTTCGGAGCGTGTCGCGGCAAAAACCATCCTTTTACACCCTCCACCAACTGAACAGAACCGAAAAGCCGGCGTCGAAAACGATGACCAGGAAGATAGCCTGGACCACGCTAATCGTGGTGTGGCGGCCGATGCTGTCGACCCCACCCCCGCTCTGAAAACCCTGATAGCACCCGACCAGGGCGATGATGATCGCAAAGACCGGAGCTTTGCCCACGCCGATCAAGAAGTGTCGCAAGGCAATGGCGTCGTGGAAGCGAGAGACAAACTCGGAAAAGCTCACTCCGAGCTGGCTCGCGGCGATGAGCATGCCGCCGAAGACACCGACGACATCCGCATAGACGGTCAACAAGGGCAGGGCGACGATCAAGGCCAGGACTCGGGGAAGCACCAGAAATTCCATCGGAGAAATGCCGAGAGTGCGCAGGGCATCCAATTCCTCGGTGACCTTCATAGTGCCGATCTGGGCGGTGTACGCCGAACCGGAGCGGCCGGCGACCAGAATTGCGGTGACCAGCGGCGCAATTTCCCGCAGCAGGGAGATCCCAACCAGGTCCACGACAAAGATGTTGGCGCCGAATGTCCTGAGCTGCTCTGCGCCCTGATAGGCGATGACGACACCCATCAAAAACGTGAGCAGGCCGGTGATCGGAAGCGCATTGAAGCCGTCCGTCTCCAGGCTGCCAAGCACCACCCGCCACCGCAGGGATCGAGGAACGCCAGCCAGGCGCAGCAAAACCGCAACGCTTTCTCCGAGAAAGGCCAGGGCGCCTGCTCCGCCCAGGAGCCTGCTCCAGGTGCGCCGCCCGATTTTTTCCAGCCAGCCGGGTTTCGTCGGAGCTGCCGCGGGCTCGATCCGGGTCCAGTGGAGCGAAACCATCCTCACGAGTTCCGCAAATTCAGGACGAAGACCGTGCAAGGCAACCCGGCGCCCCTCGCGCTCCAGAGCGCCCAGCCCGCGATACAACAGCACCGCGCCGCCCGTGTCCATCGCCGTGATGTTGCTGGCATCACAGGTGAGATCCGTGAGATCCGGCCAAGAAAAACCTGCCAGTCGCCGCTCAAGATCCGCCAAATACTGGAGCGTCCACACCCCCTCGCAGTGAACTTGACGGTCTTTCCCTACATAAATATCGGCTCGTGCAGGCTTCATGGATCCTGCCTCCCTGAGTGTATTATTACCTCAAAAGCGTCTATGAAACGAACCAGATTGGCATGGGTGACGTAGTCGTCGAGGATCTCAGGAAACAGCAGGGATTGATTGTGGCTCTCCCCCTCGATGTAGCTCATCCAACGCCGCCCTTACTTCACGTTGGTTGATTCTACTTCGATCCCGGCCAGATCGGAAGAAAAAAATCCTGCGCTTTGCTGACTCTTGGGTCACGATGCCTGTAATCACAGCCAAACGGGAGTTTTCACACAGTCTGGCGGCGGGTTAGGCTGTAATCTGCTCGTGGGAAAACTTGGGGATGTCGGTTCGCTCGCCGGCGTGCTCGATGGTGATCCCGCAGATATTGCCGTTGCGGTCAAGGTCAAGAATCGTGTTTTCATCAAGGTCCTTGGTTTCAGCAACCTCGACAGCGCGAAACTCGATGTATAGGGTGTCCGTGTCTTGAAAGTACTTGATCTTCATGGCGTGAATGATCGGTCAAAAAAGGCGTTGGGCACCGTTTCTCCATCTGGGAGCAAAATAACCCTCAAGTATTTTCCGTCCACCTTGTCTATCGGCGCCCATCGGCGAATTCGACCGTCCTTCTGGATCACCTCTTTCACAGGATGGTCAACTAAGGGCACAAGGGTCAGATTAGGGGTCAGGTCTTGTATCTTGGTGTGTCCAGATGAATCGCTGTCGTGGTCCATAGGGTGACTCTCACTTAATGGTGAGGGAAGTCCCGCGGTGGTAAAAGCCAGAGCCGCCTAGCTTGGGTAGCAGCATGAAGAGCAATCGACATGCCGAAGCCTACTGACAAAGCCTGCCTGGGGCAGGTAAGCGAGTTGCCGGGTTGCAACGCGAGTGAACGCTGAGCAAGCCTCGTAAAAGTCAAGATACCGGTGGTCGAGCCGCTCAAGATTCGGCGAAGACAGCAGGGATTATTTCAGACTGGCTTAGGGGATAATTCACACCGGCGGGGTATTGGCGGCGACACGGTAACAGGGAGACGATGGAAACTGGAGAAGTCCTGCTTGCCCCAGGGAGAAATTCTTGGAGAAGGATCGGTTCTATAACTGAGGACACGGGAAAGGGACCGAAAGCAAACAGGATGGCGGAGTGGCCTGTAACAGCGATTAGGAAAGAGCACTCAACAAATCCCTCGGCGTGTAAAGGGCGACACTCAGGTAAGGATCACCAGTCAAAGTGGGGAAGGTCTGAGGGATGTAAGGCCGGCTGTATAACTAGCAAAGGAAATCAGCGGGTATCTGTCAGACTGGCGGATGAGGTGGTAGTAGCGATGAAGGTAAAGACAATACAACTTTACCGAGCAAAGCACCTCTGGGCATGGGTGGTTCATTGAAAATGAGCTGGCTGGTCCAATTGCCGAAAGGCTGTGATGGACAGAAGCAATCGGGAGATTGTGAATCTAAGGCTGGACAGAAGTAGATGAACGAAGGCTATAGTAAACCGGTGAGGGAAGGC
>JACPSF010000024.1 GCA_016193385.1 Deltaproteobacteria bacterium
ACCGAGATGAACTTCATTCCCCCCGTGCGGGCATTGACCTCCTCGGCCGCGGGGGCGCCCACTGTGAGCCACCCCGCATCGAGCCTCGCCTCCAAATAAGCTTGAGTGCTTGCCGTCATATCCGAGACGGGGACTTTTACGATGTCATTGTAGGAGAGGCCGGCGGTTGCGAGTGCCGCTGTAGAGCTCAAGCGGACAATCGGGATTGCAGGGAAATCCGCCGGGATTCTTTTCCCTTTCAAGTCGGCGACGGTTTCAATGGGAGAGTCTTTGGGGACAAAAAAGCTGAGTCCAAGCGCGCCGCCGACGACAAGAATCCGAGTGTTTTTGAATGGCCTTTTATAAATCGTAGCTCCCTTGTATGAACTGATGGCATCCGCGCTGGTAAGGATACCCATGTCTGTCTCCCCCTTGTCCATGGAGGGAAGCCAGGCGGGAGGTCCGGCGAAGGGCTGGACCCGGACGGTCACCGGCGTGTGACGGCTTACCACGGCTCCGATTCCCATTCCCATGGCGCTGAAGCCAGTTCCCACCGCGTGGGTAGCCAGTGTAGCGCTTCGGGGAGCGGCGGCCAACGCCCGGTTCGCCGCTTGGGTGAAGACGACTAGCGAGATTGCGATTCCTGCCAACGCTCGTCTTACCATTTTTCCCTTCTCTTTCTTGGCTTCTGATTAAGGAAACGGACGCTAAAGTTAGCCGTTATTCAGGAATTTTAAAGCTTCTTACCCCAACCAGGATTAAATGTCCATCCGATTTCCAGCCAAAGCCAGCCGCAGGCAGGTTGACATAATACCCCGTTATCCGATAGTCTCTCGCCAAAAAATGGGACGCTGGGCTCGCCCACCCCCTCTGCTAGGCTCTTTGGGCTCTCGAACGCGGGTCGGCGCATGGCCTTGAAGCTAATTCTGGATTCTCAGCGGCTGGAACTCAAAAACAAATTGTTGCTATCATTCATTCAGGCATTTCAGGTCAGGGACCAGACCATGCCTAGCCTCTCTCTCGAGTGGGTTCCTACCAGATCGTCCGCTTTGCCCTGATCGCGGACACGGCCCACTTGAACTTTTAGATCCCGCACATTCATAGTTGTACAACGATAACTTAAGACCGCCTAACCCTTCCTCGGATAGCCACTACCTCTAGCAACACCTGCTCAATAGAAGGGTGAGGGCTGCTTTGGACCTGATCTCCCGAATGCTTATGGTCAGGGTACGTAGGAATCTCTGGGTGATGGGGAGCGTTATCATACCTGAACACTAGCTCTGCCGACGGGCCCTGATAATGATAGCGGTAGGCAATCCAGTGGGGCTCTCCGGCAACGATGACAATCGCTTCACTGATTTCCAACAGGCCTTCGTCTGGAAAGCGCAGGCGGATGCGAAGGACTCCTCTGTTCTCTGATAGAATCTGCTCTTCGTAGCGTTCAATGTTGGTCTCAGGCGTGTGGTTAATAAGCTGGCGAACCTGGTTGAAGTAGTCTTCGACGCTCTTCATCCCACGGCCACCAGCTTATGCTCCATCTCCTCCTTTAGCTGCAAGTAATGCTGATAGTCCCCAGCCCACTCGACATAGTCAGCCGCATCCCCCATGTCCCCCTTTTGGTACCGGGTATAAAAGTCGGCCGATGACATCTGGTACCGCTGCTCATAAACCACTAGGGTTCGAATCAATGCGGCTAAGGCCTCCACTGGCGAAGCGTATGCGCTTCTCTGGATTGTCATTGGGCTTTCCTCCTAATCCCCTTCGGTTAGCAGTGATTGTACCATTGATCAATCTAAGTTGACACAAGCGGGCTGCATCGCCTGACCTCTGCGCCTGAAAGGGAGGAAAGGTTATGGAGTTTCCGGAGGAAGTCACACTATTTGACAGAGGGCTACGGCCCGGCCGGGACCTTAAGGGGGGCTACTTGAGCGCCGCCTTCTCCTGATCTGCGACCACGACCACGATAAGCCGCTCCGGCCGGACGTAGCGCTCGGCCACCCGCCGGACATCTTCCAGGCTGACCGCTCCGATCAAGTCGGGATAACGGTCGACATAGTTCAATCCTAGCTCGAAGTAGTCCATATGGGAGAGGAATCCCGCAATTCTGGCATTCGTATCCAGCCGCAACGGGAAGCTGCCGGTAAGATAGCTCTTCGCGGCGGCGAGTTCCTCTTCGCTCACCCCCTCCTCCCGGAGGCGCCGGATCTCCTCTTTGGTGATGCGAATGGCCTCCTCCGCGGTCTGGTTCTTTGTCTGCATGGTCACCCCGAAGGTGCCGACGTCTTTCTCGCTGTAGAACGAGCTATAGACCGAATAGGCCAGGCCGCGCTGGTTGCGAATCGACTCCATCAAGCGGGAAGAGAACCCACCACCTCCCAAGATATAGCTCATCACCTGGATCGCGTAGTAATCGGGGTGGCCTCTGGTAACGCCTTCATGACCGATAACGATATTGGCTTGCGTGATTTTTTTGTCGACCCGGATGAAATCTGCCGGACCCGCGGCAGGAGCGGGCCAAACCTCCCTGTCGGAAGTCCCTCCCTTCCAGCGCTTAAAGGCATTCTCCAAACCGGCGAGCATTTCCTGGTGAGAGACATCCCCGACCACTGCCAGGATCGCGCGATTAGGACGATAGTAGCGTTCATAAAATTTGCTCAGATCTTCCCGCGGAATCCCTTTCACCGATGCTTCTGTCCCTTCCACAGGACGGCCGTATGGGCTCCGCGGATAGAGCGCCTCCATGAACTTCATCTGCGCGATCTCCCCCGGATCCTCCCCCTTTCCCTTGATCGAGGCGATCACCATTTGCTTTTGCCTCTCGATCTCCTCTTGGGAGAAGACCGACTCCGTCAAGATTTCCGCCAAAAGCTCCAGCCCGATGGGGAGGTGCTTTTTCAGCAACGTCAAGCTGATGGTGGCAAGCTCCTCGCTGCAGCCGGTAGAGAGGTTTGCGCCGATGAAATCCAGCGTCTCGCTGATCTCCAGCGCCGTGCGCTTCTTCGTGCCGTAGGTCAGGAGCCGGGCCGTTAAGTTGGCCAGCCCCTCTTCTCCCTGGGAATCATAGCGCGATCCTGCTTTCAGGAGAAGGTTGAAGGTAACCATCGGAAGGGCCCTCTGCTCCGAGGTGAGCAGAGCCAGACCGTTTCCCAACACCGATCTCTGGGCCGCCAGGCGCGCCTGCGCGGAAGTGGCAAGAAGCACCGCCAGACAACAAAGGAGGAAAATTCGGACCTGCTTTCTCATGGGCTATTTTCTTTCGTCGGGATCAGGATTCCGACAGTCCGCCGGTCGGGGTCGAGATATTTCTTGGCCACTCGCAAGATATCGGCTGCAGTCACCTTCCTGATCCCGGGAAGGTAGCTTTCCAAATCCTGCCAGCGGGTCGTGATTTCATAAAAACCGATCCTACGGGCTTGGCCGGAGACCGAGTCCTGGCCGAAAACGAATGCCGCTTCCACCTGGTTCTTGGCCTTTTCGATCTCCCGCTCACTCACCGGCTCGGATCGGAGCTGATTCAGTAGAGCATCGATAGCCCGCTCCACCTCGGACGGATCCTTATCGGGCATCACCCGTGCCGATATGGAGAGGACCGTGGGGTCCACGGAAAGGCCCGAGTAATCCGTGTCCACGCTTTGGGCCAGACGCTTGCGGTAAACCAACTCTTGATAGAGACGGGAGCTGCGGCCCCCCGCGAGGACCGTAGTGAGCAGATCCAGGGCGAAGCTGTCCGGGCTCTCCGTGTTCGGCACGTGATAATCGAGAAGCAGGACGGGAAGCTCCGCCTCTTTTTTGAGAATTACCCTCCGTTCGCCTCGCTGCGGCGGTTCTTCGACACTAACCTTGGGGGACGCGGGGCCGCGCGGGATCTTGCCGAAGCCCGCCTTGATTTGGGCGAGTATTTCAGGGGTTGAGAAGTCCCCCACTACCACCAGAAAGGCATTGTTGGGGGCGTAGTACGTTCGATAGTGCTCCCGGAGATCCTCGCGCGTGAGCCCTTCGATGTCTCCCATCCAGCCGATCACCGGCCGACGATAGGGGTGGACGGTATAGGTCACCGCCCCCGTAATCTCGGCGAGCGCCGAGACGGGGCTATCTTCCGTGCGCAGGCGCCTTTCTTCCATGATGACTTTCTTCTCGGGTTCGAAAAATTTTCCATCCAAGCGAGCATTGGCCATCCGATCGGCCTCCAGATCAATGGCGATCCCGATCTTGTCGCGGCTCATAGTGGCGAAATAGACTGTCACATCCGACGAGGTAAAGGCATTGGAGCGGCCGCCATTTTTGGCAATGATCCGGGAGTACTCTTCAGGGCCGGTCTTGACCGTCCCTTTGAACATCATGTGCTCCAGGAAATGCGACAGACCGCTCTTGCCGTCGATTTCGTTTCTGGATCCAACGCGGTACCAGACCTGAAAGGTGACGGCAGGACTCTTGTGGTTTTCCAGAAGCAGGACCTTGAGCCCGTTCTCCAGGACCACCTCCTGGACCTCAGCCGTCGAGGCCGGACGTGGCACCGCCAATAGACCGGTTGCGAGTAAGGCTACGCCGAGGATCATCCAGCGCATCGTCTTATCGATAGGCGAAGAATCGATAAAGTGCAAGAGCCGAGAGGCCGTGTGACGGCTATTTATCTTGACAGCCTCCTCGAAAAAATATGATACTTTCCTTAATTCGTTGCCGTGTGGGCTGGTTTGTGTCAGCCGCGCTTCTTTGATGAGCTACATATCCGATTGGCATCTACAGGCTCGACTGGATCACTCCAGCCGGGCTTTTCTGTTTATGCTGCGCTCTTCCTTTTCAAGTATTCGCGTCCGCTTAATCCTTCTCGTCCTCCTTGGTATCGTGCCGGCACTGGGGCTGGTCCTCTATATCGCCCTGGAACAGCACGACCTGGCCGCCACTGCCGCGCATAAAGAGGCGCTACGGCTCGCCCACTTAGTCACAGAGGATCACAAAGAACTGATTGAGGAGACGGAAGGACTCCTTATTGCTATGGCGCAACTTCCCTCGGTGCGTAATCGCAACTCCGCCGAATGCAGCGAGTTCTTCAAGGCGTTGCTGAAACATTACCATGACGATTATACCAACCTCGCAGCGTTTGGGCTGGATGGGAACATGTTCTGTAGCACCATCCCCCTCACCCGGCCACTCAACGCCGCTCACGAACCATGGTTCCGTCAAGCCGTGCAAAGCCGTGACTTTACGTTCAGTGAATATCGCATAGGCCGGGTTTCCGGCAAGCCCCAGGTAACTCTCACCTATCCCGTCCTCGGCTATGATGGCCAAGTGCAAGCCTTGGTCCTGGCAGGCCTGGACCTCGCCCGGATGAACCATCTCATCGCCAAAGTTCAACTCCCTGCGGGTTCGGTGGCCACCTTGATTGATCGCAATGGCACAATTTTAGCCCACTACCCCGACCCTAAAAAATGGGTCGGGCAGTCCTTCCCAAATGCACCACTCTTTAGGATCACTATGAAACAGAGGGAGGGCAAGGCTGAATCCGCCGGCTTGGACGGTATCTCGCGCCTGTACGCGTTCACCCATCTGGGCGTTCACCCACAATACATGGACGTGTCCGTGATCGTCGGCATACCGAAAAAAGTCGTGTTCGCCCAGGGCAACTGGGTCCTGATGCGAAACCTAATCTCGCTGGGACTGGTGGGCCTACTGGCGATAGCAGTGGCCTGGTTTGGCGGGAACTTATCCATAGTAAATCCGCTCAGCTCCCTTGCCATAGCGACGAGGCGGCTGGCCGCTGGCGACCTGAGCGTGCGCACTGGCCCATCTTATCAGGACGGAGAACTTGGTGAACTCCAGCATGCCTTTGATGAGATGGCCGACAGCCTTGAAGCCTTCAGAAGAGATGTTACCCTGCGCAATGAAGAGTTAGCAACTCTCAACCTCGTCGCGGCGACGGTAAGCCAGTCCCTCGAACTTCAAAAGGTTCTTGAGGATGGCCTGGACAAAGTGCTGGAGATCATGCGCTTAAGCCACGGCGAGGTCCTCCTCTTCGATGCCGAATCCGAGAGTATTGTTCCCCGCATCTACCGGGGCATCTCCTCTCAGTTTGCGCTGGAGACCCAAGCTTTCTCCGTAGGGGAGGGCATTCCGGGCCTGGTCGCGCAGCTTGAACGGCCTGTCCTCATTGAGGATGATCTTCCAACCGATCCCCGGTTTCTACGGAGGTCTCTGGCTGCAAGGGAGGGTCTGCAATCGATGGTCTCTGTGCCGCTCAGATCCAAGAGGAGGGTAGTCGGCATCCTGGACCTCTTTAGCCCAAACAGCCTTCCGCTCACGCCTGAGCGACTGCGATTGCTTGTTGCCATCGGTGACCAGATAGGGGTAGCGGTTGAGAACGCTCGGATGCTGGAAGAATTGAAGGCTAAGGAGCAGATGCGACTCCAGCTATTAGAAAAAGTCATCTCCGCCCAGGAGGATGAGCGGAAGCGGGTGGCTCGCGAGCTGCACGATGAGACCAGCCAGTCCCTTACCTCCCTGATGGTGGGCCTGAAGGTCTTAGAAGCGACGACCAGCTTCCAGGAGGTGAGGGAAAAGGCTGCCGAACTCCGCGCTTTGAGTAGGGAGATCCTGCGCGATGTCCACGAGCTGGCTTTCCAACTCCGCCCCAGCTTGTTAGACCACTTAGGTCTGCCCGTTGCGATCCAGAGATTGACTGAGGATTACACTCAAAAGATGGGCCTCCATATCGATTTGCAGATCTCTGGCTTTGAGGAAAGCCGGGTACCTTCCACAACGGAGATAGCCCTCTATCGGCTTATCCAGGAAGCCCTTACAAACGTTGCCAAACATGCCGAGGCGAAGAACGTCAGCGTGATTCTGAGGCGTGGAGACTCCAAAGTTTTGGCGATTGTCGAGGACAACGGAAAGGGGTTTCACGCTGCGGAAATCATGGCTTCCACCTCAGAGGATAAAAAGATGGGACTCTTCGGTATGGAGGAGAGGGCAGCTCTCATCGGAGGGAAGCTGACAATTGAGTCCACTCCGGGCAACGGTACAACGGTCTTTGTCGAGGTGCCTGTATGAAGAAGACGATTACCGTATTAATCGTCGACGATCACGCCATTCTGCGGGCCGGGTTGCGCGCCCTTTTGAACCTCCAGCCCGACATCGAGGTGGTTGGTGAGGCGGCAGCGGGTGCGGAGGCGCTAACGATGGTTCCAAGGCTTCAGCCGGACGTGGTTCTCATGGACATCAGCCTCCCGGACATGGATGGGCTGGAGGTGACGGTAAAGCTCAAGAAAGCGCATCCCGACATCAAGGTTCTCATCCTGACCATGCATGACAATCCGGGCTTTCTCTATCCGGCTCTAAAGGCCGGTGCCTCCGGTTACGTGGTGAAGAGAGCGGCTGATTCGGAGTTGATCAATGCCATCAGATCCACTTGCCGGGGCGATGTCTTCCTCGATCCGTCCATGGCCAGGGTCATGACCGAGGACTACATGGCGCAGGTGGGAACGGAAAAGCGGTTGAGTGATCGGGAGCGGACGGTCCTTGGACTCATCGCGGAAGGCTGTACCTACAAAGAGATGGCGAAGCTTCTCGCCGTGAGCGTCAAAACTATCGAGACCTACAGGGAGCGGATCAAGGAGAAGCTGGGCCTTACTACCCGGGCCGAGCTGGTGCGCTACGCCCTCCAAAAGGGCTTGCTCCGGTCGAAGACCTAACCGGATGAAGAAGGCTATCTTTGCCATAAGCGGCGCGTTTCCCTTCCTGGCTTCATAAAAATCCCTGCGAGCTTTTCATCCGCCAGCATCTCGCGGTTTAGCGTCTATCGGGACGGAACTCTCCAATTGAGGCCTTCATTTTGCCTGGGCTGAAATCCATATCCATATAGGAGATCTGGTCGGCTTATTTTTGAAGCGTCTCCTGTCAGGGGTTTCCCCCACAAAAAAATATGATTTTCCCTGATAGGCAAGATCTTCCGCCTGGGATAAAAACATCTGGCTATGTAGGACGTGGAAAAGACCATGGAGATTTCTTCAAAGGAAAGGAGGCGACAAGTGGGAGGGGCGAAAAAACTTTTTGGTAGCTCTATTTTTCTTTTATCCTTCTTTTTGTCGGTGCTGTTTTTAACTCTCCTTGCTGGTTTTAGCGGAGTCGTGTGGCCCGCGGAGGCTGCGCCTCCTCAAGACGGGATCTTGCTCAGGTACCGGGGCCAGGTGCTGGAGGAGACAGATGAGTATGTAATCATCAAGCTTCGGAAAGCCGATATCGAGTTGATCCGAGATCGCTCCAGGCTGGGCGACAGTAAGAATCAAGACCCAGAGCGGAAAGTAGGCACTGAGAAATCTCTTTATCTTGAACGTGAGGCCGTCAACCGACTGAAAGAGGAGCTGAAAAAAGAGTTAAAGGCCGATGTTCAAGAAGAGATGCATAAACAGGGTGTTAAAAGGGAAGACGGATCTGTTGAGGGACGGATCCTTTTGGGAGGCATTGGCCTAGCTGGCTGCCGCGTTAAGCTCATGCGGGCCCCCCAGTCCTCTTCATTTCAGGGGATCTTCAAAGAGTTGAAGCAAGGCGATGAGTTTGAAACCGTTACGAATGAAGATGGGGGATACGCTTTTCGCGAGATCCCAGTGGGTGATTATCAATTGCAATGGCTTCCCAAGGGGGGAGACAGTTGGATCCGCCGGCTCACGGAAAGACCGGACGTGACGGTTCAAAAGGGCAAGACCTTCCATGCAAGAGATGTGGATTTAGCGAAGCGGGTCATTAGCGGCTAGCCAAGACGGGATACAAGATAAAAAGGAACCGAAAGGAGATTGAGGTGAAAAGGAAGACTTTAGTATGGGTGATTCCACTGGTTTTTTTGTTTCTTATAGGCCTTTTTGTTAAAGAGGGGCACGCCGTTCCTCCATTTTCAAGAAAATACCAGGTCAGCTGCAGCCTATGTCACAATCCTCCTCCTGCACTCAACGAGTTCGGCGAAGCCTTTAGACTTGCCGGCTTCAGGATTCCTGATGGAGAGGAGATCTTTATCAAGTCCCAACCGGTTGCGTTAGAGCCAGAGGCTTACAAGAAGGTCTGGCCAGAGCAGATCTATCCAACGACTATACCCGGGCTACCGGCTGTGGGCTTTCGCGCCATTATAGACGCGAATATCGACACCGGCGGTACAGGGGCTGCCCGGAGCACATTTAAGTTTCCAGAGGAGGTGGAGATCCTAACCGCTGGGAGTTTCGGGGATAGCGCGTCGTTCTTTGGTGAAATTGAGATCGAGGGCGGGGAAGTTGGAACCGAGCCCTGGGTACGATTTGAGAGGATCTTTGGCACCTCGCTTCTTAATCTGAAGGCCGGCGCGGTTGGGGCACATACCTTGGGGCTTCCCGGAGGGCTGGATTCCGAACGGACCACCAGGAACCGATACCTTTACGGGGACTGGCGGATGCCTAATCCTGGAGGGTTTACGAATAGGAATCAATTCCGGCTTCGGAATGGTCAACCGGGGTTGGAGTTAAGCGGATACCAAAGGAGTTGGAAGTACGCTCTCGGTGTGGTTAATGGAAACGACGGAAGCGTAGATGACAATAACAGCGCCAAAGACGGCTTTCTCCAATTTGCCGCAAAAATAGGAGGTATCGGTTACGATGGCTCTAAACCGGCCGGGAAGGATTTCTGGTCAGAAAACTCCCTTCAGCTCGGGCTTTTCTCGTATTGGGGTCAGGCCAGAATAACCCGCAGCGGTAGGGATAGGACAGACGCGTTCTACCGGCTGGGACCGGATATCCGCTTCCGTAGCGCAAATCTTAATCTTGGAGCCGGCTATCTGTTCGGTCGAAACAATCGCCCTTATGGAACCCTTTCGAGCGCATCCGTTGATTCGAACGGTTGGTTTGTCGACGGGATTTACCGTTTGTATCCTTGGCTGTTCGGCGCGCTGCGTTACGAGGGCCTTCGCGTTGATGTCCCAGTAGGAATCAGCGCAACAGATGATCGTCGGACTCGGATCGTTCCTAGTATTTCGGCCCTGATTCGAGCCAATATCAGGTTCATTGCCGAAGGCCGTTTTTATACGGCAGATACCAGTAATATTAGTGGGACGCAGAAAAACGACGGTGATGGAATTGTCATGAGGCTTGATTTCGCATACTGAGGCTCCGCCCTATGCCCTAAGAGGTAAGAGCGGATTCGTGAAAGCCCTGGGGTGGGGGGGGCAAGAGAGAGTTCCGGCTGCGCGGAAGACGCGCCTCGGCTCTTTACTGAAGGGAGGAACAGAAAAGTGGTCGGAAAACGGGGAGCATCAGTCACCTGTTTTGCGTTGTTGGTCGCCAGCTTGAGTGCAATCCTAACTGCGATTCCGGCGTTCTCTGAGGACGAGGCTAGGAGCATATTCGAAAAGTCTTGTGCGAGCTGCCATGGAGCTAAGGCAAGAGGAGATGGTCTTATGTCGGCTTCCTTCCCAGTTAAACCGAAAGACTGGTCGGATTGCAGCCAGATGAAGGGTGTGACCGACGATACACTCCTCAGCATAATCAAGAAGGGAGGGGCTGTTGCGGGCCGATCGCCCCTAATGCCTGCCTGGGAAGGTGCCTTAAACGATCAGCAGATCCAGGGGCTTGTCTCGTATATACGAGGCTTCTGTAAGAAGTAGATCGGGATCAAAAACATTTACTTGTCATAGGCGCCAAGTTTTGGGCAAAAGGGGACGTTGATCCTCTGGTCCATGGGGTTTTTCTTCTCGGCTTATTCCTCGGCGGACTTCTGGCACGGACGAAGGACGAAGGGGTCAACGAAGGGGTCAAATCCGCTCTTGCGAAGGGGTCAAATCCGCTCTTGGCTCATTATTAGTTTGGGCTGCTTTCTGAATCGCTAACCCGACTAATTGGTCAACCCCTCCAGCACCGTTGGACTTAGAAGTCCCACCCTGATCCAGCAGAAAGCGAGAGAAGGACACCGCTGGAGTTAAAAAATCAAAGGCGGGCAGGCCGGACCAAGATTACCGGACCTTCATGTCAGACGTGGCCAACCTCTAAACTGAATCGCTTATGGCGACGGATGAGCAGAAAATCCTCTTCGTCCTTCGTGTAAACCGTAGCGCCGATCTGTAGGGCAGAGAGAGCGATCAAAGCGTCATTGAACAGAGTTGGGAGCTTCGATTTATATCCGGGCTCTTTCCTGCCGATGTTCGCAAGAATCCGGCCGGCCTCGCCCCAGCTTGCATGAGTCGGTGTGACAGTCCGCATCGAGACACGAATCGTTGGACTACTCTGGTACCGAAGGGGTCTATAGCGCCCGCGTAAAGCTCTGCCGAAACGACAGAGCACAGATACGTGAAAGGCAGGCAATCGATGAGAAGACGGTATTCTTCGCTCTCAGACCCGCCCTGGATCGCATGGATATAAAGAAAAGATGGTCCCACCTTATCAGGAAAGTCTATGAAACAGACCCGTTAACCTGTCCCAAGTGCCAAGGAGAGATGCGGATCATCAGCTTCATTGACCAGCCTGATGTGATTAAAAAAATTCTTCAACATTTAGGCCTTTGGGAAGAGTCCCACGCGCCTCCGGAGAAGAACCCAAGAAAAAAAGAGTTGACCTTCGATCCATCCTATAGCCAGCTA
>JACPSF010000455.1 GCA_016193385.1 Deltaproteobacteria bacterium
ACAAAATGCGGATTTCCTCCAAGACCGGCAGGGGCAGATTCTGGGCCTCGTCGATGATCAGAATCGAGCTGCGGTTCGCCCCTTGCTGGTTCAGGAGAAATTGATTGAGCTCGTCCAGAAGCTCCTTCTTAGTGGTGCCGCCGCTCGAAATTCCAAAGTCGCCCAGGATGCACTGCAGGAGCTCCTGTCCCGAAAACATGGGATTCAGGATGAGGGCGCTGTCGGTGGATTGGGATTCGATCTTGTTCAACAGCGCCCGGCACAGGGTGGTCTTCCCGGCCCCGACCTCGCCGGTGATCAGGATAAACCCCTCTCTCTCCTTAATCCCGTAGAGCAGATGCTCGAAGGCCCCGCGGTGATTCTCGCTCAGGAAAAAAAAACGAGGATCCGGGGTCAAATTAAAGGGCTTTTCCTTAAGGCCGTAAAACTCTTCGTACATGGCCTCAGTCTACCAGGGAGAACGCCCTCTCGTTTTGTTCAGCCTTTCCATTTCCCGGGACGTGATCTCATCTATCTTTTTTCCAACCATCGTGGTCGCAATCAACAGAACCACTAGCTCGGTTTTTCTAACTTCCTGGTCTGTAGAGCGAAAGAGATGACCAACGCCGGGAAGATCCCCGAGAAGAGGAACCCTGCTATCAGTATCGCTCCTTTTATCCTGCATCAGTCCGCCTATGACAACCACCTGACCGTCCCTGGCCCGCACCACCATATCCGCCTCCCGGACATCGAGGATGGGAAAAATGTCGCCTGCTGGGGAACGAACCTCTCCCTTCTTTTCAGTCACGGTCGGATGAATGTGCAGGATCACATGCCCGTCAGGTGCAATCTGAGGGGTTATCCCGAGGACAACACCAATGGTAACAGAACGTGGTGTAACAGTAACAGTGCGGGTAGTCTCTTTTTGGCCCAATGCACCGATTCCGGATGTGGTCTCTTGAACACGGGTCTCAAAAAAGACCTCATCGGTTCCCGCACGTATTGTGGCAGTTTGATTATTCACGGTTGCCAGCTTAGGGCTGGAGATAACATTAACCTCGCCCTGTCTGTTTATCACATCAAGCAGAGCAGAAAAGTCGGTACTGGTTACACCAATCTGGAAGTCTCCTGGAGCGCTTGAGAGTCTCTGACCTATGATCCTGGCGGGCGAGATGGTCGAGGCTCCTCGTAAAGCGGCAGTCTTGGCAATAGCTCCCCAATCGAGGCCAAAACGGTACTCTCCTCTGAGATTTACTTCTATAATTCTAGCCTCGATGAGAACCTGACGCTGCACCGACCCTTCCACGCTTTCCAGAAAACTTGCGACTCGATCCAAAAATCTAGGCAGATCGGTCACCAGAATATTGCCACTCTGCCTATCCACAACCATCGCCCCCGTCGGGGAAAGGATTTTTTTCAGCCCAGCCTCGATATCAGTCCACAGATCAGTTGCCGTAGAGGTGCTCACACTGGTCGAGCCCGTTGTCCCCACTCCACCACCTGTGGTTCCTGAAGTTGCTATAGTTCCTGGAGTTGCTATAGTTCCTGGAGTTGCCACAGTTCCTGGAGTCCCCACCGTAGTTCCACTTACAACTCCTCCACCGGTTCCGATCGCTGCTGTTGACGATGAGCTTCCTGACCGTTTTAGATTAACGTACTGTAGAGAAAATATTCTCGTTTCTGGCGCTGGTTTGGAAACCCGGATAATATTCTGCTTAATCCGATGGCTTAGGTCTAAAAGCTCCGTAAGGGTATCTAGGGCCTCGGCCATCGAGACATTCTTGAGATCTACCGTCACCCTGCCCTGAACATTGGGGTCCACTACGATGTTGAAAGAAGTCTGCTTGGAGAGGGCCATGAGAACCTCGCGGATATCGGCGTCCCGAAGAGAGAAGCTATAGAGCCTTTCCGGCTCCCGCTTTCCCTCAATTTCCGTGACGATCAATCCCGGCAGTCTTTCTTCCGACAGGCCGCTTGGCTTCCCTGGCGCCACACTGGCAGATGCGGGAACAGCCTTCTGAGGAGTTTTCAGCGGCGCGCAACCGGGGATGATCATCAGGAAAAGAGCTGCCCAAGCGCCTACGCAACGAAACCTCATGGAAAAAACTTCTCTCCTTGGTTTCATTTTTTCCTTTCTTGTACTTGGACAGAGACTGCCGGCTCGCTGACCTTAATCATCCTCTTACGCCCGTCTCTCTCCAACACCACTGCGTCGGGACGTATTTCCGAGACAATCTCCTCCCCCACCTTTTCTCCTACGGTAACGGTGCGACCATCGATGGTTGCTACAGACTTCGGACGCCCTACAATAATGGCCTTCACTTGCAGCCCGTCGCCTCCTTGGCTTTTACCCTTCCCGGTCTCTTCCTCTGCGGTCAAAAACGGGTTGCGGCCCCACGGGGTATGCTCATCCACGGCCTCGCTCTGAACGCTTACCGGCGGCAGGGCCGGGCTCGCCGCTCCTGGCGACGGAGTCGGCAAAGAGGATGACGGCTTGGCCACGACGGCAGCCATCCTTTTTCCCGGACCGAATGTCACCCATTCCGGCCGCACGTGATAAACCGCCGTCCCCGCAAGGAGGAGTATCGAAACCAGCAGCAGCCAACGGTCACGATTCACTTGACTCTCGTCGAAAGATCGCCTTTGAGAT
>JACPSF010000025.1 GCA_016193385.1 Deltaproteobacteria bacterium
AGCAGCTTAGGGGAGTGGTGTGGGTGTGGATAGGTGACGGGCAACCGGTTCCATTGGAGGAGGATGTTCCGGAAGAGTTTCTTGATCCCGAGGCGACGATTTTCACAGATATTCGTGTATGGCCCGTGAACTGGCGCCCGCTGATTGAGAATGCGAGTGACGGCCATGCTCCCTACGTGCACAGAAATTCAGTAGTGGCGGTTCTTTTAGCCGAGCTCGGTCCGTTGGGGATGAAGTTTACTCCTGCAGCGACTCGCGACGGGAAGGGATTTGCCCTGCTTACAGAGAGTTATCCCCGGCCCGTGCAAGAGTATCCTGGTCTGGGGCGATTTCCGAAGTCCTACTGGAGGAAGTACTGGTTGTGGATTTTCAAAGGGACGAGAAAAAGGCCGAACTTAATTGGAGGAAGACCCTACTTTCAGGAAATGTTGTTACCGGGAATCGTAAGAGTATCAAATACAAATCACCTGTTCATACGCTGGGCGGTTCCGATAGATGAACACTCGGTGAGGAATTTTTTTTGGCATATTGTAAGGGGCTCCTGGGTATGGAAGCAGTGGTTTGCCTTACGCTACTATATTTTCAGGCGTTGGGCCCAGAACGTCAACTTTTCAGACCAGGATCGGGCCGTTGTAGAAGCGCAGGATTACACCGCCAAAGAAAAGCTATCAAGGCCAGATACGGTTATTACTCTGTGGAGAAAACTTGTCCTTCAGGGCTATCATCCGCCTCCAAAAGCCTGCCCCCTGCCAACACCATGGCCAAAAGGATCAGCAGACCCATGACCGCTACCATCATGACCGCCCCCGCCGACGCGATGGTCAGATTGCCGCTGCTCCATATCTCCCAGATTGCGACCGATAGGACTTTACTCTTATAGCTCTGCAAAAACAGCGCTATGCTGACCTCGCGAAACGAAAGCAGCGCGGTCCACACCGCGGCATACACCAGCGAAGGTTTGATTAACGGCACGATCACCCGCCACATGATCCCCAGGCTGCGGGCGCGGCAAACCCTGGCGCATTCCTCCAGCTCGCGATGCACCTGAAGCAGGGCTGCGTTGGTGATGCGGGTCCCGTAGGCCAATCGCTCCAAAAGATGCGCCAATACGATAACGGCCAGAGTCCCCTGCACGGGCAGCCAGGGAAACCACCTGGCGCCGGCCAGTCCAAGCATAAACAAGGCAAAGGCAAAAGCGAGCCCCGGGATGGCGTGCGGCAGCATCGCCAGGGTGTCCATAATATTGCGAATGCGAAGCCGGGTGCGCACCACAATCCAGGAGATCATGAAACTAAAAAATAGCACCAAACAGGTCACGCTAAGCATCAACAGGACCGTGTTGCGGATGATGAGAGCCCCGCCTAACGCGGGAAGCGCCCTGTAATAGTTATTGAGGCTGATCTTGGATAGCGCCTCCATAGATGGCAGCTCCAATAAGGGCAACAGCGACGACCACACAAGCATCAGCAGCGGCAAGACCACGGCCAGAAGCAGATAGAACAGAACAAATCCCAACCCCAGATATTTGAACCGGCCCAGATCGACCAGATGGGGTCGATAGCCCTTGCCGGTAATGACCTCATATTTACGCGCCCTGGCCAAAACACGCTGGTAAAAGTAAAGCGCCAAAAGACTGGGCACAGCGATGAGAACCCCGTATGCCCCCGCAGCTCCATAGGGTGGACTTAGCCCCTCGCCTATCTGCGTGGGATGCACCGTGTAGAACAGCTCCGTGGCCAGCACCGGCTCTTTTCCCGCTCCGCCCAGCAGGGCAGGCACCTCGAAGATGGAAATCGCGGTCATGAAGATGTAGATGGCTCCGCCTAAAATCCCAGGCCACACTAGCGGCAAACTCACATGCAGCAGGGTCTGCCAGCGATTCGCCCTGGCCACCACCGCCGCCTCTTCCAGGGAGGGGTCCATGCTCCGCATCGGACCGGAAATCAGAAAAAAGACCGTCGGGGTCAACATCAATCCCATCACCCAGGCCATCCCGTAGACATTACTCATGTCCAGCGGCACGCTCTGTAAACCGAACAGGCCGGCAATGGCCTTGTTCACTAAACCGATGCGCTTGTTGATCAGCAAAATCCAGCCCATGGCCGTCACAAAACCAGGCACGATCACCACCACCGCGATCAATGTCATAAAGAGATTTCGGCACGGCAGCGTGGTGCGCGTCAAAAGCCAGGCCAGAGGGCCGGCAAAGAAAACCGCCACCACCACGGTGCCAACCCCCACGATCACCGTGTTGGGGATCACCTTGGTTAGTAGAAAGGGTCTTGCAATATTCTTCCAGTGATCGAGGGTATAGCCCGGATCGGTAGGCACGCCGGGGACAAAGGTCATGTACAACACGAAGAGAGACAGCGCCACTATGGCAGACAATACAATCCACGATAACGCCAGCGGCACAATATGAGGCCCGACAAAAAAACCCGGCCTTGCCAGGGCGCTCTTACTATGCCGCTTTGCTAGGACCGCCTCTCCCATTCTCGGCTGCTCATTTCTCCGCGTATGACTTCAGAGCCACGGGAAAGGCCCTACTTCCGTTGCGTCAGAGCGTTCTCAATTCGCTTCCGATAATCCAACCCCTCCTTCGTCCCATACCACTGCAGCATCGCCTCGGTCTCGCGGTTGTCAAACCAGGAGACCACCTTGGCCCCCTTTTTCTTTAATTCGCCCAGGGCGCTTCGGACCTCAAGGTCGAAAGCGCTCTCGCCATACATAATGTTGGGATAGACTATTTCCGGCTGCCAGAGCTTCTGTGCCTCCGGGGTTGTCATCCAGAGGGCCCAAAGGGCGCCTGCCGAAGGATGTTTCGCCTTCGCAGACACCACATAGGTCATGATTGTGTTCTGGACGATGTCCGTTGGCCACTGAACCGCTACAGGGGCTTGAGGATCTCTGCTTCTGATCCGAAAATAATCCTGCGTAGCCAGGGGCTGGAACGCGAACTCCCCTAGGTTCACACGCTCCGAGCCAGCCTGGAAAGTGAGAACCGCTGCCGCGTTTTTCCCTATCCCCTCCATCACTTTGAGCCACTTGTCCTTGGGATGGATCAGAGCGCCGTACAGCCACATAGTAGGAAAGGGCGCGACCACGTACCGCTCTTTGTACTTCGGATTGGTGATGTCAACATAAGCCTGAGGTACGTCAGTCTTGGAGATGAGTTTGGTGTTATACATGATCCCATGAACGCGGTTTCCCCACACGAGGGCGTGCCCCTTCAACGCCCCCCAGCTTACCTGCTCCGGCTTCACCTTGCCCGAAGCTACAAGCGGATTAACTTCGGCCAATAGGAGTTCCCAGTTGTCAATCACCTTCAACAGGTTCCCTTGCTTACCGACCGCGACCTTCACGTCGTCTACTATATAGGCATCATGCTCCGGGACTGCCCCCGCTTTGATA
>JACPSF010000456.1 GCA_016193385.1 Deltaproteobacteria bacterium
ACTAGCAGCGCGCTGAGCACACCGGAGGAGAAAAGAGGGCCGGGAAGCGGCACGCGCCCCAGTTCTTCGAACACAACAGCACAGTCAGTGAAAGAAGCCGAAGCACCGCCGTACTGCTCAGGGATCACCATACCCAGCCATCCCAGGCTGGCCGCCTTACGGTATAGATCCGGCAGGAAGGTCGTTTTGTTACGGAACCGCTCGGTGATGATGTGAGAAGGTGCCTCGACTTTCACAAAGTCGGCGGCTGCCCTTTTGAACATGTTCTGTATCTTGGTCAGTCTGAGGTCCATAAGCTGTCCTCTTGCTACGGCTAGATGGTGGTGGGCGCTGTCTCTTTTGTCGGGCGACCCAGGCCGACGCGGCGCGCGAAGACCAGCCGGTCGGTGTCCAGCGTGCCTCCACCATGCAGCATGCCGGGGCCGCTGCGCATTACATATTCAAAGTCCACTACCTCATTCACCGTCAAATCTGGAACCAGGGCATCGTAGCCCATGATTCGCTGCAACTGCTCACCGTTTCGGAGCCGCACCATCCGTTGGTAGTACCTGAACTGGGCACCGCCATATGGATGGGGCTCCCTGACGTAGCGATGCCAGAAGTTGCGCCGCGCGAAGAGGTGCACGACGTGGAGATCGATCAGCATGTCGGCGATGATGTCCCGTATGCTCGTGTCCTCCATTAGAGGCGTTCCTGCGACTCGCATCTGCCGGCAGTATTCCACAACCCGCTCGACCAGGGGGTCTGCCCCCACTCTCCCCTCGCCACCGTGTTCGAGCTCGAGGTGGGTGTTGGCTACCTTCCAGCCGTTGTTCTCGCCGCCCACCAAGTTGAATGCCGGCGCGCGGACGTTATCGAAAAAGACCGCGTTCTTTATCCCCATCATGAGGGACATGGGCTGGATGGTGATCCCTGCCGAGTTACCCGGAATGTACAGCCAGCCCAGGTTCTCGTGCCGGGGGCCAGACGGGTCGGTGCACACGAGCGTCCAGAGGAAGTCCGGCGGATGATGGTAGCCAACCATGATCTTCTGGCCATTGACCACGTAATGGTCCCCATTTCTGATGGCCTTGGTACGACAGGTGGCAATGTCGCTACCGCCCTGCGGCTCTGTGAGCACCTGCCAGACCGATACTTCTCCGTGGAGCATGGGAGGTAGAAACTCCCGTTTCTGTTCCTCGGAGCCCCACTTCAGGATGACCGGCGCGACTATGCGCGCAAGCGTGTAGAAGACTGCGGCAAGGTTGATGCCGTAGTGATCAAGCTCGGTTTCCAGAACCAACGGGTGGTCGATAGTCAGCCCCGCCCCTCCATACTCGACGGGGAACATTGGAAACAGCCAGCCTTTTTCCCCCAGCTTGCGGGCCAGCTTCCGCCGGAACTGGTACTCTTCCTCATTCTCCCGGGTCGACCATGTGGCCGACCACCTTAACCCCTCGGCCCCGCGCATGTTCTCTTGAAGCCATTCTCGGACCTCCTTCCTGAACACGCTGATCTCCTGGGTGTCTGCTTGCACGTTGAAGTCCATGAGCAACTCCTGTGTTAGGTTTTTAGGCTCCAGCTCTAAATCGCGCCGCGTGCGAAGCTCCTCGATCGCTTCCCGGTCATAGCCAAAGCGCTTTAGGATTTCATCGGTGTGTTCACCCGGAAAAGGCGCAGGCCGAAAAAAACTGCGGCGGCGCGGGACTCGATAAAGGCCAGGCTCCCCTGAAAAAGTTTACTTACCCCAATTGCCAGCAGATGTCCATCTCTACCTGTGCCCGGCCCGCCTGCCGGGGCGCCTACCTGTGACAGCACGGCAGACAGGCCTGGCCGCGAGCCGCACTCAGGTTGACACAGGCGCTCGTTACCTGATACTCAACACGAGGGCTCCGACCCGGCTTACGTGAAGCCAGACCAAAACGATTAATAAAGCCACTTCCCACCAAGGAGGGAATCTTCATGAAGCTCAAAACGCCGCTTTGTGATGTCCTCGGCATACAGTATCCCGTCATTCAGGCTGGAATGGGTTGGGACAAACAAGGCTCTACTACGCCATCCAAACTCGTGGCGGCGGTCTCTAACGCAGGTGGGCTCGGCGTCATAGGGGGAAGCCCCATGCAGCCAGAGCTGATCCGCGAGCGTATCAGACAGATCCGGGATCTCACTGATCGCCCCTTCGGCGTGGACATCACGCTGCCGAGGCTCAGCGAGGTACCGTCCGAGGTGCCGCCTTCGGATATACCGAAGGTGCGGCAGTTCATCGAAGACTCTCACCCGGAACACGCGGCATTTGTTAGGAAGTTGATTCAAGATTTGGGACTAAAACCCCAGGAGCCTGACTTCCGGTCCTGGATCAAAACGCCTGAGTTGGTTCAGCGCCAGTTGGATGTCATTCTCGAAGCGCGCGTGCCAGTGCTCGCTATCGGACTTGGCGATACCAAAGAGGTGGTTCCTCTTGCCCACGGTCAAGGCATAAAGGTCCTGGCTCTGGCAGGGGCCGTCCGCCATGCCGTCAGGCACGCGCGCAACGGCGTGGATGTAATCGTGGCTCAGGGTTATGAGGCTGGAGGGCACACCGGCAACATTGCCAATTTTGCTCTGATTCCACAGGTGGTCGACGCAGTGCGCCCTACCCCGGTCGTGGCGGCCGGCGGGATTGCCGACGGTCGAGGTCTGGCGGCTGCCCTATCATTGGGCGCGGTAGGGGTGTGGTGTGGGACGGTCTTTCTTATTAGCCAGGAAAGTGCGATTCATTCAGACTACCGGAATCAGATCGTTAAAGGCACCACTGAAGATTTCGTCCTCGGCCGGTACTGCAGCGGCAAGCCATCTCGCCACTATCGAAGCGAATATGTTCAGGGTTGGGAGAAGTCCGGCCTGCGGGCCCTGGATATGCCATATCAGGGCGTGTTGACCGACGAGGTTCGGCTCGCGGCTGAGGCGGCAGACAGGGTGGGCGTCATGAGCGTCCCTGGAGGACAAATTGCCGGCCTCTTAGGCGAAAGGGACGTGAGACCGGCCAGGGAGATCCTGGAAGGTATGATGTCTCAGGCCGCTGAGATCCTCAAGGACATGGCGAGCAGATACATCCTATAGACTCTGGACCATATTGAGTTGCTCCGAGATGGGGCATGGAACGCCGGGTTGCTCACTGAAATTCACGAGGCGAGGAGGGATACGAAATGAGCAGTGACTTTGCGACTGTCATTCTGGAGAAGTTTACCGAGAAGAGGGTGGCCAGAATCAACCTGAACCGCCCGGAAAAGCGCAACGCCATCAACCAACAAATGATCGACGACGTCGTGGCCGCGCTGGAAGAAGTCAGAGCGGACCAGGAAATCCGCGTCGTCATCATCAAGGGTAACGGCCCCTCGTTTTGTGCGGGTCTGGATCTCTACTATTTACGTTCCTTGCACCAGGGATCTCCGGGCGACTGGGACCGCTCCAGTCCCCCACGTGCCCTCTTTGACGCTGTCAGGAACTTCCCGAAAGTGACGATCGCCCAGATTCATGGTTACTGTTTAGGCGGCGGCCTGGCGCTGATGAACTCTCACGATCTCGTGATCGCAGCCAGGAACGCTCAGATCGGAATGCCGGAGATCCTGCGCGGAAGTTTTGGTCAGATGGCCACCAGCACTCTGTTTCACTCCGGAGTTTCGATGAAGAAAGCGGCGTTGATTCAGTTGACCGGTAAAAACGTATCCGGCGCCGAAGCCGATCGAATCGGGCTCGTATCAACGGCGGTAGAAGAGTCCCAACTGGAAGGCGTCACGCTAACGCTTGCGGAAGAGATCGCGACGCGCCACCCTGCCGCGCTTGCGTCCGCCAAAATCGCAGTTCAGATGGGAGGAAATCTCGCGCTTCCGGAAGCGATGAAGATGGATCAACTTGTCGGCGCTTGGCAGAATCTCATGGTGGACCCGTTGGCCCATGTGCAGGAGTATCTCGCGTCGCAGGAAGGGGGCACCAAGGGGGGCTACCGGCGGCCGGATGTGTAGAGTGTTACTCGAGCACGCCCTGGCGCTCGAGCTCGGCGACGCGCTCGGGGGTCATACCTAGAAGCCCTTCCAACACCGCGGAGTTGTCCCGGCCGAGAGTGGGAAACTCCCAGCTAGGGTCGATCCTGGAATTGGCAAAGTGGATGGGAAACCCGGGCAGGATGATGCGCCCTAGTCTGGGATTCTTGTCGTCGACGATGAAATTTCTCGCTCGAAGCTGCTCGTCCGCGACCAGATCCGCCCCGTTCTGGACCACACCGCACGGGACACCGCTCTGCTGTATGACGTTCATCACCTCGTAGCAGTCCCGCTCCCGGGTCCAGGTGCCGATCAGGGCATCCAGCTCCTCCTGGTGCTCCAGCCGCGTCTGCAAGGTCGTGAAGCGTTCGTCGTCTTCTCGTCCGATGACAGCGGCCAAGGCCTGCCACTGCTCTTCGCTCTCCACCGAGATGACGCACCAGCGATCCTCTCCCCGGCATGGATAACAACCCTGTGGCGCCGCGTCGAAGGAGGCGTTTCCCATGGGCTGGAGTTCTTCGGCCGAGAGCTGTGCCTGCATCAGTCTCGCCCCGATCAAGTATGCTGCCGCTTCGGCCTGCGAGAGATCCACAAAGACTCCGTTAGCCGTTCGCATCTGATAGAGTGTAGCGGTGACGAGAAGAACCGCTGCCATAAGGCCGGAAACGTAATCCGGCAAAACGGTTTGGGACCCGACCGGCGGATCAATGACGCCCCGGTGATTCCA
This sequence comes from Deltaproteobacteria bacterium, assembly GCA_016193385.1. The sequence continues at coordinate 4,726 of JACPSF010000456.1, forward strand.
GAGGTAGGTAAAACCGGTCAGCGCCGTGATGTTCGTTCCCAAGGTCGCGTACGAGCTTTTGGGACCCGTGCAGCCGAGCCCGGGCATCCGCAAAGTCACGATTTCCGGCTTGACCCGGGCGAGGCTCGCATGGTCCAGTCCTAACGACGGCATCACGTGCACGCTGAAGTTATCCATGACGGCGTCGCAATGCCGGACCAGACTTTTGATGAGATCGGGTCCCTCATCGCTCTTCAGGTTGACCGTCACCGATCGCTTGTTGCGATTAAACTCCAAGAAGCGCGGGGAAAGGTTTGGGTCCTGGCTCGTGCCGAAAAAGCGGAAAAGATCGAGGCCGCCACGCCGGGATTCGATTTTAATGACCTCCGCTCCCAGCTCGGCGAGCATGGTCATTCCATAGGGCCCGGCGAGGACCTGATCGAAGCTCAGGATGCGAAGGCCGCTCAGCGGGACCCGCCGGACAGCGGGAGCCCGTTGAGCCGGGGACTCCTTCCGGATCGGCATGTAAGCTCTTCTTTCGAGTTCGTCCTGATGTTCGCCTAACTCCGGAGCACGGCGGACGGAGGGCCGGAGGCCGTTGATCAAAAATGGCGCGCCCATCAAATGCATTTCGCCGATGTCCGCCCGGTCGACCGGAGCCAGCAGACCGCGGGTCCGCAGGTGCTCGTCCGCTAGAAACTCCTTCGGTCGGTTCACCGGCACGCACGGAATTCCATGGGACTGGAGCAAGACCGTGAGCTCCTCTTTTCCGTAGCGCCGGGTGAAGCGCTCGACCCGCTCGTTGACGAAAGCGGCTTTTCCGCGGCGGACGGGGTCGGCGATGAGCGCCGGGGCGTCCAGCTCCTCGGGGTGATCCGCCCAAACTTCAAGAAACTTTTTCCAGTGGCGTCGGCTGATGTAGAGATATACGTAGCCATCCCGGCAGGGAAATATCTTTGCCGGGGCGACGTGGGCATGCTGGCTTCCCTCGCGCGTGAGGATCACTCCCTCGTTAGCGTAAAGGCGGATCAGGTGCTCTTGAGTTGCCAAAGCCTCCTGCATGGAGACATCGATCCAGTCACCTGTCCCGGTCGCCTCGCGCTTGTAGAGCGCTGCGACGACTCCAAGCGCCGCCATGAGACTGCCAAAGTAGTACGCTTGCGTCTCCGGAGGCTGGCAGGGCGGCAAGGCGGGATCCCCTGCAATATACATGAGCCCGCTCATCGCGTAGGCGACGATATCCGTGCATGCAAAATGTCGTCTGGGTCCGGTCTGTCCGAAACCTGTAATGGAAGCGACGACCACGCCGGGATTCACTTTACACAGATCGTGATACCCCAAGCCAAGGGAATCCAGATATCCGGGCGCGAGACTTTCGAGCACGACATCCGCTCGCTCGACGAGAGAGAGGAGACGGGCACGGTTCTCTCCCGCGAGATCGTCGAGCACGATGCTTTTCTTGCCGGCGTTCAGATGGGCAAAGCGGAGGCCCCATCGCTTTTTTCCGGGGACTTCCCGGAAAGGCTCGAGGCGCCGCACGGGGTCTCCTTCGGGCGGTTCAATCTTGATGACCTCCATGCCGAGGTCAGCGAGAAACCGCCCGCAAAGCTGGCCTTTGAGATCAGTAAGATCGATGGCGGTATAGCCGCCCAGGAGAGCGGGAGGGGCCGTCGAAGTCGGTTCCACGTTGCGCACTCCCCTTCTATTTCACGTGCGCTTCAACCGTCGGCTTCACCTTTTCAAACGCATCGTAGATATTGTTCACCCACTGCTGCACTTTCTCCGGGGGGACATAGGAAAGAGTAAACCCGACTTTTTCAAGCTGGGACCGGTACATGGGATCATCAACGGCCTTCTTGTGCGCCGACGCCAGGATGTCGCGAATCTCGCGACTTGTGCCGGGCGGTGCCACGAGCGCAAAGACCACCGGTCCGAGATAGCCTGAAGAGGGTGACAGCCCCGCGTGCTCGAGAGTTGGCGCGTCCGGCACCTGCGGGTCGGGCTCGGACTGGATCAGAAGGATGGCCTTGGCGTCTCCGCTCTTGTAAAAAGCAGAGCCGGAGCCCAGCGTGGTGCCGATAATATCAACCTCGCCGCGGATGAGTGAGGTCATGGCGGGCGCTGCCCCTTTGAAGCCGGTGACAAAGGCATACGGAATTTTCTTTTCCTCAAGGATGACAATCGTAGCGACCGTCGTGGATGAGTAAATGCTGAAAGCCCCGATCTTGACTGGGCGCTGGGCCGCAACCTTGCGCAAGTCGTCAAATGTCTGAATCGGCCCTTTGGCATTGGAAAAGATCACCCCCGGCGTGGAGGCGTTCGTGGCGATCCACGCGAACTCTCTTCCCCGGAAGCGGACCTTGAAAAATGTTTCATCGCTGGCGACGGCCGCGCCAGCCATAACGCCGATCGTGTAGCCGTCCGGCTTGCTCCGGCTGAAGATGTCTTCACCCGTGCGCGGCGGCGCTACGTTCTTGACCACAACCGGGACACCCAAATATTTGGACAGATAGGGAGCCAGAGATCTGCCCGCAGAATCTGCCGCACCACCCGGCGCAAAAGTTACGACCAGCTCAACCGGGCCCGTGGGATACTTGACCTGCGCGATAGCGGGCGCGTGCGCTATGAGAACCGGCGCAAGGGCGATTGTCAAAGAGCGGACGAAAGCAGGGAAGATTCCGACGGGAAAGTTTTTCATGGAGACGCACCTCCTCTTTTGGTTCGTCGTCTGTTAAGGTGAGCGGATGGCTTAACCTCAGCGCCGGAAACTATCACCGGGTAGGTTGGTCGTCAAGCCGCTTGTCTTTCGCTTGACAGACGACGCTTCATTGGGTAGTGATCCACCCGATCGCTCGTTGGGTTAAACGGCTCCCTGTAGCTTTTTAGAATCCGGAGGACCACAAGAATGTTTGAGGGGCTTCTTGCAGGTCTCGAACCTCTGGCAAGGGTCGATGTCATTGGCTACGTGATCCTGGGAAATCTCATTGGAGTCATCTTCGGCATCATCCCGGGTCTCGGAGGGGTACAGGGCCTAACCGTCGTGCTCCCGTTCACCTTCATGCTGCCTCCCGCACACGCGATGTACTTGTATGCCGGTATCATGGGCTCGGTCGGCGGAGCCGGGGCGGTCACGGCGATTCTCATCAATACTCCCGGCACAGCCCCCAATGTTACCGCCACGCTGGATGGCTACCCCATGAGTCTGCGGGGCGAGGCGGTGCGCGCTATTAGTATGTCAACGATCGCCGGAATTGCCGGCGTATGCTTCGGGCTTGTGGTTCTCATCCTTCTGCTTCCGTTGGTTCGCGCCATCGTTCTCGCCTTTGGTCCACCGGAGGTCTTCTGGACGGTCATGTTCGGTATCTTCTGCCTCGCTCTCGCGAGTCGGGGTAACGTTCTCAAGGGATTTGCCGCGGCGGGGCTTGCCTTTATGCTGGCGTTCATTGGCTATTCGGAGCTCTTCGATCTCCCCCGGTTCACGATGGGCATTGAATATCTGTGGGACGGGATCCCTCTGATCCCTTTTTTTCTTGGTGTCTTCGCAGTTCCCCAGGTATTTGAGTACCTGTCGCGGCGGGATACCATCGCTAGAGGCGGGGAAAAAATCTATCTTGGCGGCTGGGACCAAATGGTTCAGGGAGCCAAAGACGTCGCCCTGCACGTGAAAACCGTTATTCGTAGCTCAATTATTGGAATGATCGTAGGAATCATTCCCGGGGTGGGCGGCGTAACCGCAGCCTTCGGGGCCTACATGGCGGAGGTACGGGCATCCAAGGATCCGAGCAAATTCGGAAAGGGCGAGCCGGCGGGCCTGATTGCCAGTGATGCCACTATTCACGCTGACGTCGTCGGAGACCTACTCCCTACCGTCGCGTTTGGCGTTCCCGGTAGTGTCCAAATGGCTGTGCTGCTCGGTGCCCTCATACTGCATGGCCTAGAGCCGGGACCGCTCCTCCTCACCAGGCATCCTGAGATTGTCTGGGCGCTGATTTTCGGCCTGGCGCTTTCCCAGGTGGTTTCAACGGCGATGTTATTCGGAAGCGCCCGGTGGCTGGGAAAAATCACTGTGGTCCGGGTGCCTTACGTAGGCCCGGCGCTTGCGGTGCTTACCTCTGTTGGCGCTTTTGCTGTCCGGGGCAACGTTTGGGACATCATGATCATGTTGTTAGGCGGAGTCCTTGCGTGGGGGCTCAGAAGGTACGGGTTTCCTCTCGCCAGCTTTGGAATTGGATTCGTTCTCGCGGAGATCCTTGAGGATGCTTTCCACCAGTCGCTCATGATCTCCTACGGCACTTATACAATCTTTTTTACCCGTCCGATTGCCCTGATCCTTTTTCTCCTCCTTGTGATTACGGTGCTGATGCCAATCCTGCGCAAGCCGTTCCGGACGGTTTTAGGAAAGATGTAGTGTGGAGGCGAGGTGAAAGACGTGAGACCCGCAGGCTTCTCTAAGACTGGAAGTTTAATATTTCACTTCTTCCTTTTGGCGGTTGTTTTCGGGATGATCTCAGCTTCCCTCGTGTTTCCCTTTAGGGCCGGGCAGCTTCCCCTGCTGATCGGGCTGCCGACGGCTCTTCTGCTGCTTCTTAGTGTCCTAGGTGAACTCAAGCCGGGGCTCGTTCGGCGCTTTCAGGGTGGGATGGGTGCGTTGTTCGCCGAAGGGATAGGCGACAGAACCGGGGCTGTGGTTTCTTCGTTGGTCGAAGCGGAGCTTCCGCCGTTTCGTTGCCTGCTTATTGGCGGAGCCTGGTTCTGTTTGTTGCTCGTTCTTGTTCTATTCCTGGGTTTCTCGGCTGCTACTCTTCTTTTTGTCCCGTGTTTTCTCCTTATACTCGCGCGCTATCCATGGTGGCAGGTTTTCGTATACACCGCGGTTCTTTTCCTCGTCGAATGGTATGGTTTCGACGTGCTGCTAGGTCTTACGCTGTGGAAAGGGGCGGCACCGGAGATATTGCATAATTTTGTCGGGGGCGGCGTCTTGCCGCCGTTTTTCTAGGTTAGCCACCGGTCACGATAATGTTTGGAGCTCAAATCCCAGAACCGAAGAAATCTGAAGTTCAGCTACGACGCATGGAGACGATAAGCAACCGTTACTCGCTCGCCTTTGTAAAAATCTCCGAGAAATTCCTCCTGGGTAGAATAGGGGCGATTGGGTACGAGCCTTCCGGGAAAGGAAACCACGAGGGGATTTACGTCAAAGGGATACGGCTTGACAATGGCGTTTTTCTCGTCGCGGACATCGACGGTTAGAGTCGCGTCCTTCTCGCCCGGACCGACCGGAACCGGGGTGTCGCTCAGGCGGTTGCTCGGACCGTTCTTTCGCTCTTTGCTGTTAAACGGGTAGCGGTTGCAGACGAACTGGGCGAGCTGGTCGAAAACTTCCATATACTTGAAGTTCGTCCACAGATGCTCTTCCGAGGTCTCCGGTTTGTACGCCTGTGAATCGCGTAGCTCGTCCAGTAAATTTGCGCGGAACGCCTTCTGCTCGCGGATGAACTCCTGGACGTCGGGAAAGACCGTATAATCCGGCATGTAGGGTAAGATTCCCATGCCCTGGGTAAGCAGACCCTCGCCGTGCATGGAAACGTTATAGCCTGCATACGGATCCTGCTCCGCCACGCGCTGGATCCCATGGCGGTAAAAATTAAGCCATGTCCCCTGGCTAAGGTGCCTGATGCTGCCAATGTAATCCGGCGGCAAGCCCTGATCGTTGAGCGTCGGCTTAATCTCCCAGTCCCACCATCCGCTGTCATGCTCCTGTGCTGCCAATACCATCGAAGTATAGGGTCTCGGCCGGGCGAAATCTTGGTTCCCCCAGTGGGCGGCGAACAGGCCGGCAATACGTGAATGGTCAACCTGGAGTACAAGTAAAAGGCGTGCCTCATCGTAACGACAAACCATCATGGCGGGGATTCCTCCTGCTATAAGCCTGCGTTATGGGCGGATTAGCTTTCCACATACCAACTGAGTTATTCCCCTGTCAAGAGCAGCTCGGACAAATTTATTTCGACGGCGCGCCCTCACTCTGTAGGCGCATGGCCAAACCCCGGCATCCATCCGAGAGCTGAGTTGCGGCTAAGCCCGGAGGCCACGGAGAAGGTCTACTTTTTGCCGCTACCAACCTTTCGCCTGCAGGACCGCAAAAGCGCCGGTTTGCGGAGCGGTCAGGATGTCGAGGCGCTCAACGATGTGGGTCGTCCCAAACTTGAAGAGATCCGTCGTTGGGTAGCCTGCCGATGCACGACGAACAGGAGAATCGCCATACCGGCTACAGAAGGGACATATGTGTCTTGAATCAGCAAGTAATAGAAAAAGCAGACCCCGGCAACAAGAAACAACGCCCGCTCGAAGCGCCGTAAGCAACCCCGCTAGCGTCGAGGTTATGATCCAGGCGCCGCTGCCCTCGGGCTGGAATATGAAAATCGGACTCGCGACAAAGATGAACGGGACCAGAAACCCCGCAGCCGCGGCCTTTGAAGCTTCTAGGGCCGTTTTCAGATAGCCCGCGCCTGCCAGCCGGGCACCGACGACCGCTGCGGGAGCCACGGGCGGGGTTACCATCGACATGACAGCGTAATAAAAAACAAACAAATGCGCAGTGAGTAACGGCACACCCAGTCTTACCAGCACAGGCGCGGCCGTTATGGCGACGATGAGATACGCCGCGGTCGGTGGCACGCCCATACCCAGAATTAGCGACGCTACGGCCGTGAGTACGAGAGCCAGCCCCAGATTTCCCTGGCTCCAGCTTTCCACCACACCAGGTAGCCTAAAGGCCAAGCCCGTCAACGTTAGAACCTCGACGAGCATCGCGACGCAGACCATAGAGATGGCGATAGTGGCCCCCGTCAGCGCCCCGCTAGTGATCCCTTCGACCCACTGACGCAACGAAGGTCGCTTCCCTGGCGTCAACAGGCCGGCCGCGATAACGGTCACCACCGCCCAGAAGGCAGCGAATCTTGGACTGTAGCCGCGAGCCAGCAAGGTCGTGATGACGACGAGCGGAGCAAGAAACCCCGGCGCCGTAATGAGGATCTGTTTGAGTTGCTCTCTGCCGAACGCTTCTACGGAGGGCTGGAGATTCATCTTGACGGCCGTGAGATACACGTAGAGCCCGACCGAGTAGAAGTACAAGAGAGCAGGCAGAACAGCGGCGACCGCGATTGTGAAGTAGGGAACCCCAATGAAATCCGCCATCACAAAAGCGGCAGCCCCCATTACCGGCGGCATGATCATCCCCCCATTTGAGGCCGCCGATTCTATCGCCCCGGCCTGGCGGGGCGCGTAGCCGGACTTTTTCATCAACGGAATTGTGAACGAGCCCGTCCGGGCGACGTTGGCATCTGTAGATCCGAGACACGTGCCCACAAGCGCGCTGCTGACCACCGCCGACATCGCCGGACCGCCCCGCAACCGGGCGGCAAGGCGTCCGATGACGCTAACGAAGTTGGCCACGGCTGTAACCTGCATGATCCCACCCATGATCACGAAGAGGAAAATGTAGTACGCGGATATTTCGAGCAGTTGCCCGTAGACCCCGGTAAGATTCGTTGTTAAAGCGGCGATAATGCTAGTGAGCTTGAAACTGTCCGTATACAAGGGGGCGGGCAGATAGACTCCGAGCAAGGCGTAGAGGATGAAAAGCAGGGCAAGTAGCGGAAGTGCGGGTCCCGAGGTTCGTCGGCAGGCCTCGAGAATGCAGACGATCAATATCGCTCCCATGACGGAGTCTATGGGAGTGGGGAACCCCTGACGCATCTCTAGGGCAGGCCGGTTGACATACATATATCCGGCCACAATGAGGGACAGAAGCAACAGAACGATCATGAAGGGCCGCCACCTGCCCCCGCTCCTGATTAACGGCAGATAAGCCAGGACCAGAGCAAAGGTGAGGTGAGCGTTCAGAAAATCCCAAGGCTCGAGCAAGAGGCGAACGACCTCAATCATCTGATAGGCCACGACGGCGACGGCCACCGCGCGCAGCACAAATCTGAGTTTCTCATCCATGAAGATGCCCTACAGAGCAAGTTTGGCGGCCGGATCCGGAAGCCGACCGCCCGGAGATCGGCGCGACACAGGAAATGGCGGGCGTCGGAGGCTCATTGGAACCTCTTCTGGGCAGAACCAGTTGCACATGCGGGTGGGTCCTGGCGGCGAGATTCCCGGCCCAGACGACCCGCTAACTACTTAAGGCCAATGGGCACACCCACTTTCTTGTAAAACGTCGCAGCACCCGG
>JACPSF010000457.1 GCA_016193385.1 Deltaproteobacteria bacterium
ATCCGGATCCTCCAAACACTCGCGGCAGTCTACCATCACGCATTGCTATTGTCTGCTGCCTACCGCCATCGGCTCGCGCGTGCGCCTGCCGCACTCCCTCGAACTCTTCGAGCGTGCGCGGCCGGTCCTCTGTGAAAAGGCGCGATAGAGCCTGGTCGGCGAGAAGCCTACCTCCGGCCTAATGCCTGTTGCCTGGCGCCTTCTACTCTCTCTGTCAGCGAACCCAGGAAAGGGCAAGAACGAGGGCGGTACCGGCGAACATGCCAATGAGACTGCTCCTCGTCAGTAAAGCCACAACGACAGCCGCAACAAGAGCGAAAGAGCGCTGGGGAGCCGCTTCGGTTTCAAAGCGCGCTCTGGAAAGAAAAAGGCTGACGGAGATGACGCTTACCACGAGGGAGTAAGAAAGGTAGCGCAGGTAGCGGTCGAGGGCTTCCGGAAAACTTCGGCCCGGCATGAGGAGCTGCGGCGCCACCCGGCTCAGGTAGGTCACGAGCCCCATCCCAACCACGATCAAGACACGCGTTCCATCCATCTCTCAACACCCCAGATGCACGTCGCCACGACGAGCGACGTCACTAACCAACCCCACTCCGGGCTGAAAACCGCAGTGGGAACCGCGACCATAAGGCTGATCAGGCAAACCAGCCGTAAGAACCACTCTCGTATTTCGAGCGCGAAAATGCACGCAAAGTAGCCGGGCAGAACGAACCGCAACCCCTCATTGAAGGCCGGGGGCACAGCCAGCGCCGCCCAGTAACCAAACGCAGTTCCGGTCACCCAGACCAGAAAGCACGTGGTCGAGACGCCGAAAAAGTAGTCGAGATATTTCCCCCTCTCATCCAGGGTCTCACTTTTGGCCGGTGAGCCGGGAGAGCCTTTCTGTCTTTGCGCGTGAAGGTGCGTGAGGATAAAGCTGCTGGGACTCACGAGGTGCGCGGCAAGGAAAAGGCGCATTCCCTTGGCCCAGCGAAAGTAAGGAGCAAGGGTCGCGCTCATCGGCAAAAACCGGATGTTGATGAGAAATGTCGCGAGAAGGATCTGAACCGCGGGCTTCCCCGCGCCCAGCGGCTCGAGGGCGGCAAACTGCGACGGCCCTCCGTAGACGAGGGCCGACATCAACACGATTTCACCCCAGTGAAGCCCGTGGGCCTTCGCGGCGACGCCCATCGCAAACGCGATCGGAATGAAGGCGAACCATACGGGAATGGCGGTTTTTACGCCGTCGCGGAAATGAACCGAAAAAGCCATTCACCGTCTCGCTTAACTGAGTAACCAGGAAATAGCAACGCCACCGGCTTGCTTTTCCCGCGCCTTTCTTTTAGAAGTGCGACATCCGCAATCATAGCACAGTCGCGAAACCCAGGTGCCCAATCAGTCCAAACCCGATTGGCCGACCGCGCTGATCGCCGCCGCCTCCAATCTCCTCCCGTCTATGGTGGTGGCCACCCTCGGGATTGCTCTTCCCGAGGTCCGGCAAACTCTCCTCCTCTCCGAATTAGAGGCGGGAAGCCTGTTCTCGGCTATTTTTGTCGTCGCGGCGGTCGCGAGCGCTTTTGCCGGAAGGCTCACAGATAAAATCGGAAGAAAGGCCGTGCTGGTGACGGGGATCAGCATGGTGTCCCTGGGATTCGCATCAGCAGGCCTGAGCCGGGCCTATCCCGTGACGCTGTTGCTCCTCGCGCTCACCGGGCTCGGCTATGGCTTTACCACCCCGTCGCTTTACGCCCTCATGTCCGACCTCGTTCCCGCAAGAAGGGGGCTGGGGGCAAGCCTGGTTACCGTCGCTTACGCGATCGGCGGTTCTCTGGGCTCGGTTATCTCGAGCTCTATCATCGCCCGGGCCGGCTGGCGCGCCGCCTTTCTCACCGTGGGCGGCTTCGGGATAGCGATTACGGGCCTGGAGATAGCACGAATCCGGACGGTTGCCAAAAAATACAGCGCGTATGTCGGGCTTTCGTTCCGCAAAGCGATCAACCGAAGCATTCTCGTTCTCGCCCTTGCGGAATTTTTCGGCGGCTCGGTATTCTGGAGCTCGGCTTCGTGGACCCCCACGGTCTTAAGGACCGCCAAGGAACTGAGCCTTGGGGAAACCGGTTTGGTGATGGGGGTGTGGGCACTGACTCCGATGATCGGGGCCCTGCTATTGGGAAACCTCTCCGACAAGGTAGGGCGCAAGGTGGTTATTTTGTGGAGCGCGTTTCCGGGCGCAATCCTCGCCTTTGTCGTTTACTACTGGCTTGCCTCTTTCGGTCCTCTGGCGATTGGTCTGGGACTCTTCGGGTTCCTCAAGGCCACGGCCCCCACTCTGATCGTTCCGCTGGCACAAGAGGCCGCCGCAGCCGAAAACGCCGGAACCGCAAGCGGTGTCGTCATGTCCATGCATTATGTCGCGGCCGTCATCGCCCCGCTCGTCGCCGCCCAGCTCATTGCCAGCACCGGAGATATGATTCTCACGATGATCCTGACCTCCAGCCTGCCCCTGCTGATCTTCGGCAGCTTGATCGCTACGATCCGGGAAAAACCAGCTCTCAAGCGCTAGGTGACAGAGTTGAATTTGTTCCGGCCATGTGCAAACCTGAAATGAGGCATGGTGGAGCAAGCCAAAAACCTTCTGCGCGAACTCCCGTCGGTCGATCGTCTTCTCAAACATCCCAAGAGCGAGTCTTTATTGACGCGCTTCAATCGCGACTACGTGACGGAGAAATGCCGAGAGGCATTGGAGAAACTGCGCCAGGTCATCCGGGAGGGCAACGCGGTTGAGGACGGCGAGCTACGGGATGAGCAGATTTTGAGCCGGGTCGAAAAACAGATCGACGACGAGCGCCGCCCCCGCCTCATGCGGGTCATCAACGCCACCGGAACGATTCTCCACACCAATCTAGGCCGCGCGCTCCTTCCCCAAGCAGCGATCGAGGCAGTCTGCCAGGCAGGCATCCATCCGGTCAACCTCGAATACGATCTCAACCAAGGGAGGCGGGGCCAACGCGAGGAGGCTATCGAGCGGCTCCTTCTCGACCTCACGGGCGCCGAGGCCGCCACCGTGGTCAACAACAACGCTGCCGCCGTTCTGCTGGGTCTGAACACCGTGGCCGATGGCAAGGAGGTGATCGTATCGCGGGGAGAGCTTATCGAGATCGGCGGCTCCTTTCGAATTCCGGAGATCATGGCCAAAAGCGGCGCGATCCTCAGAGAGGTGGGCAGCACCAACCGCACCCACCCTCAAGACTACGAAAGGGCGATCGGGAAGAAAACCGCCCTTCTGCTCAAGGTCCACACCAGCAATTACAAGATCATCGGCTTCTCCTCCGAGGTGGGTCTGGCCGAGCTGGGGGCGGTCGGCAGGAAACACAAGATTCCGGTGATGGAGGATTTGGGGAGCGGCGCCCTCATCGATCTCAGCCAATACGGCCTGCCGAAGGAGCCGGTGGTGGCCGAGCGTGTCAGGCTCGGCGCCGATATCATCACCTTCAGCGGCGATAAGGTACTCGGCGGGCCCCAGGCAGGGCTCGTCGTCGGGAAAAAGAGCTGGGTCGACCGGATGAACAAGAATCCGCTCAAACGGGCTTTGCGCTGCGGCAAGCTCACCCTGGCGGCCCTGGAGGCGACGCTCGCCCTCTACCAACAGTCAGCCGACGTGGCCGAGGAGGTCCCGACTCTAAAAGCCTTTACCCGTCCTCTCCAGGAGATCGAAGAAATCGGGCAACAGACCCTACCGGCGCTCGCGAGAGCGCTAGGGGAAGGCTTTCAGTTGAGCTTGGAAGATTCGACATCGCAGATCGGAAGCGGCGCGCTCCCGACCGAGGAGATTCCCAGCAAGGTCATCGCGATTTGCCACCCTACTCTTGGCCCCGAGCGCATCGCCGCGCGATTTCGCAGCGCCCGTCCCCCGATCCTGGGGCGAATCAGAGATAATCGCTTTCTGCTCGACCTACGGACAATCTTCGATCCCGCAGATTTGATACCTAGCGCAGTCGAGTGACTCTTGAAAGATTCGGCAATTTGCCATTTGAGATCTGCAATTTGAGATAGAACCAATGCCTTACATCATCGGCACCGCCGGACATATCGACCACGGCAAGACAAGCCTCATCAAGGCCCTCACGGGGATCGACACTGACCGCCTCAAGGAGGAAAAAGAAAGAGGGATCTCGATCGACCTGGGCTTCGCCCATCTCGATCTCCCCGACGGAACCCAAGCGGGGATCGTCGATGTCCCGGGCCACGAGCGGTTCATCCGCAACATGCTCGCTGGGGCCCACGGTATGGACTTGGTCCTGTTTACCGTGGCGGCCGACGATGGAGTCATGCCCCAGACCGAAGAGCACTTGGATATCCTGCACCTCCTCGGGGTCAAACTTGCGATCTTCTTAATCACTAAGACCGATCTGGTCGCGCCTTCCAGGATCAAGGAAGTCGAAGAAGAGATCAGGATTCTCACCCTCGGAACTTCGCTTGAAGACGCCCCTATCCTTCCGTTCTCCGCGGTGACCGGACAAGGGCTGGCGGAACTCCGCGAACAGATCTCCCGCACACTCCAGGAACGGAAAAAGTCGGCCCCGGGCGGTTATTTCCGCCTCCCGGTTGACCGCGCCTTCGTTCTCCAGGGACACGGCGTGGTGGTGACCGGGACGGCGCTCAGCGGAGAGATCAGAGTCGGCGATCGCGCGCGGTGCCTTCCCGGCGGCCAGACCTTTCGGGTTCGAAGCCTCCAGGTACACAACCGGCCCGTCGAGGTCGCGGGCTGGGGACAGCGGATCGCCCTCAATCTGACCGGCCAGGAGAGAGCCGCAATCGAGCGTGGACAGGTGATCTGTCATGAGAAATTGACCCTTACTTCGGATCGGTTCGACGCGCTCCTCGAGGTACGCCCCGCAGCCGGCAAAGGGATCAAGAATCACCAGCGGGTCAGGATCCATCTCGGCAGCGCCGAGCGGATGGCGAAACTCATCCTTTTGGGTGCGAAAGACAAGGTGGAAGCCAAAGAAACCACCTACTGCCAGATTACCCCCACGCAGCCTATGCTCGTCATGCGCGGGGACCATTTCATCGTGAGAGACGAGACGGCGCGGCGCACGCTCGGCGGCGGCACCGTCATCCACCCTTGGGCCAAGAAACACAAACGATCAGAGACCGACCTGCAAAAGAGACTGGAGGGGCTCCACGCCGTGGACCTGCCTGCGCTGATCGAACGGTTTATCAACGAGAGCGACGAATTTGCCCTATCCTGCGATCCGATCCAGCAATTCGTGAACCTCAGAGAAGAAGAGGTCCGCGAGGGCATCGAAAAAATGGCGACGCTGCGCGCCTTCAGCGCCGAAGGGGAAAAGGTCTACACGACGGAAACCAAGTGGCAAAGTCTGAAGCAAAGACTTCTGCAATCCCTCCAGGATTTTCACCAGGCCCATCCCCTCGCCCCCGGGATGGAGATGGAGGAGCTCAGGGCCAAGCTGCCGTATAGCGTGGCCTCCCGGCTCTTTCGCTCGCTGGTCGACATTCTCGGCGAAGAGAAAATCATCCGCCGGGATGGAAACCTACTTCGCCTGCCGCGACACCAGGTCCGGCTCAGCGAGGCGGAGCAAAGCCTCACGGAGAAGATCACCAGGCTGTTGGAGGCCAGCCCGCTGGCCCCGCCCGATCTGAAACAGATCGAAAAAGAGCTTGAGGTAGGGCGCGCGAAGCTGGCCGAAGTCATCCGGCTCATGGAAAGAGACAACTCGATTGTCCGGGTAGCTACGGACCTCTATTTTCTGCGCGATCGCGTTGACAAAGTGAAGGGCCTTCTATATAAGTACTTCGCCGAAAACAACGAGATCACCGCGGCGACTTTCCGCGATCTGTTAGGCTCAAGTCGCAAGTACACGATCGCCCTTCTTGAATACTTCGATCGCGAAGGGGTAACGGTCAGAATCGGAGACGCGCGGCGACTGAAAACTCCGCTGGCTTTAGCAAGGCAGGGCATTCCGCGCTAAACCGAGCGCCGGCTGAATGTCGTCTCCGCGCTGTTTCGGGCCTCCAACATCACTGAGGATCGGCGGATGAAACTACTGAGACGAAAGGCGCTTCGCCTGACGCAGCACGTGAAGGCCTCCGGGTGAGCTGCCAAGCTCGGCCCGGCCGAGCTCGTGCAAGTCTTGCACGGCCTTCCTAAATTCGACGACGCAGACTTGATTGTCGGAATTGAAACCGCCGACGATGCCGGAGTATTTCGCCTGCGTCCGGATCTGGCCGTGGTCAACACTGTGGACTTTTTCCCTCCGATCGTGGACGACCCTTACACGTTCGGGCAAGTCGCGGCAGCCAACGCCATGAGCGATATTTACGCCATGGGCGCGGAGCCGAAGACCGCGCTCAACATCGTCTGCTTCCCGAAAGGCAAGATGGACATTCAGGTCCTGGGCGAAATTCTCAAAGGCGGGGCGGAGAAGGTGCGAGAGGCAGGGGCGGTGGTCGTCGGTGGCCACAGCATCATCGACGAGGAGATCAAATATGGGATGGCTATCACGGGAGTGATCCATCCCGACCGGATCATCCGTAATGTCGGGGTTCAGGAGGGCGATGCGCTCATTCTTACGAAGCCGCTTGGAACCGGCATTATCACGACAGCTCTGAAGAAGGGCAAGGCGCCCAAGGAAAGCATCCAGGCGGCGATTTCCTCGATGCTTTCACTGAACAAAATAGCCGCCAAAATTATGCGCGGTCATGCGGTCCACGCCTGCTCGGATGTTACGGGGTATGGGCTGATGGGCCATGCACTCGAGATGGCCAGCGGAAGCAGCGTGACTCTGATCCTGGAATCGGCCAAGCTGCCGATCCTCCACAGGGCCCCCCGCCTGGCGGAGAAGGGGTACCTGACGGGAGGCTGCAAGCGAAACCGCGATTATCTAAAGGATAAGACCACCATTGAGAAAACAATCCGAGAAGGCCTCGTGGAGACCGCCTTGGACCCCCAGACCTCAGGCGGGCTCTTGATCGCGCTTGCGCAAAAGCGCGCGCCCAGGCTGGTCGAGGAATTGCAAGATAACGGAGTGAAGGCCGCCACCGTCATCGGCTACGCGACCTCGCTGCAAAAAGCCTGGGTAAGGTTCGTCTGAGACCGCCTTCAGAAATGGTTTTTCCTTTCCAGGGTAAGCGAGAAGCCCGGCTTGCGGATATGGATCTGATGGTATTCTTTCTGCCTGGAGAGTTCCTCGATCAGGCGGACGAGCGGCTGCCTCGCGCTCAGGTATTCTCTCCGAGGCCCGGCCGCAAACATTGCCTTGACAGAGTCTTCGCCGGCGAAAACGCGAAGAACCAGTTCTTCGTCGGAAACTCCCGGCCCGCCGAGTTTTTGCCTGACCTCCCGAATCGATGGCTCGGGTGGGCTCCACCCTTCCCACTCCTTGGCCCGCGGGCGGCTCAGAATCTTGTCCTTGACATTGGGATCCATCAGCGTCGCACCCTCCTTGCCCCAAATCCCAAGCGCGTATTGAATGGTCTGGTCCGTGACCTCCTTGTAGCGCTCCCCCAAGATCACGTTGATCCCCGCCTGGCTCCCGACAAACTGGGAAAGCGGGGTGACCATGATCGGATAGCCAAACTCCGCCCGCACCCGCCCGGCCTCCTCCAGCGTCGCCTCAATTTTGTCCCCCATCCCCACAAGCTTTAACTGGTGACGGAGATTAGAGATCATCCCGCCGGGCACCTGATGAAGGTATTGGGAATGGTCGTACTCCAGTGGTCTCCCTATGGGTAAACCCTCCCGCCTGGCAATGAACGTGAGCTGCGCCTCCGCGGGCTTGATGGCCGCTTCGTCGACGGCCGGGGTGTAACCCAGGGCGCGCAGGTTTCTCGCTACGTTAAAGATAGAAGGCTGGGCGGAGCCATTCGCCAGCGGCGGAACAGCCGTGTGAAGGGTCGTGAGCCCGAGTTTGACGGCCTCGAGGTAGTTTAGGGGGGCCAGGCCGTTATTGCAGTGCGCATGAAACTCGACGGGGACATCGCCGGCATTTTTTCGCACCACCGGCATGAGCGTCCGCGCGCGCCCGGGGGTGAGAAGACCGCCCACGTCCTTGAAGCAGATCCGATAGGGCCGGATCGCAGCCGCCTCACGCGCTTTGCGGGCGTAGTACTCGTCGGTATGACGGGGAGAGACCGAGTAGATCAGATTTGCTACCGTGTCCATTCCGAGTTCTTTGAGTTCATCGATTTCCACTTTGAACGCATCGTAGTCATTCCAGGGGTTCGAGGTCCGAGTCAACGTGATGCCGTAAGACACGATCCGCTCAACCATAAGGTGAAGCACGCTACTCGGTGTCTTCTCGAACGCCGAATGGACGCCCCCGTGATAGCGAAGGCGAGTCTTTTTGAAGCGCTTCGAGCCAAGCCGGAGCCAGTCCCACGGATCTTCCTTGTGCTCCCGGACGAATTTCTTGAACATGGTTGTGACGAAAAACTCCATGGACTCAAAGCCCGCTTGATCCATGTGGTCGGCAACCGAGAGCATCATTCCGGTTCTCATGCTCAGGGCCCAGAGACTCTGGGGACCGTCACGCACCGTGGTATCGACAAAGCGGATCTCGCTCATGCTGTTTCTCCGTTGCTCACCCAGGACTATGGTCGATGATTAACATATCTTTCCCCCCATTTTTCAACAAGTCCGGGGCCGCGCTCTGGTCGAGAAAAGCGCGTCAGGGTTTAAGCGCTGGTCAGGCCTGGGCGTCGGGTTGTTTTTTTCGTCAATAGGGTATAGCCTTCGCGGGAAAAGTTATCGAGTTTGTCGAGGTTGAGATGAAGAAACTAGTGGTCCTTTCGATCACGGGCGTGGCCATTCTCGCGGTTGTCGCCGTCGGTTTCTATGTCGTAGTTAAAAGGGGCAGGGATGAAGCCACCATAAAGAACGGTTCGCTGGTTCGCCTGGAGTACACGCTTTCCGATGAGAAGGGCACGCTCATCGAATCCAATAAAGGCAAAGAGCCCCTCAGCTACACTCAAGGTCAAGGGCAGATTATCCCCGGCTTAGAAAAGGCGCTTTCGGGAATGAGCGTCAACGAACAAAAAAGCGTCCGCGTGAAACCTGAAGACGCCTACGGCGCCCTTGATGCCAAGGCATTTCATGAAATTCCGCGTGCAGAGATCCCCGCCGACGCCCTCAAGGTCGGTAACACTCTCTTGGCAAAAGACCCCCAGGGCCAGCTTTTTCCCGTACGAGTCCATGAGATCAAAGATAAAACCGTGGTCCTGGACTTCAACCACCCTCTGGCGGGAAAAACGCTGAGCTTTGCGGTCAAGATCCTCGAGGTTCGCGCTCCCCAAAAGCCATAGGAACCGTTCCCCATCCGTACCTAAGTCTGCACCTCGATTCAATCCTTGACGAACATCAACATGCCCATCCCAGCCAAATAAGTCGAAGCGGCCAGATAGAAGGCCGGTGTGAATCCGTAATGGTCCATAACGTAACCGGTCAGCAGTGTCCAGAACGGCCCTGATATGAACCCGACGAAGTAATAAATCGAAAACGCCGCATCGGTCAGCTCGTCGGAGGCGAAATCTCCGACCATCGCCTGGGTCAGGGAGCCGCGAGATTGAACCACGGCACCGTACAGGACCAGATTCAAAAACAAGAGAGGGCCTAAAACGGGGTGATGCACGAGCCAAAACGTCATGAGGGCTGAGAAAAGGAGGGTCAACTGAAGAATGGAGGTCCGCTTCCAATAGCGATCCGAGAGCCAGCCGATCAAAAGGGGACCGACCAGACCGGCCCCTTGAATGAGCGTCAGAAGAAACCCGCCGGCGGAAGCGCTCACCTCGAACTGCTTCATGAAGAACGGCACCAGATAGGTGTTGTTGATTCCCGTCCCCCTGCCCGCCGCACCGACCATGAGAACCAGAGAGGTAAAAACAATGTTGCGGTTTTTCAGACACTGCAGGTAAGCGTCGAAGCTCACGTGGGCCGACTTCTTCCTGCCATCGAGTCCACCGCCTTCCACCCCCAGGTCGCGAAGGAAGAAAAAGAGTAGCCCCATCACCAACCCTGGTAGGCCGAGAATGGCGAAGACGGGTCTCCATCCCATGGACAACAGGAGGAAGGACGCGATCGCGGGCGCCACAAAAGATCCGACATTGCCGGCCGTATAGTGAAACGTCAGCGCCCAGCCCCGAGCTTTCGGGAAGAAACGCGAGAGCAGGCTCGCGCCAATGGGATGCTGGGGGCTGGAAGCCATGCTGGCGAAGATTCGAGCGGCGAGCAACTGAGGATAATTGCCGAGAAGGGCATGCAGGATAATAGAGATCCCCAAAAGGACATTTCCCATCCCAAGAAGGACCGTGCGCTTGAAAAACGTGCTCAGGAAGCCCCAGATAACCTGTAGACCTTGGCCGGTGAAATTCGAAACTGCCGAGAGCACGCCAAGCTGAAGGAGGCCGAATCCCAGGTCATTCATCATGGCCGGGTATAGGACAGAGGTAACGCTCGATTCGATATGGTTGAGGGTATGGGAAAAACTTACGACCGAAAGCGCAAATCTCTTCTGCGCCGTGCTGACCTCTTCGTAAGGGAGTGTCCCAATGCCAGAAGGTGCCGCCGCTTCACCTGCTGATGTGTCTTTCCCTACCATGCCGAATGAGAAAGCTTGCTGAGATCAAAGCTCCGGGTAGACTCCCGGCTTTTCCGTGCAAGTTAACCAATTTTGCCTTCTATGTCCATTCCAAGAGCCCACCCACTCAACGTTTTGGAGCTGGGAAACCATTTACCAGTCCTAGACAAACACTTTATTTTGGCGTAATATCCGCTAAAATTCTGTTTTATCCGAGACCCCGGCAGTCAGACAGAGACTGAAGGTGCTGCCCGCCGACAGCAAGATTTTGAGTAAGGGAGAGAACAAACTTCAGCAGCGACCTCCAGAGTGATGACTCGAAGGTTTCAGCTCGTGCAGATGGTCATTCCTCAGAAGAGTCCTTATCCGCCGAGGCTCCATGGTGGGAGGGAGTTATGATCAGAAATCTAGCGTTACCGATTTGTTTTTTTATCCTCATGACTCTTTCCAAAAATCCAATTTGGGCTCAGCAGGATCCGGCTTCAGTCGGACCAGCGGAATCGACCCAACAACCGGCTGCGCCACAGAAAGAAGCCCTTTCCCCGCTACCGGTGACGCCCCGGACACCCCGAGAGCCAAGGGTGGCTCCGCCGCAGACCGTCTCAAGAGCGGATATGGTCTCGCTCAATTTTAACCGCGTTGACCTTGTGGAGGTCGTTCATGTTTTGGCTCAGCATCTAAAGCTCACGTACACCATCGATCCTGACGTCAAAGGGATGGTGACGATCTATAGCGCCGAGCCGCTGAAGAAAGAGGATCTACTTCCCGTGTTCCATCAGGTCCTGCGGATGAACAATGCCGTGGCAATCAAAACAGGCAACCTCTATCGCATCACCACCATCAAGGAGGGCAAGGGGCTCGCCCGGCCCATGCCACTGGGGAACGAAGATAACTTTGTCTTGCAGGTCATGCCGGTGCGGTTTTTCTCAGTGGCCGAGATGAAAAAACTTCTCACCCCTTTCATCACTCCAGGGGGTGAGATTCTCGACTACCCGCGCGGCAACTTTCTCATGATTATGGATCTTTCTTCCAATATCCAGCGCCTGATGGAGATCAGGGATCTGATCGACGTCAATGTATTTGCCGGGACGCGGATGGAGATCTATCAGCCCAAAGTTGCCAGCGCCGAAGAGTTGGCCGCTGAGATGACGAAGATCATGCAGGCCTATGCGTCGTCGTCGGCGCAGGCCGAAGGCTTTGCGGCCGCGTTCCTTCCCATACCCCGGATAAACCGGCTCCTGGTGATCAACCATAGCGAGGCTGCGTGGACCTATGTAAAGCGCTGGCTCGAGCGTGTGGACACGGTAGGCGAAGGTCCGGGAAGAAGGATCTTCATCTATCCGGTTGAGAACGGAAAGGCGACGGATCTGGCGGATATTTTAAATCAGGTATTGGGCCGTCCCCTAACCGGCAGGAGAGAGACCCCGCGGACACTGGAACAGCTTCACAGAGGTACGCCCCTCGCTCCAGGGGCACCCGGAGCGTCTCGCTCTCAGACCTCCCCCTTTGGCAGCCCGACCACACCGACGCCGGGTAGCCAGTTTCCGCCTCTTGGCGCTTTTGCTGCCGCGCCGGCACCGGTTCAACCTCCGGCTGCCCTGCCACCCGGGACCGCTCCGACTCCACCGACTGCCAGGCCTCCTGAGGCAAGGCCTGAAGAACAATTGCGCGTCGTCCCTGACCCCGCAACGAACTCTCTGATCATATACGGCACTGCCCAGGAATATCAAAACATTAAGAATATCTTGACGGAACTCGACATCATTCCTCGTCAGGTCTTGATGGACGTGCTGGTGGCGGAGGTGACCCTAGCGGATGATCTTAGGTTTGGGCTAGAGTATGAAATCAAGCGCAGGGCGGAATCTATCGGCCAAATTGGAAATGTTACGTCACCTCCGCTGCCTCTGGTCGGCCTGTTCGATACTTTCCCGGGAACGCAGGGTCTCACCGCTGTCCTTGGCAGGGGGCGAGATTTTCGCCTGATCATCAACAATTTGATGTCGGATTCAAGAGTTAAAGTTCTCTCCTCTCCGACCATTCTTGCCACGGACAACCGACCGGCCAGGATTCAGGTAGGAACGGAGGAGCCGATTGCAACCGGCACGATCACTGGTGCCGTGGGAACTGTAGCGTCCAGTACAACCATCCAATATCGGAACACGGGGAGGATTGTGACCGTTATCCCTCAGGTTAACTCCCAAGGACTGGTGAACCTCCAGATATTAGCCGAGGTGAGTCAACGGGGTGGAGATGTTCAAGTGGGATCGGACAAATTCCCCTCTTTTGATACTCGGCAAGCCGAGACCACAGCCGTGGTTCAGGATGGAGATACCTTGGTGATCGGTGGGATCATCACGGACAGAAAAAGCCGCAGTCGCGTGGGTATCCCCTTTCTGATGGACATTCCGGTTTTAGGCCGTTTTTTCGGGACGACTACCGACGAGATCGACCGCACCGAATTGATCATGCTCATTACGCCTCACGTGATTCGTAACCGGGATGAGGCCAAATCTGTCACCGAGGAGTTCAAGGAAAGACTATCCGGAGTCGCCCGGGAAATTGAGCGGATGAGGGCGGAGAAAGCGGAAAGAGGACGGGAAAAAGAGGAGGCTCTCCCGAAAAAACCCAACTCGTTGAAGTCTCGGGAAAAATCCATGAAGGTCCCAGGCGAAGAAATGAATTTTCGTGACCAATCGTCCGGGACCCCAGATCTGCCGGAACCTGCCGCTTCAGAGGTTCAATTAGAGGTCAAACGGGCAGACGAACCGATGAAGCTTGCGGACAACCACGAGAAGAAACCTTTAAAAGAGGAGGCGGACCTTTCCCTAATCGAGGTCGGTGCTAGCGCAGCCCGAGAAGAACCTCCAGCGCGGCTCGAGGCCACAAAAGAAATTCCAGCCCCCAATGTCCCAGAAGGCAGCAAGGTGAATGCCCGGACGGAAACTAAAAAACTCTTGTGGACCGTTCAGGTCGGTGCCTTTCCAAATGAGAGAGCTTCCCGGGATCTGGCTATAAGACTGAGAAATGCTGGATATGCAGCGTATGTGGCACAAGCGCATATCAACGGTCAGACCTGGCACCGTGTGCGGGTAGGCCGTCTGACTACACGGGGACAAGCAAAGGTATTGCAGGGGCTGTTAGTGAGAAAGTTAAAATTCAGGCAGGCTTTCATCACAATTCATTAGGAAGCTATACTGCTTTCAGAAGAATCGCCAGAAGCTCCGACTTTCTCCTCGTTCTCTTGGCGACGAGTGCCGAGAAGTGTCGCTGGCACCGCCGCTCTCATCCTAAGGGTCTCACCTGCCTCAAGGGGTCATTGCCTCCACCCATCCCACAAGTATCGGACCAATACGGGGTATTGACAAGAGACTAAGTTCCCTATAATAGAGGGGTAAAATAGTTCCGAAGCGTTAAAAAGGCAGCTTCGATGTAACGCCCTATGAAGACGGGATCTCTTTTTGACCGTGTAATCGTATCCTTTCGCTGAAGAATCTGTGGGATTCCATCTTTGTCGCAAGAAATTTTAGGACATTTATGGAGAACCCTCACGTCCTGCTGATTCACTCCGTTGGCTCCCCTTTGATCCCGGTTCAAAAGCTGCTTGAAGACCAAGGCTTTCGTATCCACTTGACCCGTAGCTGGGAAGAAGCGGAACGGGTCTTGACTCTTTTTCCTTCTGGCGAGGTAAAACACGCCTTTATCGACGTCACGCTGTGTCAAGGCAACGCATGGGAAAAATTCATACATAGAGCGCGAATAACCGCCTCCGATTTGATTGTCATTTGTTTTCATCCCCTTTTTGTACAAAGCCTTTACTCCCTTCTCAAGCAATCGCCTGCCGTGCAGGGCACGGCCCAACTGTCAGCGAATCTCCAGACCCCCCTGGTTGTGGGGGATACTCCAAAGTTTCGAGAGATTCTCTCGGTGGCAAACCGCTATGCCCAACACGACGTCACAGTCCTCCTCACGGGCGAGACCGGCACAGGCAAAGAGATTTTGGCA
>JACPSF010000458.1 GCA_016193385.1 Deltaproteobacteria bacterium
CGTACCAGCTCGGCGAAGCAATTGCTGAGCGCGACGCAATCCTCATCACGGGCGGCTGCCCGGGCCTACCATACGAGGCAGTCCGTGGAGCAAAGGCTAAGGGCGGACTGGTTGTGGGGATTTCACCGGGACTATCCATTGAGGAGCATCAGGGAAAATATCGTTCTCCCGTCGAAGGCTTCGATCTCCTGATCTATACGGGCAGCGGTCTCATGGGGAGAGAAATTACGAATATCCGGTCCTGTGACATTATTGTCATAGTGGGCGGTCGAAGCGGGACACTCGGAGAGCTGGCGATAGCCTACGATGAAGGTAGACTGATCGGTGTGCTCAGGGGCACCAGAGGAATCACCGACATCGTGGAGGAGATCATCCGTGTAAGCGGGAAGGAAACGGGGGCCTGTGTCATATATGATGACGATCCCGCGAAGCTTGTCGACCGGTTAATCCAGTATTATCGAACAGAGCACTTTCGCAGGCCTTCCTGTTTCTGCGGCAGGCCGCCTGACGGATGAAAATGTCGCTGTGGAGTTCTCAACTGTGCATCATGCAATGACGTTGTAATAAAAACGAGCCGAGTCAGGGAGCGCAAAAGGAGGCGATTGAAATGGCAAAGGATCCAGTATGCGGGATGGACGTCGACGAGAAGAAAGCGGCGGCCACAACTGTCCAAGAGGGAAAGACCTATTACTTCTGTTCTAACAGTTGCAAGGCGAGGTTCGACAAAGAGCCGGAAAAGTACGCCAAGTGAACTCGTGACTTTCGTAAGGCTGTCGCAGTAATGCCCGAGGAGTTAACTGTCCCGACACCGGCTCATCGCGCGATTGTCGCTGCCGCCAGTCGTCTGTTGGGCGGCTTCCGCCTCGCTTATCTTCCGGTACTAGTGACGTACTTCTGCTATGGAGCCAGCGCCATCACGGGCATCGCCCTCGTGTTTTTCGAAAAGGACACGTTACGGCTTACGCCAGCCGAGGTCGCGGGCATTGCTTTCTGGCTTGGTCTGCCATGGAGCATGAAAATGGTTGTTGGGGTTGCATCCGATGTTTACCCTGTCTTTGGGAGCCGCCGCGCTGCCTATCTCTTGCTCGGGGCGTTCTGCTCGTCGGTCGGGTACGGCGCGCTCGCCACCGTGATCGATACCAAGGGGTCCTTTCTCTTGGCGATGCTTTTGGTGACGGTAGGATTCATGGTGCAGGATGTCGTTGCTGATGCCTTAAGCGTGGAAGTGGCGGAAAGCGATGAGGAGATCGGCCAGATTCAGGCCCTTGGTCGGATGGCCCTGCTTGTTGGCAGCATCAGTGTGGCCTATTTGGGCGGGTGGTTGGCAGGTAGGATCGGCACTAGAGGGGTGTTTGGCATCGCGACGGCGCTGCCGGTAATCGTTGCAGTTAGCGCAGCATTGGTCCGCGAGCGTCCCCGGAAGCGGCAGAGCCCGGCAGACAATGGAGCCCTCGGCGGGGCGAATGCGAGCCTCGTGATAGGAGTTGGCCTCAGCTACGCCCTTCTCGGCATCTCATTGGAGACCTTTCAGGTACCCTTTTCCCAGGAGCTTGTGCTGGTGGTTTCGGGTTTGCTCATCGGGTTTCTTCTGAAGCGCGTCGGTGTCTCACGGGAAGTGATTGTGGCTGCTTTGGTGATTTTTCTCTTTCGAGCGGTTCCAGGAGTCGGGCAGGGCTACAGCTACTGGGCAATTGATAGACTTGGCTTCGACCAGGAATTTCTGGGGATCCTCGCGCAGGTGAGCTCGATCCTGAGCTTGGCGGGCCTGCTCGTGTTCCGCAAGGCTATTGTCTCAAGACCGGTAAGTTTCACTCTCCTATGGGTGGTTGTTGCCGGGACAGTTCTATACCTGCCCAGCATAGGTCTCTTTTACGGCGCCAATGAGTGGCTCGGCGTCAGCGCGCGGACGTTTGCCTTCATCGACACCACAATCTCGGCTCCGCTCGCTCAGCTCACCATGGTTCCTATGCTGGTCTTAATTGCCAAGGCAGCGCCGCCAGGGGCAGAGGCGACGATGTTTGCGATCATGGCGTCGCTGATGAACCTCGCCCTTTCCGCAAGTGAGCTTTTTTCGCGCTACCTGAATACCGCTTTTGAGGTCACGCAGCAGAACTATTCAAATCTCGGTTTGTTAATGATCACGGTCGGTATGATCGGGCTCATTCCGCTGCTAGCCCTTCCGCTTTTGCGGCGCCAAGAGGAAATCAAAAAAGCGACATTGGAAAAGTCATCGGCCAAGTACGCCGAGAGCTGAACGGGAGCTGTAGGACGTCTGTGCCGGATGGATAAGGACGTGAGCCAAAGACCTCGAAGGGAGTGACGGAGGGGAGCTATGGCGTGGAACACGTCGGTTCCGTCTAGAGGCGGCGCCGATCCTCAGGGCATCGCCTCCGACCGCAGGCGCTTCATCACGGTTGCCTTGGGGGCGATTCTCACGGCGATCGCCGGGATCATCGGAGTGCCCTTGGCCAGCTTCTTAGCTCTACCGGCCCTCAGACGGTCCGAGCGTCGATGGTTGGAAGTGGGGCCGGTCTCGGGGTTTGCAGAGAGGCAGATCCAGAAGGTGCTGGCGAAACCGTTGGTCGCACAGGTCTGGCCTTATGAGACACCCCGAGTTGCCGTGTATGTCCTGAATGAGGGCGGGGGTAGGTTTACGCTCTTCTACATCCACTGCACCCATGTGGGCTGCCCTGTGCAGTGGAATTTTCAGGCAGGCCGTTTTTTCAGCCCCTGTCATGGCGGTGTCTTTGACAAAGAGGGCCGAGTGCTAGCCGGCCCTCCCCCACGTCCTTTGGACCGCTATGAGTATAAGATCGAGAAGGACATCCTCTACGCGGGGCGGACATATGAGGTTAACGATAAGCTGGAGTTCGCGGGATGGCATCACGTATGAGACAGCTTCTTGACTGGCTTCAGGAACGGCTCGGCACCCAAGAGCAGTTAACCGGGTTCCTCTACCGTCGCCTCCCGCAGGGCACCACATGGTGGCACACATTAGGGAGCGCGGCGCTCTTCTTGATCCTTGTCCAGACGCTCACTGGCTTTTTCCTGGCTTTCTACTACGTCCCTTCTCCAGAGCACGCCTACGACAGTCTGATCTACATTCAGAAGGAGATTCCGTTCGGACCGTTCGTCCGGGGCCTTCACCGCTGGGGGGCAAGTCTCATCGTGGCGGTGGTCTTCCTCCATCTGCTCCGGGTCTTCTGGATGGGAGCCTACAAGTACCCCAGGGAGATCTCTTGGGTCGTTGGGGTCTTCTTGTTTCTCCTGACCTTGCTCTTTGGCTTTACCGGTTACCTCCTCCCCTGGGATCAGAAGGCCTACTGGGCCACGGTGGTCGGGACCCACATCGCCGGGACAACCCCCTTGGTTGGCGAATATCTATGGAGGATTCTTCAAGGGGGAGCGGAGATCGGTGCCCGGACCCTCGGGCGCTTCTACGCCGCTCACGTCCTGATCCTTCCGGGCATCCTCTACGCCTTTATTTTGATCCACCTTTCGATGGTGGTCTATCAGGGGATCGCTCCAACGCCAACGGGAGGCCTGGGCCTTATCAGAAAGGAAGATTACGAGAGGCTCTACGAAGCTTCCAAAGGAAAGGGAGAGACCTTTTTCGAGCACCTCCTTCGGGACGGCATCGTCAACCTTTCGCTTCTGGTGTTCCTTGTCTGGATGGCTGCCACCTGGACTATTCCCATGGAGGAGGTTGCCGATCCGACGAGCACCGAATATGTGCCCAGGCCGGAGTGGTACTTCTATTTTCTCTTCGAGCTGCTGTGGTTCTTCCCGGGAAAGTGGATGCCGGTTGCGACCTTTTATATCCCGCTCGCAGCCGTCCTCCTCCTGCTCTTCCTCCCCTTCTACGACCGTACGCCAGGCCGAAGCCCCCTGAAGCGGCCCATGGCTTCAGGCCTCGCCGCGGTGTCCCTTGTGGCCATTGCCTTTCTGACATATCAGGGCGCCACTGCCCCCGCCCCTCCAAAGCCGCGAGTCGCCCTCCCGCGGGAGGCGAAGGCCCTGCCGCCCGAGCTGGCCAGGGGCAGGGAGGTCTATGAAGTGCAGGGCTGCTCGGCGTGCCATGTGCTAAAGGGAACGGGGAGCGCGGCCGGGCCTGACCTGACGCGAGCAGGGGCGAGAAGGGATGCGGAATGGTTCAAGCGGTTTCTAAAGGATCCCGCGGCGGTAAAGCCTGGCTCAGTCATGCCTGCCTATGAGCGGCTTTCCGCTGAGGAGTTGGACGCTTTGGCGAAGTATCTGGCGTCTTTGAAATAGGAGGAGAAGAGCGGTGAAAGCGACTATGCAAGAAACGGCGACGGGGCTTCTGCTTGCGCTCTTCAGCGTCTCTGTGGTGCCGGTGAGCGCGGCTGAGGGGCAATACGTACTCTGGGGGGACGCTCGAAAGGGGCAGCAGGTATTCCTGGAGAAGGGCTGCGGGAGTTGCCATGCGATTCGAGGAGCAGGGCCGACTCTGGGGCCCGACCTCGGCAGAATCTCTGCGAAGAATATCACCATGACGCAATTGGCGGGTGCGATGTGGAACCACGCCCCGGTGATGAAGCAGATGGCGAAGGAAAAAGGGATCGCGTGGAAGTCCTTCCGGGGATCAGAGATGCGGGATCTGGTCGCCTTCCTTTACGCGGTCAATCTCCTGGATGAGCCTGGGAACCCCAGACGAGGAGAGAGGCTCTTCGTTGAGAAGGGGTGCGCGACCTGCCACGGTGTCAGAGGAAAAGGGGGGACGGTCGGACCGGATCTCACAAAATGGAAGCGATACGGCTCTCCCATCCTTTGGGCGGAGCTCATGTGGAGCCACGCCCTGGGGATGGAGGAAAAGATGCGGGAGTTCGGCCTTCGGTGGCCAAGCTTCGGGGGAAACGAGATGGTGGACTTGATCGCCTACATCCAGCAGGAGATCGGTTCCAGCGCTCCCCCACGGTGAGGGCAGATACTATGACGTCTGGCAAACTAGAAACGCATACGAGAACAGAAGTTAAAGCCCGGAGTGCTCCCTCAGCAACGACCGGTGTCGGCGGACAAGGGAAGGGGACGCAACGCATCGAAATCACAGTGTCCGGCCTGACCTGTGCGAACTGCGTGCAAGCGGTGGAGCAGGCGCTCAAAGGCGTGCGTGGGGTCGAGAAAGCAACGGTCAATTTGGCTGCAGGGCGCGCCTTTGTCGAGTACAATTCTTCTTTGGTTACCGTCTCCGCGCTTCATGAGGCCATCAAGAAAACGGGTTATCGCTCGGAGGCGGCAAAAGCGCGATTCAAAGTTGACGGAATCACCTGCGCGTCCTGTGTCACGAAAATCGAAAAAGCTCTCTTGAACGCCCCAGGAGTTTTGTCGGCCACCGTGAGCGTGGGTACCGAGGAGGCGGCGGTGGAATACTTGCCGGGTGTGGCTGACCTGGCTGCAATTAAATCGGCCGTAGCCTCTTCAGGATACAAGGTGGTGGAGTCGCCGGCTCCATCCAGCCACCAAGCAGCGGACAAGGAGGCTCAGGAACGAGAGCGCGAATACCGCAGCCTCATGCGAAAATGGTGGTTTGGCGCTGCCGTCGGAACCTTTACGATGATTATGAGCTATCCGTGGCTCTTCCCCGTCCTGCGCGACTGGTTTCCGCGCGAAAGCCATAGCCTCTGGTATGTATGGACGGGAATGGGAATCGCCGCGCTTGCCGTTATCGGTTACAGCGGCTGGCATTTCTTTACCGGTGCATGGCAATCTCTCAAGCACCGATCGGCCAACATGCACACCCTCATCGCTCTCGGCACAGGTGTTGCCTGGATCTACTCGACCGTCGCGCTCCTCTTCCCTCAGATCTTTCCGTCTGGGGTTCTCACGGACGTTTACTACGACGTTACTGTAGTCGTCATCGCTCTCGTAGATCTGGGTTTGGCCATGGAGCTCAAAGCCAAAGGAAGGACCTCCGAGGCCATTAAAAAACTGATCGGTCTTCAGGCCAAGACTGCCCGGGTCATTAGAGATGGAAGGGAGACGGACATCCCGGTGGAAGAGGTCCTGGTTGGGGATGTGGTCGTTGTCCGGCCAGGGGAAAAAGTGCCCGTGGACGGGGAAATTGTTGAGGGCTCTTCCGCCGTTGATGAGTCGATGGTCACCGGGGAGTCTTTGCCCATCGAAAAGAAAGCCGGAGACGAGGTGATCGGAGCCACGATCAACAAGACCGGCGCTTTCAGATTCCGAGCAACGAAAGTGGGCAAAGACACGGCTCTCGCCAACATCATCCGCATGGTCCAGGATGCCCAGGGATCGAAGGTTCCTGTCCAACGGATTGTAGATGTGGTGTCAGGTTATTTCACTCCCTCTGTGGCGATTCTCTCGATCCTCGGATTTCTGGTCTGGTACACCTTCGGTCCTGAGCCGCGCCTGGCGTTTAGTCTCATCGTGGCGGTGACGACGCTGATCATTGCCTGTCCATGCGCCTTGGGAATGGCTACTCCTATGTCATTGACGACGGGTGTAGGACTTGGCGCTCTCAATGGCATCCTGATCCGAGGCGGCGAGGCGTTGCAGACGGCCCAGAGCCTTCAGACGATTATCCTGGACAAGACTGGTACCATCACTCACGGAAAGCCGGTGCTGACTGACGTCGTAGTGAGCGGGGGGTTCCGGGCGGAAGAGATCCTGCGCTTGGCGGGTGGCATCGAGAAGTCCTCCGAGCATCCGTTAGCCGCAGCCATCGTGGAGGGTGCTGAAAACAAAGGTTTGTCGCTTCCAGACCCCAGCACGTTCAACGCCATCCCAGGCCACGGGATTGAGGCGACCGTGGAGGGTCGTAACATTCTCGTAGGAAACCTCAAGTTGATGCGAGACCGCAGGATCCAGTTGAATGGACTCGAGGCCAAGGCGTTAGAACTTGCCGACGATGGGAAGACGCCGATGTATGTGGCCCTCGATGGCGAGCCTGCCGGCATTGTCGCTGTGGCTGACACCGTGAAGGAGGACTCGAGAGAGGCGATCCGCGCCCTCGAGGAGATGGGACTTGAGGTTGTTATGATTACCGGCGATAACGGCCGTACCGCAAAAGCGATCGCCCGCAAAGTCGGGATCGAGCGGGTCCTGGCGGAGGTCCTCCCCCAGGACAAGGCCTTCAACGTCCAGAAGCTCCAACTCGAAGGGAAGAATGTCGCCATGGTCGGAGACGGCATCAATGACGCTCCCGCGCTGGCTCAGGCCGATGTGGGATTCGCCATCGGAACGGGCACCGACGTGGCGATCGCCGCTTCCGATATTACGTTGATCAAAGGAAGCCTGCGGGGTGTGGTCTTGGCGGTCCAAATCAGCCGCGCAACGATGCGGAACGTATATCAAAATCTTGTCGGCGCATTCATCTATAACATCCTTGGGCTTCCAATCGCTCTGGGGCTTCTTTACCCGTTCTTCGGCGTTCTCCTCTCGCCTCTGCTAGCTGCTATTGCCATGTCGTTCAGCTCGGTGACCGTGATCGGGAATGCCAACCGGTTGAAGCGGTGGAGGCCGCAGGCTCCATGAGGGAGGACAGGTCATGACGTTGGATAGGGTCGTAGTGGATATGGTGGGCCTAGGTCTGATCGGGTTCATCGTCTGGTTTTTCTGGCTCGTCAAGGCGGAGGGCGTCAAGGCGGCGCTAACGAGCAGTGGCTACCAGGAGCAGATGGTCCTGGTGAAGGGCGGCTATACGCCCGACGTAATCGTTGTAGCGCGGGGAAAACCGGTCCGGCTAAATTTTGTGCGCCAGGAGTCGGCTTCATGCAGCGAGATGGTTCTCCTGCCAGCCTTTAATAAGAGCGCCAAACTCCCGGAAGGAGAGACAGTCCCGATCGAGTTCCTTCCGGGCGAAGCTGGAGAGTATGAGTTTACTTGCCAGATGGGGATGTTCCGGGGAAAGCTGATTGTCGAGGGATAATGCCTGGAAAAACATAGAAGAAACTGCCCATGGGAAATCGGTTTGCTTGATCCTACCTTCATTCGCTGTATTCAGGTTTCGCCGCCTTAAGATTCGGTCGACAGCAGAAAACCTTTACCTGCTGGCCACAGGACAAGAGGACGTTGTTTTCCTAAATTCAACCAGTTCTAGCTTTGCGCGTCTTTAGATCCCCAAACCATCGTCCAGAAGCCGGGGTATGACGTGAAGCCATAGAGCCTCCGCACCATTGCTGCTCACTCCCAGCATGGCAACTAGGGCTCTGGGCTCCCTTTTCTTTGCAGGGTCCGCGGACTAGAATTAGCCCTAATCCGACAATAAGTTACTTGTTCAAGCAGCTATTTTTAGCCTTTGATCGATCATTTGGATCAGCGCTTGCGCAGGTTTTGCCACCGAGAAGCGGAGAACAGCATAGCCCTGAGGTCGTAGGA
>JACPSF010000129.1 GCA_016193385.1 Deltaproteobacteria bacterium
AAACAAAATAGCGTTCAATGCCTGGTTCTGCGTGGAGGCGCTCACATGCAATTCGCTGGCGAGGCTTGAAAGAAATTGCGCAATCTCTTTTTCGCCCATCTCGGCCGGGTGCCGTTTGTTGTGGAAAAAGATGAACCGCTTGATCCAATGAACATAGCTGTCCTCGGTCTTGGGACTGTAGTGCCGCGTGCGGATTGCCTGGCGCGCCTGATCAAGCAGCCGAGGTCTCGGGGCGCTCGTTGGAGGGGTGCAGGCCGGGGCCGGGACCCCGATCCGGCTGATGATTTTGACTTCTTGCTTGGGAAGGCTCCTCACGTTGGGGTTGTCCATGGCAACCTCCGTTCTCGGTAGGGGAGGCAACGATGCGCCCGGACCGTGCGGTGCCTGCCGCTCCTTCAATTTCCGGGACCGGGCTATAGGGCATGGCCCTCTTATACTGAAATTATTTTCAGGTGTCAAGGCCGGGGTGAGATCATTTTCTTCTCGTGCGTGCCTTGCGGGCGACCCGGACCGCTGCGAAGAGGCCTGCGTAGGCGTCCTCGACGACAAACCGGGCGTCCTCCAACAATGCCTTGAACAGGTCTTCTTCTGTAAAGAGCAAATAGCCTTCCATAACAAAGCGAGTGTAGAGTTCATTGACAGAGCGGGGCTTTCTTCTCGATCTTAAGAATTCATAGCAGGCGTCCACAATCTCAGTGGACATTCTGAGAATGACCGGTTTCTGCACCCAATCGAAATCATCCTCAGTCTTGCCCAAAGCGTATAGAGCGTCGAGAATGACTCCGTGATAGTCAGGGTTCCAGGGTTGCCTTCTGTGGTGTTCATAAAGGAACTCAAGGGCCTTGTCATATTCCCCATTCAGGACATAGGCTTCCCCGAGATAGTACTGGGCATATGGGTCGTCGGGAAATCTCTCGGCTCTTTGCTTGCAGTATTCTACCAAGCCCGGCCAGTCTTCCTTCTCCCTCAACTCATAGTCGGTTTCCCACTCTTCAAAATCGTCCCCTACGTCATCAGGGTCATGCGCCGGTGCGGTCGATTTTAAACGGTTGTCCGGGAACTTGATGATGGTTGATTTTTTACCCATTGTCCCAGGGCTTTGAGAAGGGCGGCTCCACACTTACCCTCTGTTGACACCTAGACGTTCTGGATGAGCGGCCGCGTTCTCTGGCGGGCCGCTCAAGGCGGGTGTTAAACTGCCTTCGGGCAATTTACCCGAAGTTGGCGACGGCGACGGGGCGCCTGGCGGCGAGTTCCTTTCGGTGGCGTTTGATCCTCTCCAACTCGTGGAGAGTGGCCGCTGTCAGGTAGCTTTCTCCACAGTGCGGACAGGCGATCACAGGTACCTTCTCAATCACGAGCAGGTTGCCGCCACGCCCATAACTCCGAGTTACGCGACGCTCCCGGGCTCCCTCTTTACCGCAAATCTCGCAGATCATAGAATTCCTAACTGTCATGGCTAGTCTCTATAGACGGTGATTATAACGAGACGGCCCGTAGGGCTCAACTTTCCAACGACACCGACGGTACCACCATCGAGGCCTCTGCCGTTTACGACATACTTCCATTCTCGCGTCACGCGGTCCCGTTGGCGCTCGACAATCTCACCAGTCAGCACAGCGCTCTCCAAGTCAAAGACTGACAGACGGTCTTCGTCCATCTCCTCTTCAGCATGAAGCGGGACCACGTAGTCCAGGCTTCGGATCCTGTCTCGAAACCGCTGAAGGATGCGCGCGTACATGGGTTGCAGTGGGATATCACGACAGCCTGTTTTCGTTCAAGGCACGGAGACGGGTCTTTGCTCTGCCAGCCTAGTAGCATTGAGTATACTGGTCAGTGTATCAGGGTTGCTAATTTTCCCTCTGCTGGCGGGATTCTCTTCTGCTTCCATGGACTTGTCAAGCTTGCCTGACAAACGCCCAGGCCGCAATACACTGGTCAGTGTATTGCCATTACACCCGCCATGGACCAAGGACTGCTGTTAACTATAGTGAAGGAAAAAAGACAATTACCATAATTCCCCCATCCCCTCTCAAATCCCCCTTTCTCCCCCTTTGGTCAAGGGGGATCGAGGGGGATTTAGGGGGGTGAGGGGGGATTTGATGTCAACTTATTTAATTCCGTCACTATAATTGCCGGACTGTCAACCCTATTTCCACTCCCCCCCGTCACCGGCGTGACTTGGCGAGTAAAGGGGAGGGCAGGCCACTTTATAGCAGTCTTTTGAGTGCGGCTTCGTCGAAGCCCAGGACCTTTTTCTTTCCTTTCATGACGACCGGACGCTTCAGAAGGTTATTGTCCTTTTGGGATAAGCTTTCAGCCGAAGATGGACATTTCTTCCGCCCTGGGGTATTGAGGGATCGAACGCGGCGAGTAGTGTCTGCTGCATACAAAATAATTAGCCGCTCGTTTGGAGGCCAACGATGTGGGATGCAGAAGCGGACATCCTGGTGTTAGGGGCCGGTCATAACGGCCTCACCGCTGCCGCTTACCTGGCAAAAGCGGGGCTGAAGACCTTAGTCCTGGAGGCAAAGGAACAGGTGGGAGGAGGCTCGGGCACCGAGGAGCTGACCGCGCCGGGATACCGTCACGACACTTGCGCGTCGATTCATGGAGCGATCCAGGCCGGTCCTGTCCTTCAAGAGCTGGAGCTACACCGCTTCGGCCTCCACTACATCTATCCTGATCCCCTGTATGCCAGCGTCTTCCCCGATGGGAGTTCGCTGATTACATGGCGAAGCGTGGAGCAGACCGTCAAGGAGATCGAGAGGTTCTCCCCGAAAGACGCTGCGGCCTACCGTCGCCTGATGGAGTTCTGGGAGAGAGCGATCCGTGATTGGTATGCGCGTTCGCGATACTCGCCACCGCGCAAGCCCAGCGAGATCTACGCGGGTCTGGAAAAGAGAGAGCTGGGCCTCGAAGTCATGAGAGTCATGGCCAGCTCACCTCTGGAAGTGGTGGAGGAACTCTTCGAAGAGGAGCATGTCCGTGCTCACGTCCTCAAAGCCTCCATCCAGGGTGGAATCTTACCGGACCAATTCGGCTACGGTGGCCTGGTGTTCACCGCGGGCACGGGCGCGCGCCACACTTTCGGATGGGGCATCCCCGAGGGCGGCGCGCTGGAGCTGCCTCTGGCCCTGACCCGATGTTTGCGCGCTTTCGGTGGCGATGTCCTCACTCGCTCTCCCGTGAAGGAGATCCTCGTGGAGAACGGAACGGCAACAGGGGTGGTGACTGCGGATGGCCGGCGCTACGCCGCCCACAAGGCACTGGTGGCAGGGTTGCATGTCCGACAGATCTTCTTGGAGATGGTGGATCGGAAGTGGCTCGATTCCGGCTTGGTGGAGGCGATAGGGAAGTTGAAAACAGGTCTCTCAGAGATCGTGCTCCACGTAGCCCTTTCCGAACGTCCTCGGTATCGCGCGCGCCTCAGCGTAGAGGAGGTCGCGCACGTTCAAGTGCCCGAGTCGAGGTCTGATCTCATCGCCGCTTACGCCGAGTATCGCAAGGGAAATCGTTACCCCAGAGCGCCCTTCCAGGTCCTCTGTCACACCCTTCTCGACGGAAGGCGCGCGCCAAACGGCTGCCACGTGTTAAACGTGGGCCATTACGCACCCTACGACCTCTCCGGTCGCCCTGAATCCTGGTTGGCCATCAAGCAGGAGCTTCTGCACCATGAGATGGAGCGACTTCGCGAGTACATTCCAAACGTCAACGATAAAACTGTCGTGGGGAAGCTCGTGGTGACACCGCCAGAGATCGAGGCCGGCAACCCCATGTTCTTTCGGGGCGACATCGCGGGGGTGGGTCACGTGCTCTCCCAAGAAGGCATTCTACGGCCTCACCCCAGCATCTCCGACTACCGCACGCCGATCCATCGCCTCTACCTCACAGCCGCGTGCACCTATCCGGGAGGCTCCATCAGCGGGGCACCCGGTCACAATTGCGCGATGACAGTACTGGGTGACTGCGGAAGATAACCCAAACTACTGCCGGTAAAGAACCTCTCCTGCGGAACCGGTGCGGTATCCGCCCAGGGCTTCGGCGCCTTTCTTAAAGCCTTCTGAGCGGATAACCTCCATCAGTTTTCCTCCTCTCTCCGATTCGAAGAATAGGCGCAGGAAGAGAAGATCGTACTGTTCCTCCCCGACTGGAATATAATCTAGCCCGAGGGCGTTGGCGGCGGACCGTACGCCCAGACCAACATCCGCCAGACCGCTGGCAACCGCCACGCCGACAGCCATATGGGTAAATTCTTCGCGCTCGTAGCCGCGGATCGCGGCCGGATCAACCCTCAACCTTTTTAACTCAAAATCCAGTAGTACCCGCGTGCCCGAACCTGGCTGCCGGTTGATAAAGGTGATCCCCTGCCTGGCCAGATCCTCGAGACCGGTAATCCCCTTAGGATTCCCTCGCCGGACGAGAAGGCCTTGCTCGCGCCGGGCTAAATGGACCAACACTACAGGAACGGTAGGGATCGCGCGCTTGATGTCGGGGATGTTGTAAGTACCGGTGTCAGGGTCGAGAAGATGGGTTCCTGCGATATGCGTCTCTCCTCTCTGGAGTGCGAGGAGTCCGCCCAGACTCCCCACATTAGTCGCGGCGATTTTCAATTCCGGATAACGGCGCTTCAGGCAATCCTCGAGGATACCAATGGAGAGATCGTGGCTGCCGGTGCAAAGGATCGCATTTTCGATCTCCTCGGGTGACCGCAGAAGCTCTACCTCCACCTCTTCCCCGGCGTTGATCCCCTCGATCAAGCTGGGGATGCGCAAAAAACCATCGGCATGCACCATGGTTGTGATCACACCGGCTCCCCGCCCCAAAGGTACCGCGATGAGCTTTCCTCCTACCCGACCCAGAGTGACGCGGATGAATTCCTCCACGCCGAGATGAGAGGGAATCTTCTTCGGGACCAAGGCGTGAAGCGTCGGCCTGGCTTCCCCCGCGAAGCCGAGCAATTTTTCCACGACCGGTCGCAGGACCTCCCGGGCGATGACAATGGCTGATACGGGATAACCGGGAACACCGACAACAGGTTTTCCCGCCACGACTCCCAACACCGCAGGCTTTCCGGGCATGACATCAATGCCATGGACGAGAAGCTCCCCTTCTTCCGCGACGATCTCGGCGGTAAAGTCGTGCTCCCCTGCGGAGGACCCGGCAATGATGGCGACCACGTGGTTTTGTTCGAGTGCGTTCCGCAAAGCCCTTTTCAACAGGTCAGGATCATCCCCTGCCCTGGGTAACTTCACCGCTTCTCCGCCCCACTCCTGAATAAAGGCTGCCAGGACGCCGGAGTTGAAATCGATGACGGCTCCCGGCTTCACCTCCTCTCCCGGCTCGATCAACTCATCCCCGGTGGGAATGATGGCAACTCGAGGGCGAGCCTTGACCCGAACCGTTGTATGGCCAGCGGCGAGCAGGGCGCCCAGATCATAGGGGCGGAGCCGATGCGACCGGGCAAGCAGCAACTCCGTAGCCACCATGTCCTCTCCTACCAGACGCACATGGTTCCAAGGAGCGACCGATTCAAAGATTTCCACTGTTTCATCATCCAGTTGTCGCACCTTCTCGATCATGATGACGGCATTGGCCCAGAGCGGGAGCGCGTTGCCCGTATCCAGGTAGGCAAAACCCCCTTCCACCGCCATTCCTTCCGAGACCCGTCTCAGCCTCCTGGGAGCGAAGTCGGTTGCCCCGAAAGTATCTTCTGCCCGCACGCAGATCCCGTCCATGGCGGCCCCATGATAATGGGGCGATGAAATGCGGGCAAAGATGGGCTCAGAGGTGATCCGATGCAGCGCCTGATCCACCCGGATGGTCTCGCTATTTAGGGCCGAAGGATCCACCCTTTGCAAAAAAAGCTCGCGCGCTTCTTTGAGCGGGGTTTTCTTGAGATATCTTTTGCGCGCCATCGCCTTTTAAAATTTTTAATTCTTAATTCTAAATTTTGAATCCACCCCAATTCAAAACTCAAAATTCAAAATTAAAAATTAGAATAGAATCACCTCTACCTCTTCTCCCTGCTCGATCCCCTCCTGGTTGAGATCGATTCTGATCATGCCGTCCGCCTTGACCAGGGTAAAGATAGCTCCAGATTTGTTGGGTAGGGGCGTCGCGTAGAGTCCACCGCCTGCCCTTTCGAGGCTTACGCGGACATAATCCTCTCGCCCTGTTTGCGAGGCAATATTGGTTTTGAGAATAGCCCGTGTCGCCTTCTGGAACTGGCAGGCCGACGCGGCGTCCTCACCGCCGAGCACGCGGATCAGAGGAGCGGCAAAGAGGGCGAAAATCACCAATGCCGAAACAGGGTAGCCTGGTAGCCCCAGGACCGGCTTTCCGGCGGCCCGGGCAAAGAGGGTCGGCTTGCCCGGACTTACAGAGATGCCGTGAAAAACTATACTGGCTTCCGGCAAAGAGAGAATCGCATCCAAAGCGATATCCTTAGCCCCAACCGAGCTGCCGCCGGAGAGAAGCACCAGATCGCTCCACTCCAGTGCCCGCTTCAGAGCGCCTTGTAGAGCGATCCGTTCATCCCGAATGACGCCGAAATCTTTGAGCTCTCCGCCACTTTCTTCAATCAAACCGCCAAGCGAGTGCTGATTGATATTGCGCACCTGTCCAGGGAGAGGCTCCGTTTCTGCCTCAACAATCTCGTCACCGGTGGAGATGAGGGCGACGCGTGGCTTTTTATAGACGGAGAGCGAGGATATTCCTATGCCGGTAAGGGCACCGAGATCGTGGGCCCTAAGGCGCCTGCCGCGCCGGAAGACGACCTCTCCTCTCTTGATATCGTCGCCGATCTGGATGGTATTCTGCCAGGGCGACACCCCACGATGGATTTCTACCATGCGGTCGCCCACCTCCTCGGCATACTCGACCATCACCACGCCGTCGCTATCAGGGGGCAGCATCCCACCAGTGGAGATCCGCATCGCTTCTCCTTTGCCCAATGAGCGAGTGACCTCTTTTCCCATCTCGACGGTGCCGACGACTTTCAGATAGGCCGGCTGACTCGCGCTCGCGCCGAAGGTATCTCTCGCCCTTACCGCGTAACCATCCATGGCCGCGCGGGGAAAGTGGGGAAGGTCAACCTGAGAATAGAGATCCTCGGCGAGAACCCGCGCCCGAGCCCGAACGGCCTGCACCATCTCTGTGTCTACCGGAGCGGGCTCGAGCAGAATTCGTAATGCCTCGCGGGGAGAAACGACTTTAAAAAAAGCCTTCAAGTGACGGCTTCCTTGGGAAATGTAACACTATAAAAAGCCCCTATCAAAAGCAACTTGGCCTGAACGAATTTAAGGTGGAAGAACGGGCTAAAACGAACCTGGCATACTGAGATTGACATCTCCCCTACCCCCCTATAATGAAAGCCAAGAGGGCTGAAGAATGCTAAGTCATGTCACCGGGCTGCGCACGTTGATCCTTGGCCTCCTCTACTTTTGGGCGGCCAACGGGCTGACGGCAACCGGCCAACCCGTTGCGAATAAGATCATCATCCTTGCCACAACCACGAGCACGCAAGACAGCGGGCTGCTGGATCTTTTGGTGCCGCTCTTCCAGATCAAGACGAGCTATGTCGTCAAGACGATTGCTGTGGGGACCGGACAGGCCTTGGCTATGGGGCGTCGCGGCGATGCCGACGTGCTATTGGTGCATGCCCCCGAGGAAGAAAACAAATTCATGGCTGGCGGTCATGGCATCAAACGGCAACCGTTCATGTATAACGATTTTGTCCTTGTCGGCCCAACGAGTGATCCGGCAAAGTTGGTGAAGGCAAAATCGGCGGCGGAAGCCTTGCGGCGGATTGCCGCCTCAAAGACCCTGTTTCTTTCAAGAGGAGATAACTCCGGGACGCACATTTTGGAGAAGCAATTGTGGATGCGGGCAGGAATTCAGCCAGCAGAGAGATGGCATCAGCAAAGCGGTCAGGGAATGGGCCAGACACTGATCATTGCGTCCGAGAAAAGCGCCTATACGCTGACGGATCGGGCGACCTACTTGAAATTGAAACGACGGATAGAACTCACGATCCTCCTGGAGGGAGATCGGGAACTTTTGAATACCTATAGCCTCCTTCAGGTGAATCCGCTAAAGTCGTCAAAGATAAACAGCGCCGGGGCGCAGGCTTTTGTCGATTTTATGCTCGCGCCAGAAACCCTTGACTTGATCAGGACGTTTGGTCTGGAGCAGTACGGCCAACCCCTCTTTCATCTACTAAAAAAATAGAACCACAGGTGCAAGATGGATCTATTATGGCAGGGAATCAAGGAGGCAATCCGCTTGCTCCTGGGCGGTGACCCAGAGGTCTTCGCCATCGTCCTGCTATCTTTGCGAGTGTCTTTGATCGCCACCGCGACGAGCTTGATCCTTGGCGTCCCCACAGGAATGGCCCTGGCGTTGAGCCGGTTCGGCGGGCGGCGTTTTCTCATCAGCCTGGTGAATGTTGGCATGGGGATACCTCCAGTGGTGGTGGGCCTGATGGTCGCGATCCTACTGTGGCGCAGCGGGCCCCTTGGTTTTCTGGGCATCATGTATAGCCCACTAGCCATAATCATCGCCCAGACACTGATCGCGTTCCCCATTGTAACCGGACTCACGCTCGCCGCCGTCCAGCAGCTAAATCCCAAGGTGCGACTGCAGATCCTGGCCCTGGGTGCTTCGCGGTGGCAGATGCTGTGGATCCTGACGCGCGAAGCAAGATTGTCTATCCTGGCGGCTGCAATGGCTGGGTTTGGCGGCGTGATCTCCGAAGTGGGCGCTTCGATGATGGTTGGGGGTAACATCCTTGGGCAGACTAGAGTGCTCACCACAGCCACGGTCCTGGAAACGAGCAAAGGAAATTTTGACATGGCACTGGCCCTCAGCACGATCCTTTTTGCCCTCGCTTACACGATCACTCTATCCCTTACGGTTGTTCAGCAGCGAGAGAAAGCACCGTGACTCCCGCAGCGCTAAGAATCGAGTCGGTAGAGATGCGTTACGGACAGAAGACTATTCTGCGAATACCGCACTTATCTATCGCCAGAGGTGAGATTTTGGCTGTGATCGGGCCGAATGGAGCAGGCAAAAGCACGCTGCTGCAGATTTTAGGGTTGCTCCAAAGGCCATCCGACGGCCGCGTGTTCTTTGATGGACGGGAGATAACCGGTTCCTCGGATCTGGTAGCCCTTCGCCGACGCTTAGCCTCGGTCTTCCAGGAGCCGCTTCTCTTCCACGGAACGGTCCTTGACAACGTAGCGCTCGGGCTCCGTCTCAGAGGAACGCCCAAAAATGAAATCAAGCGGCGCGTGGAGCCGTGGCTCGGCAAGCTGAATATCTCTCACCTGGCGGGCCGATCGATCGCCAAACTCTCTTTCGGAGAGGCTCAGCGGGTCAACCTGGCTCGATCACTGGTGCTTAACCCCGAGGTATTTCTGCTCGACGAGCCTTTTGCCTCCCTGGATCCACCCACACAGGCCTCGATGGCGGAGGAGCTTCAGAACATTCTGGGTGAGACCAAGACAACCACGGTTTTTGTAACTCAAAACCGCGCAGAGGCACTGATGTTCAGCGACCGGTTGGCTGTTGTAATCGACGGCCAGATTGCGCAGCTCGATAGGCCCCGGAATGTCTTCTCCCGTCCGGCCAACGAAGATGTCGCCGCCTTTCTGGGTGTTGAGACCATAGTCGAAGGCCGGATTTTGTCTTCCACCGAAGGGCTTTCCAGGGTAGCCCTGGCTCGGCATGAAATTTTGGTAACCGGGACGTATCCTCTTGAACAGGAGATGCTCTTCTGCTTGCGACCCGAGGATATCACACTCTTGTTACCCGATGCCCGTGCTGATCTCGGCTTGGATGCAAATGTCATTAGTGGGACGATAACGAGGGTAACGCCGCTGGAGACTCAGCTTAAAGTGGTCGTCGGTTGCAGCTTTTCCGTTACGGTCCTCGTCTCAAAACAAGCCTACATTGATTTATCTCTT
>JACPSF010000163.1 GCA_016193385.1 Deltaproteobacteria bacterium
CATCTGCTCTCCTCTCTGCTTGCTCTCCGGCATTGTTCCGGTGAGAAAGCAGACGGTATCAGTGGACACCGACCCGGTCCGCTTAGTAAGTCCCTGCTCTGAAGAGTAAGGGTTTCGGAGAGTGTTTAAATGCGAAGCGCGAGATAGAAGATGGGAAACGAAAGCTTAGGAGTAGGGGGGAAGAATGTCCTTA
Source organism: Deltaproteobacteria bacterium (assembly GCA_016193385.1). The sequence continues at coordinate 194 of JACPSF010000163.1, forward strand.
GCTGCGCGGCACTACGTAGAGTTCCTTCTGGCGCGAGGGCTTCTGCTGACAAGAGTCGCTCCAGCGTGAAGAACTGAGCCGGGGCGTTCCACGGAGATTGTGACGCTTGGATGGAAAGCATATTGCGGCGGACCGACTTGCAAACGTCTGCTTTGGTCTCGCCGCAAGGGTCTTTCTTCATCGTCGTCTCGCCCATCGACGCATGCGTGCCCGAACTCTTCATGAAATCCCGGCCGGAACAGGCGTAAGCGATAGAGGTCAACACAAGGGAAAGGACGAGTGTTGCTACCGTTATGGTTCTTAGCTGCTTAGTCACGGGTAAATTTTTCTTTAACTTCCCTGGCCCTTCCCCTTCTAATACGATTGAGTGGGGCCGAAGACGACGTTTGCTCGGCAGGAGCCTGAGCCGCCAATCTCGGAAGCGGGACTCCTGCAAATAGCGTACCAGGGCGTGCTCCACCCTCGCCTCTCGCCTGGAGATCGAGGGTAAAGTGAACGCAACGCTGCGGTGCTCTTATCGATTCTGTTATTTTTCGGCGAGGGGGGAAATCAGCTTCCTTCCTACATTTTGGAACAAGCCAATTGTTTTTTCCTGTTTTGTGGAAGAAGATGCGCACAAGCCGCCTCTTTTATTCGCTTGCGGATGTGGCGGGATGGGCTTATCTGGTAAGGCTGAGTAAATAAGGGGGGATCTTCATTGCATGCTATTTACCTGTTTTCCGTCTGGCTGCACATCCTGGCCGCTGCGGTCTGGATTGGGGGCATGATTTTTTTGTCCGTGATCCTGCTCCCTGCGATCCGGCGCCCGGAATTCAGAACCGCCGCGCCCCTGCTAGTGCATTTCTCCGGTGTTCGTTTTCGCTGGGTCGGTTGGCTGTGTCTGGTTGTTTTGGTTTTGACCGGAGTCTTCAATTTGATTTATCGTGGGGTCACGTGGGAAGATCTCGGGATTGGAGACTTCTGGAGAAGCCAATTCGGCGTAATCCTCAGCACGAAGCTGATCCTGGTAGTTGTAGTGCTTCTCCTCAGCATCCTGCACGATTTTTTCATCGGGCCGAAGGCCTCCGCTCTCGGGCGGACCAGTCCCGGATCTCCTGACGCGATGCGCTTCCGGCGCTACGCTAGCTGGCTCGGTCGGGTTAACCTTTTCCTGGCGCTGGTCATAGTGGCATTGGGGGTCATGCTGGTGCGCGGCGCTCTTTGGTGAGTTGATCTCTAAAGGAGACCACGAAATTTTAGCATAGACATTGCCCCAGGAAACGATCAACGACGCCCAGGTTTTCCAAAAGATGAGAATTGACAAGTTGGAATTTCTTAAAAAAAGAAAACTGCGATGGCGAAGCTTCCTTGGTGCAGGAAAATTCAACAAAAACTGGCGTCCGGCTTGCGGCACGCTTCTTGCCTGCAGTTTCGGTGATGGGGAGGGGCTATGAAGGCTGCAGGTAATGGCAACGCAGGCGCGAAAAACCGTTTTCTCTATTCCGATGCGCCGTTTCTCGTTTACTGGGAGGTCACGCGGGCTTGCGAACTCGCTTGTCTTCACTGCCGGGCAGAAGCTAACGCGCAGAGAGATCCGCAGGAATTGAGCACCGATGAGTGCCGTCGGGTGCTTGAGATGATAAACGGTTTTGGAGCGCGCGGACCCCACCTTGTGCTCACCGGAGGAAATCCGCTCAAGCGGCCGGATTTTTTTGATTTGCTGGAATATGGGGCCAAGCTCCGTTTGCGCATGTCGGTAGCTCCGAGCGGAACGGAAGGCCTCACTGGGGATGTTCTCCGTGCGATTAAAAATACCGGCGTGGAGAGCATATCTCTCAGCCTGGATGGATCGTCGGCCGAAAGACACGACAGCTTTCGCGGCGTTCCGGGATGCTTTGCCTGGACGGTCCGAGCGGCTCAAGCCGCCCACGCCGAAGGGCTTCACTTGCAGATCAATACCTTGGTTACGGGGGAGACAGAGGAGAATTTGCCGGAAATTTATCAGTTGGTGCGCGGCCTCAGCCCTATGCGCTGGAGTCTTTTTTTCCTAGTGGGCGTGGGCAGAGGCCGGGCTCTGCAGGCGGTCCCCGCGCAGCGGTGCGAGGACCTTCTCCATTGGCTCTACGATCTCTCCAGGCGAACCCCATTTGCCATTGCGACCACTGAAGCGCCTCACTTCCGCCGGGTGGCTCTAACCCGGATGCGCTCGGAAGGGATACCCCTCAGCAAAATTCGGGAGACGCCCGTGGGAAGAGGATTCGGCATTCGCGACGGCAACGGCATCATGTTCATATCGCATACGGGAGACGTTTATCCTTCAGGGTTTCTTCCCATCGTGGCCGGGAGTGTGCGGAGTTCCGATCTCGTGAAGATCTATCGCGAATCGGAGGTTTTCGGAAGGATCCGCTCTACGAGTCAGTTCGGAGGTAGGTGCGGGCTCTGTGAGTTCAAAGAGATCTGCGGTGGCTCGCGGGCGAGGGCGTATGCGGGCCATGGTGACTTCCTGGCCGAAGATCCTGCCTGCAATTACGAGCCCGGAAAGTATCGGGCCCCCGGAAGGCCCCTGCTGATATGAGCGGGCTGGGCCGCCAGCATTCGACCTTGAGGCTTCGGCCCAAGCTCAGCCGAGCGGCTCACCTCGAAAGGTCACTGCCCTTCGTAATGACAGCTCGAGGTGCAGGTTTCTTGCAGCGACACGCGCTTGAGGCCGGGGAGGCGGTTTTTTAATTGCCCCCAGATCCATCGGGCAATATTTTCCGAGGTCGGATTTTCCAGTCCGTCGATCTGGTTCAGGTAACCGTCCTCAAGGTAATTTTCGAGCAGCGGATCCATTGCCTGCTCGATGTCCTCATAATCGACCAACTCACCGGTTTGCTCCCGCGGGTTCACCTCTCCTTCAACCGTCACATCGACCCGAAAGCTGTGTTCATGGGGACGAGTCGATCTATCCCCGGCCGGGGCATAAGGCAGCTTGTGGAGCGCGTTAAAGCTGAATTCTTTGACCAGCTCTATTTTCAATACGCTCATGACGGCCCTCCGAGGGGCATCCATCTCTAAGAAGGTGGAGATTCGCTTAGACACCTCTCATGGCAGCCCCTTCTTTCCGGCCATAGACTGCAGTCCCTGACACGCAGGATCGGCTTTCCGAGCGTCGAGGAAAACGCCGCGTGGCGAGCGTCAACGTTCACCTCTGCCAACGTCCTCTCTTCAGGGCATGTTAGGACTCTTTTTTTACGATAGCGTTGAAACGTATGGGCGGCGACGGGGAAAAATACATAGATCGTCGCTAGCCCGACGATAGCAACTACCGTAAGCCACGGAGCAATCATGTTATCCTCCTTGAGCCCAAATGGGCCTCCTGTTCAGGCCATGAATTTATCCGAGCATAAAACGTGCCAAGGGAAATGCGAGGAAACACCTAGCAAGTTGCGGAAAAACTCCCTGTTTACCCTTCGACGAACTCAGAGCCTGTCCTGAGTTTATCGAAGGGGCGAACGGAGACCCCGTTGAAATCATTGATGATTTTCCGGTCATGCTGAGCCCTTCGACAAACCAGCCGTTCGTCCTGAGCTTTGTCGAAGGATGCGGCTGGTTTGCTCAGGACAAGGCTCTCGAAGCATGAAAATCACTTTTCCCGCATCCTGTTAAGTGCCGGACGGGACCTTTTTTTCTTTGAAGAGCTCCGGCCGGATTGAAAGGACCGGGCAAATCGCTTCACGGACCACTTTTTCCGTGACGCTTCCGAGAAGCATGTGGGAGAGACCAGTTCGGCCGTGGGTGGAGATGACGATCAGATCTGCGGCTTCTTTAGCGGCTTCTTCTATGATGTTTTTATCCGGTTTGCCGAGCTCTACTTTTTCACGCGCCGCGATCAGGGGAAGGAGATCGGAGCAACTCTCCTCGAGGAAGCGCTTCAGAGCTTGGTGGTGCCGCTCCAGGAGCTGTTGCGGCGATCGAGAGGCGAAATCTGTTGTGTCCTCATCGGATCCCCTTTGGATTCGCGTGATCTCGTCATAGCTCACGACATGATAAACGATGACTTCAGCGCCGCTGTCTCTGGCCAGTTCCAGAGCATAGCGGACCCCGGCGAGGGAGAGTTTTGACAGGTCGGTGGGCGCCAGAATTTTTCTGATCTCCATTAGTGCCTCCTGTTTGGTGGGTCTCACTACCAACTCGGAATCCGATTTCTTCACCAAGGTGAGCATAACCCGTGCCAATAAAATGGGAGGGAACCTATAGTGAAGGAAAAAAGAAAATTACCATAATCACCCTGTCCTCCCTCAAATCCCCCTTTCTCCCCCTTTGGTAAAGGGGGATAGAGGGGGATTTAGGAGAGCGAGAGGGGATTTGATGTCAACTTATTTAACTCCGTCACTATAGTAGCATCGGAGCCTTCTTTTCCGTTGGGAGCTGTCTCTAGCAGAGGCTGTCCCAAAAGCTTTTTTACTCCGTTTGCGAATTTCATTTCCGGATTTTCTCAAATTTGGGAACCTCGACTTGGACCAAACTCAGTAAGTATTCAAAATATTGATTAAAATCCTCTGGCATAAACATTGCTGATGCCGACACTAGTGCCATGACCAAACTAAGCCAAGTACTACCGCTAGGTTTATGTTTGGGGTTCACAACTTTGTTGCTTTTACCCTCGCTCGCGCCGGCTTATGACGAGGTCGTTGTTAAAAACGGGGGAAGCATCAAAGGGAGCGTAAAACTGGAAGGGAAGGCGCCGAAGCTGCCCCCCCTGGAGATTTTCAAGTTCGAGCAGGTTTGCAAGAACGTCCCGGATGAAAGCCTGGTGGTAGGACCGACCCGGGGGATTCGGTATACGGTCGTGACGCTGGAAGGGATTACCAGGGGAAAAGCGGTCGAAAAAGAGGCTGTCCACGAGCTGGATAACGCCAAGTGTCGTTTTGTCCCCCACGTCCTGGTAGCGAGCGTCGGCCAATTTCTGTTGCTTAAGAACACAGATCCCATTCTCCACACGGCTCATGCTCGTTTCCAGGATGGCCAGCCGGATTTTAACGTGGGTCTTTATCCCGGAAGGGTAAGCCGCAAACCCCTCGTTAGCCCGGGCCTCGCGAAGATTCTCTGCGAAGTCCATCCTTGGATGGGCGCCTACATCGTCGTTACCGAGCATCCTTATCATGCCGTCACAGATCTCTATGGGGAGTACCTCATCGGAGAGATCCCTCCGGGGAGTTATCGGCTCAAGGTGTGGCATGAAAAGTTGGGGACCCAAGAGAAGCAGGTTGAGATAAAGGAGGGGAAAACTTTTCAGGTTGACTTCACTTTTTCATCCGCCTCGGGGGCGAAAAAATGAAGCGGCACGCGACGTGGGGAGCGAGCTTGCCGGCGATCCTCTTGCCGCTGCTTGTCTTTGGGGTTGAGGCGACCAAAACAGGTATCATCACAGGAACCATCGCTGTCGGCGGGAGGCCGACTGCGGACGCCGTCGTCTCGGTGGAAGGCCTGCCCCAGGAGGATCTCAAATCTCAAATCTCAAATCTCAAATCTAAGAAGGCGGTCATGGACCAGCGCGAGACGAAATTCATCCCTCGCGTCCTTCCTGTCCTGGCTGGGACCACGGTAAGCTTCCCGAACAACGACAAAACCTGGCATAATGTCTTTTCCAAATCCGAATCGAAGCCATTCGACCTCGGTCTCTACCCGGGCGGCGAGACCCGGAGCGTGACCTTCGATAAGCCCGGCGTAGTAAGGATCCTCTGCAATGTCCATCCGAGTATGGAAGCCTACATCGTGGTCAAGAGCCACCCTTACTTCGCCGCGCCGGACAAGCGTGGCAGTTATCGAATCAACGCTGTTCCTTTAGGGCAATACCGCCTGGAAGTCTGGCATCCGGATCTCGGTACGAAAGTGGTCTCTTTCAATCTCGTGCGCGAAGGGGAGGTGCTGACGCTCAATGTGGATCTCAAAAAGTGAAATCGGAAACGTAAAAGACAGGAGAAGCAACCCGGAAGCCTTGACCAGAGAGTTGGCACCTATAACGGCGCAGGAGAGGAAAGTCCTGGGACTCATCGCCGAGGCGCTGACCAATAAGGAGATTGCGGTCGCGCTGGAGATCAGCCCTGCCACAGTGAAGAGGCATCTGGAGAACATCCTGCGAAAGCTGGAGCTAAAGAATCGCGTGGACGCCGCCATCTTCGCCGTGCGGAATGGCCACGCTCTCTCCAAGACGGGCCGCAACGGCGTAGCGGCGTAAATGGGCCGTTTGGGTAGTAGACAACAAGCTAAATCCGTAGTATACGCGGTTAGAATTTCCCGGCAGAGTCACTAACAAAACAGAGCGGAGGGAAACATGAAGCGAACGTTTGCGGCTGGCCTATTTTTCGCGCTCATTTTTGGCTTTGCTAAGATTGTGACCTCTGCTGAAGGCCCTCCTGCCAAAGCCACCGCCGTTGGCAGCGAAGTCTGCAAGGCCTGCCACGCTCCCCAGTTCGAGAAATTCTCGAAAACCCAGATGGGGAAAATTTTCCTCTTCAATGCCCGCAACGATCTCGAGAAACAAGCTTGCGAGAGTTGCCACGGTCCGGGGAGCGATCATGTGGCTAAAGGAGGAGGAAAGGGCGTGGGCGGGCTCATCACGTTCGGTCCGAATTCGCCAGTGCCTGCCAAAGTGCAGAACGACACCTGCCTCCAGTGCCATCAGAAGGGAGTCCAGACGTACTGGCTGGCAGGCCCTCATGCCGGCCGTGGAATTGTTTGCACCAACTGCCACACCATCATGGAAAAGACCACCGATCGCTTCCAGCTTGCCAAGGTCGATGACAAAACCGTCTTCTTCAACAAGCGGGCACAGATAGAGGTTTGTGGCCAGTGCCACCTGCAAAGGAAAGCCCAGCTCATGCGCTCCTCCCACATGCCACTGAGAGAAGGGAAGCTGACTTGCACCGACTGTCACAATCCACACGGCACGCCGAATCCA
>JACPSF010000164.1 GCA_016193385.1 Deltaproteobacteria bacterium
TGAAAGGGTGGTTCGGCGGCATCTCTCTTTGATCTAACTATCGCCTACCGCCTTTTTCTGCTGTTGCCTACTGCCTAGCGCCTAGCGCCTAGCGCCTAATGCCTGACCGATTGTTGCGGATTTGCGCAATTGAGCAAATATGCCTGGCTTGCGTGTCCAGAAGATTCGTCGACCGGCAGCGCGTTAACGAAATAAGTCCATAATCAGGCCCGACCCTCAAACCCGCGACCCTCAAACCCGAGCTTCCTGCCAATAATCCTCAAGCCGTCAACAATGCAGCCCCACCAACGAGATATTGAGCCCAATTCGTGATTGGCGACTGGGTAACCACCTGTTAATTTCAGCTTCCAAGGCGCCCTCGATAGCAGCTCGGGCCTGCGCGAGATCCGCCGTCCCATTACCGGATTGCTCTTCAGGTGCTGTGGGAAAATGCTGAAGCGTGTGGACTTCACCCGTCGATGGTTCATACATGAGCGTTATCACACGGCTCTGGACGAGCCCCCGTTCATCCTTTCGCCGAACAACGTAACGGGCACAGACACCCCCCACTTTGAGATCGGCGACATCACCAACCAAATCTGCCGACCGGGTCTCATGTAGGAGTGCATCTACAAGTGGGTGTCCGATACCACCAAGCTCGCACCCCCGATTGCGAAGGGCGAGGTCTCGGTCAAAACAGACCCTCTCATACTTGGGAAGGAGGCGATACTTTCGCTGCAGAGAGTCCGGACAAATAAACGTCCAGAAGTCGCCCACTGGAATTGCTCCTCCGCCGAGCTCCAGAATCGCCATGCGAACCCACTCTCCGAGCTCGGCCAACGAATAGCGTCCTTCCAACTTTCGATAATGCTCAAGATTGAAGTGGCCCAGGTCTTGAGCCAACCGATCCAATGCCTCGCGGGCACGGATTGCCTCCTGGATCATCCTTTGGAGCTCTGCGTCCGTGCGTCGGTAATCACGGTCCACTAACGCGCGCTTGTACAGATCCTGATAATCGGGACGGCTTCCGAGATAACCGAGAATATCACTTCGGAAATCCTCTAACGGCCGTCCCTGCGGATCAGTCTTGCCAATGGACCGGGCGATCTCGAAGAGTTTCTGGTCTAAAAGGCCATAGATCTGCTCCTCCACGGTATCCTGAGCCAGCAAGTTATAAACCTGGACCGTTTCCTCCTGCCCATATCGATGAATCCGGCCAATCCGTTGCTCGACGGCCATCGGGTTCCATGGCAGGTCATAGTTAAAGACGATATGTCCGATCTGGAGATTTATGCCTTCACCACCGGCTGATGTGCTAATGAGGAACCTCGCGCCATCGGGATCCCAAAATGATTCTATAGCCGCGATTTTGTCCTCTAGTGGACCACCGATGATCCGCGCCATGCGCTGCGGTCCATAGATCTTACCGAGCTCTTCGGAAAGAAACTCGAGCGTGTCCCTGTACTGCGTAAAAATGACAAATCGCTCATCGGGGTTCTGATTGGAAAGCTCGCTAATGGCGCGCAGCAACGTGTCGAAGCGGCGGTCAGTTCCCTGCGGAACTAAACGGATCAGCTGTCGAACCTTGTCAATCTCCTGAGGGATGTCGGCCTCCGCGTAGACACCTTCTTCGGCCTCCTCATCACCGTCCAGAGACCATTCGGTGGTTTCGTAGTCCTCTTCCATCTTTTTGACGAGTCGGCGCCGGACCCGCAGGACATAAGCTTCCGCATCCATGTGATCAGCCGCTTGATCTCCGATGATGGCACGCGCCACCTCAAACATCTCATCCTGAATCTTAAGAATCTCCTCGCTGTTGGAGGACCCGGTTCTCCGTTTGGCTTCAAGTGCCAACTGCTTGCGAGCCAGGAGGACAAGAAGTCGCCGCCGGAGAGCCTGCCTAATGGCTCGGGGGCTAGACGACATAATTTTCTGGAACGTCGCCATCACAAATCCGATGGCTCGCTGTTGCCGGGTTGTTCTAGACTGATTGATTCCGGCGGCCGTATAGCCCTCCCGGAGGTAGTCGCTCAGCCGATCGTAAAATTCCCGCTCCCGTGGCGCCAAAGGAAATCGCTCCGTGTGTACCTGGCGCCGGTGAAAGATAGGATCACCTTTAGCGTCAGTGATTTCACGCTTGGTCCGCCGGATCATCACGCGGGCAAGCATGCCTCGGTGATCACTCAGTTCTTCCGGCCTAGTAAATAGCTGATCGTTCAGCAGTTGAATCAAAGACCAAAACTGAAACGGATTTCCCTGATGGGGCGTAGCAGAGAGAAACAACAGGTCACGCGTGTGGCTGCGCAAGGCCTCCGCCAGTTTATAATTTTGTGTAGTGACCGTTTTCTTGCCGCTGCGCGTTCGAGACAAATGATGAGCTTCGTCGAAAATAATGACTTCCCATCTTTGCGCCCCGAGTAGTCGCTGAATTCGGCGAGGCTGTTTCAGTGTATCGATGGAGGCAATAACCCACGGGTGTGTTTCCCAGGAGGCCGTCCCGTAATCATAGAAATCATGTCCAAGGATTGAACAATGAAGACGGAAGCACTCGCGTAGCTCATTTTGCCAGTTCTTTATTAGCCCCGCGGGACTTATAATCAAGACCCTCTCAGCCTCGCCTCTGGTATTCAATTCTCGGAGAAGCATTCCGGTTTCGATCGTTTTCCCGAGTCCCACCTCGTCGGCAATAAGCATACGCCGCTCAGCCATAGCAACGAGATCATGGACGAGTAGGATCTGATGAGGGAGGAGGTTTACGCGACTGGCCGATAGCTCTCCGCCTGAATTGGAGTGGGCAAGGTCGATCGCAACCTGTTTTACTCGGTAATCTATGGAATTGTCGAAGACACCATCTCCGTGCCGCTGCCATAGATCACCCGTTTTCTCCAAGAGTTCAACGGGAAAGGCCTCAAGTCGCCTACCAGTCGGTGTGTCGAAGACAACGTCCGCCTGATAAAAGCCCGCCTGCTCCGCGACTCGCAGTACCTCGCCGATTCCAAGCTCCGGATGAGAAGGGACCCTCACCTTGTCGTTCGGCGCGATCGGCGTCTTTACTTCGTACGTTGCCGCTTGTTCACTCATGTCAGATTGAACCCCGCCATAAAAAATTCCGTACCGTTTGGGCCCTGCTGCCGCTTCGGTGTGCCGAAGATTCGCCGCAGGCTCAAATGCCTCCGCGGCCCGGCTTCAAGCCAGAAGTCATGTTCCTGCTGTAGCTTGTCCTGAAAGATGACCTGAACATCGAGTCTCATGGAGTCCAGGTCATTCGCTCGACCGACAAGGACGCTGTAGATAAAAGTTTCTACTTCCTCAAGTTTCTCGCCTGCGGCAAGTAGCACATGCTCAAGGCCTTCGACTCGAAGCTTGTACCCCGGATTAAACGGAAAAGGGTCCTGGCGAAGCTCGCGCATAAAATCGAGAAAGCCCATCCGGTTGGGATACGGCTCTATCCCGTCCCGATTGAAAGGCTTCAGCATGCGCTCCTCGATAAGACGGTAGCCCGGCATCAGTCTTTCTCCATGGACCGCAGAAGCGGCGCGCCTTCGATCAAAGCCAAGACGCGATCAATCGGCTCCTTCCAATCGGGTCGCATATCTCGCACGAACCGAAGCGCGGCCCGGAGCTGCGGCCGCAGCCTTGCAAAACGGTCTAACCACGGCACAACGGACTCACCCGCGGCCGCCAGCCCAATTAGCAGGTGGAGCAGGTCTACCAAAGTGATGTCGTGAAAGATGGCTTCCCCCTCCGAATTGAATAACTCCCCTTGAACGGTCCGAACCTTCAGCCCGGGCTGATACTGTTTCAGCAATTCCGCTAGACGCTGAGCGGGCTGCTTGACCTCATAAGTCCGCCCGCGACCAGTCCGGCCACGCACAATCAAGCCCGCGTCTTTGAGATCCTCGACGGATACCTGCATGGCACGAGTGGCCTTGCTGACCGTGTCCACGGTGACTTCATTCCGGATTGGCGCGAGAACCTTGAGCCATACGTAGGATAAGGCATCCACGGCCGCCAGCTCGGGTGGCAAAGGACGATCCTTCGTTACCAATTGGTCCACAATCGCGGAAATATCCTGCAAGGCTTTGTGCAGCGGCAACGGCTTACCTTCGTGGTCGAGCACCTTGCCGTAATGGGCGCTGTAGAGTTCTAAACATTTGCCGATGCAGATCAACCGCACGTCTGGCTCTGAGAGCGGCTCATTTCCGTACCGACCTTTTTCAATCGCCTGTAACTCCTCCCGTGCCCGACGCCGTACGTCCAGCCGGATACCCGCCCAAAACATGGATGAGATCGTAGGAGATGTTTTCTTTGTCTTGAAGGTGAAGTGAAGCCTCTCTCTCACCGTGGATCGGATAAACAGCGACAATTTCAAATCCAGTTTGGCATAGCGCTTCGAGCAGCCCCTCCCATACTGTGCCCTCCCTGTCTGTATGATGGAAAGTGAAGACCAAAGCACCATCATCGGGAAGCTTTACATGAAGCCGCTCAAATACAGCCCTTAAGCCAGCGTAAAAGTCCTTCCTAGTTTTACCCCTTGTCGTGTTCTCAATAATTTCTTCCGATTTGGGCGAATATTCTGGAGCAAAGGCTGGGTAAGTGTCTTTGAGGGCGAGCCTTAGCCAAACATAAAAGAAATCCGACAACTCGGCGTAGTTGACATTGCCGACGTACGGGGGATCGGTTACAACATGACTGAACGGCGAGCCCAATTCGCCGACTGCCTCGTCAGCCCCCGATGCCAGCAATGTCGCCTCAGAACAGGTAGGCACCGGATCCACGATATTCATGCCATCTTCCGACCAAGACCTACCGAAGTTAATTCCGTCGCTCAGGAGCTCCATACGGGAAATGAAAGTGTTGTTCCCGGAAACTGTCCCCCATACGTTTTGCTCGCAAGCGGTGGCCTTCGGTTGGAAATCGTGCCGAGCAAACACTCCCGCAGGTGCAGTGCCTCCCGGTGTCTGTCTGGAGGGAATATTGCGAACGAACAAGTTATTCCCCTCCAATGTGTTCGAGAATGCGCAAAGTAGTATCTCTTTCAGCGTCTGATTGTCTTCCGCCATGATGCCTTGAAAGAGCGCGCTCAGCGCCAGTAGCTGGCGAGGGG
>JACPSF010000165.1 GCA_016193385.1 Deltaproteobacteria bacterium
GCAGGGGTTTTTGTACCACGTGATGGTGTTGGCCGCCTTGTTTGCGTGAATGATGTCGAGGAAGCCATCACCGTTGATGTCGCCCACCCAGAGATCAGCGGAGTAGTCCGCGTTCTCACCCGTTGCGATCGGGGCTACCGTGAAGGCTGTCCAGGTGGGTGGATCACCTCCGCTGCTGAGGTAGCCCAGGACTTGCGGCGTGGTAGATGTGCGCGTGGTATTGTCGGGTTTGGTACAGTTGGGCGTGGTAAACGGCCAGCCGGCCACGACATCGACCAACCCATCATTGTTCAGGTCGCCGACTGCCACCGTCGTCGGACCGGTAATGGATGCCGTGCCCAAAGTGCAGGAATCAATGGACCGTGTGCCGAAGACCGGGGCATCCGGGGACCTCGTACCGTCGTTGCGGAACCAGAAGACCCCGCCGCTTGGATTCGTACCGGTGCCGGCCGCGATTCTGGATTCGACTCCGACGATATCCACGATGGGCCGACCATGTTTAAAGGGATCAGGCTTTGTGTTGGCGGGCGGGTCGAGGAAGACCTGGTAGGTATCGCCGTTGATGTTGGCGAGGCGGATATCCTCGAGCCGCCTGCTATTGAGTAGCCATTGGTCAAAGCACTGTGGACTCGCCCCACCGGGATTCAAATACTGCAGTAAGGCAATCGTGGTGGACTGCTGCCCAGGCTCCATGACGTCTATGTCAAGGTCGTTATCCAGATCGGCGAAGTCAGGCCGGGCGAACATCGTGGTATTTGAGGATGCAATCCCGCAGGCTGCTAGAAGACCCGAGACCGTCGTTTCACCACGGGTGATGGCCAGCTTCGTGAAGGTCGGGGAGGCCGCGCCGTCGCTCTTGTACCAGAAGAAATCTCTCCCTCCTGTGTCTGACGCGAACACATCCACTGCTCCGTCCTGATCGAGATCGGCGGCGTTGGGCTCCTGGATCGTCCCCGCCGCTGTCGTGACCGAGGCTGTGGCCCCGAAGGTGGCCGGCGGCGGCCCTTGCTGGAGGGTCCGGCTGTGCGTGAGGGTCTTCCAGGTGGTCGTCGCCACCCCTCCGTCAACCACGGGGGAGGTGTAGGTGCCGGCGGTGGGGGGGGTGCTTAGCCTCACGCCGGCTGGAGGGCCTACGGTGAATGCGGTGCCGCTGTAGGTCCCGGCGTCAAACGCGGCCTGGGTATCATGTGTTACTGTGAAGGCCTTTTTTAGCTTGGCTACGCCGCTCTCGACCAGGATCTTATTCGAATCAAATGTGTAGTCCGCCGGGGTAGTGAAATCCCAGATGGTCGTGACGTGGCTCGCCAAGCTTATCGAGAAGAGTCCGGCGAGGGTAAGAAAAAGGGCAACCCCCGCCCCCAGGCGGGACCAAGTTTGATGCCTCAAATGTGTCCCCAGTTTTCGATGTAGCCAATCCGCCACGCGTCTTGCCCTCTGTCCCATGAAGATCCGGGCTCTCACACTCTTTTTGCCTTCGGGTCGTGGCGAAGAAAAAAGCTGGCTCATGCGCTAACAGTCCCAATTGCACGCCCTTGCTATTCTGGTTTGACGAACATCTTCAGGCGTGCCGCTTTCTTTAACTGCTCGACCCGCTGCTTGAGTGCCTGGTATTTCTTCTTTATTTCTACTTTTCTTAAGTAAGAGTCCTGTCCGATAGATCCCAAGCTCAGCGCATGAAACGCATAGATCTGCTCCTTTGGCACCCCCCACAGGTCGATGATCGCGGTTAAGCTCATCAGGCTCACAGGCCGGACCTCGTAAGGGCCCCTGGCCTTCATGCCTTCCCAACGTTTTGGATCCTTGACGTCCTTGTAAAGGGCCTCCGCCGCAGCCTTAGTGTTGAAGACGACCAGCTCACCCCCGACATGGTGCTTCTCATTGAGAAACTCTTGGCGCATCTCTTGCTCGGTAACGGTGACACGCTGTTCCTGGAGAAGCTGGTCTTTCAGCTTACGAATCTGGATGATATAGCGAATCTGATTCTCGAAGAGATCGACGTCCTCGCGCAGGGTCTCGCTAACCCAGCGTCGATAGGCGCCGGGATCTCCCCGACGGCTGAAGGGCTGCCTCTGATCCTTAAGGAACTTATCGACCGCTGCGTTAAGCTCTCCCTCGGTCACGGTGATCCCTCGGCGAAACCCTTTATAATGGAGGATCAGGTTCTCCCAAATCACCTGCTCTCGATCCGCTGGACGTAGATCGGCTGCCCCCCATGGGCTTGGGAACATATAGGCAACCCTCTTGGCGAAGAAGTATTTCCCCATGTCCACCGGAATTCCAAAGATCTCCCCAGCGATCCCTCCCGGCTCCCCCTCCCTCACCACCGGGGTTACCTGAGTGCCTGCTCCTGAGGCGAGCTTGGAAAGGTATCCGGCGACCAGGAGCAGAGCGGCTGCGTTGCTCTCCCGAGCCCCGGCCCCAGCTTGGGACACAAAGATCGAGGTAATACCCACACAGGCGTAGATCACACGTCGAATGGCAGTCCGTTGAGAGATCGTCATATTAGCTATTTCTCCCGGGGCTTAGCTTTAGGCTTTGGAGCGGGGGGCTTTGTCACATTGGCGGGAGACTCCACTACCTTGCGACCGGAGAAGGTGTAATTCACGACTGTCCCGTCAGGCTTCCGCCAGCTCGCGAGGCCGCGCATGGTATCGCCTTCTAACTCTCCGCGCCAGGAGAGGGTGCCTTCGGTCGCGCTCGTTTGCATCGTCTCCCAGATCAGCGGGGCGCCTTTCTGCTCCGTGAGGGTATAATTAGAGGGAGGAAACCCCTTCGGTTGAAAGAGCGGCGAGTTGAACTTCCCCTTTTCAAAACGGACGTGATTCTCCGAGGGAGCCTTAACAGAGGGCGTGGTCATCTGGAGACGCCATTGGGTCCCATCCAACGGCGATGCTGCGAGCGCGATGCCGCCCAGCATCGAGAAGACCACCAGTCCTATGAGCCCATACATGCCACGCATAGACGCCTCCTTCGTGTCGGTCTTGGTGTTTGCAACGTGAGCGACTATCCTGCCTCCACCCTAGCCGTACAGAACCAGCCCTTTCCCCTCTGGCTGCCCACGGCCCTCAGCATCTGAGGAATCGACACCGTTGTGGGATCGTAGCCCACAACGACGTAGCCTTTCCCCCTCTCAATATCCACCATCGTGACGCCGCGCAGACGAAGCAGGGCCGATTCCGCAGCCACGATATTAGCCTCACAGGATTGCCCACCGAGCTTTAAGATCACATCCCGAATTTCAGATTGTGCTTGTGCGTTGGCCAAAAGCAGCCCCAAGAGCAAGAGGCCGGCTGCTAACAGAGAAAAAACCTTCACCGGAGCCATCGCACTCCCTCCTTTATTTTCGTTTGCATGGTCAACTAGAAAAAGATCTTATAAAGGCTTTGGAAAAAACCCCCCGAGCGCCCTTCCTCCTTTACTTTGAGCTCTTTTTCAGCCTTCATAAGCCTTCCCTTGACCCGTTCAGCCCGCTCCTGGGCCTGCTCCACGGCCTTCAACAATTCGTCCGCCTTGTGGGTAATCTCTCTCGATTTCGCCTGCTCGGCGCCGTAGGCCATTTGCAGCTCTTGGAGCGCCGTCTCGACGTTCTCGCCCTTGGCCTCCAACTTGCCTTTCTCCTGCTCGGATGCCTTCTGGATCTCCTCCAGGGCCTGCACCCGGGCCTGGCCCTGCACCATGGCCTTCAACAACTCATCCCCCTTCTGGGCAAGCTCTCGGGTTTTCGCCTGCTCGGCACTAAAAGCCGTTTGCAACTCCCG
>JACPSF010000166.1 GCA_016193385.1 Deltaproteobacteria bacterium
TCCGTTCATCGTCGAGACCTCCCTGGGGCATGAAATCCTCCACCAGTGGTTCGGCAACCAGGTGTACGTCAGGGAGGAGCGGGGCAATTGGGCGGAGGGGTTGACGACCTATCTTGCCGATCACCTGTACGAAGAGCAAAGGAGCGAGGGATGGAGATACCGCAAGCAGATCCTTGGCGATTACGCGAGCTATGTCCGGGACGATGACTTCCCGCTCAAGAACTTCACTCACAGGTTCAATTCCGCTTCCAGGTCGATCGGGTACGGCAAATCCGCCATGGTATTCCACATGTTGCGGCAAATGGCGGGAGATGACGCTTTCTTCGGCGCCCTCAGGGGTTTTATCCGGCAAAACCAGTTTCAGCGGGCCTCCTGGGATGATCTTAAAAACGCGTTCGAGGAACAATCAGGCAGAGAGTTGGCGTGGTTCTTCAACCAGTGGATTGAGCGAAAAGGGCTTCCCGAGCTCCAAATGAGCGACTTGGTCGTCGAGCGCGGCGGGAGCGCCTTCGTGCTCGGCTTCGATCTGGTCCAAAGGGGAGAGATCTATAAACTCGACGTGCCGGTAACGGTTTTCTACAGGTCGGATGGGGAAAAAAAGGCACGGGTTCGGCTTGACGAAAGAAAAAAGAGCGTTCGGATTGACTTAGAGAAAGAACCCTCAAAGGTTGTCATCGATGAAGACTTTGATATCGCGAGAAAACTCGCGGAGCCGGAAGTTCCCGCCGTAATTGCGAGCCTCTTGGGCGACGAGAAGCTGGTCGTTGTCCGGCCCATTCGCGATGAATCCTATTATCACGTGGTCATCGAAGGTTTCCGGGCAAGAGGCGCGGAAGTGAGAGCGGCTGAGTCGCTCAACGATGCGGAAATCCAGGCCGCCTCCCTTCTGCTGCTCGGCAGGGAGAATCCGATTATCCGGCGGCTTTACGGGAGTGTGAAAATCCCGGACGACGGATTCAACCTCACCGTCAAAAAGAACCCGTGGAATCCCACGAAGGCCGTAGGGATCGTCTCCACCGACTCGGCCACGGAGGCGAAAGCTGCATTCCCAAAAATCTTCCACTACGGGAAATATTCTACGCTCAGGTTCGAGAAAGGGCTCAACGTGTCCCAGACCATCGAGGCGTCCGAACGAGGAATCCAAAAGGTTTTAAGGGGGGAACCGACGGCGCTCGACGTATCGACCTTAAAAAGGCTCTCGGATGTGATGGAAAGGCTGGCCACTAAGAAGATTATCTACGTGGGTGAAACCCACGATAAATTCTCGCATCACGAGGTCCAACTCCAAGTTCTTCAGGGCCTGTACCGGCAACATCCGAAGATCGCGGTCGGCATGGAGATGTTTCAGAGGCCATTTCAAAACGCGATCGACGACTACATTGCCGGCGCCATCGACGAGCGCACCTTCTTAAAACGGTCCGAGTATTTCAAGCGATGGGATGTTGACTATAATCTCTACAAGCCGATTCTGGACTTTGCCAAGGCCCGGCGGATACCCGTGGTCGCGCTCAACTTGCGGCGCGAGATCGTCGAGAAGGTCGCGAAAGGCGGGCTCGACTCGCTCTCCAAAGACGACAAGCAGGAGATTCCTCAAGAGCTGGATTTCTCCGACCAAGAGTATCGCGCCAGACTCGAAGAAGTCTTTACAGCACACGAGAATTCTCGGGAAAGAAATTTTGTATATTTCTACCAGGCTCAGATTCTTTGGGATGAGACCATGGCGGAATCGATCGACCGGTTCCTAAAAAAGAACCCTGACTTTCGGTTGGTCGTTGTGGCCGGAGGGGGCCATCTTCAGTATGGTTCGGGTATACCCAAGCGAACCTTCCGGAGAAACGGATTCGATTATGCGATTGTATTAAACGACGCCGAAGTTGAGAGAGGAATCGCGGACATTATCGTTTTTCCAGAACCCTCAAGAACAAAAGCGGCTCCCAAGCTCATGGTTTTCCTCAAGGAACAGGATCAAAAGGCGCGCGTTGCAGGGTTTGTGAAAGGCAGTGTCTCCGAGAAGGCGGGTCTCAAGGTAGAGGACACTCTTCTATCGCTGGATGGTTATCCCGTGGAGGGCATAGAGGACATCAAAATCGCTCTCTTCTACAAGAAGGCGGGGGAGACGATCAAGGTCAAAATCAGACGGGCGGGTTTTTTCTCCGGTGACGAAGAGCTGGAATTCGAGGTCAAATTACCATAACGACGCCGTTCCGAAATTTCATGGCCCACCCCACCGGCCCGGTGCTTTCGTTTGGCACTGGGTCTTTTGTAACGCAGTCACGTCTCGCGAGCTAACGCTTTTTTCGCCGCTTCCGGCACGTTATGCAATCAATCTTTGCCGGCATGGGTTTTCTCCTCCTTTTCGCCTTACCTTTGAAAAGCCTTCGATCCGACACTTTAGACGCCCGAAGGGACCCTGCTCTTCAACCCCCTTGGTCCTCGGCGCAGTGTTTAGCGACCTTTTCAAGTCAAGATTGTCAAGAACGTAAGGCCGGACCCCGCGTGCCCCAAATATCCAAGCTTGCCTTCACGGACGGTAGCTAAAATCTCTTCTCCTGCTTATCAGTAGAGACTCAGAATCGGGAGTCACGAGTCAACGCTAATTCTGAACCGGGCGATGGGAATGTAGCTTAAGGTCCGTGCGCTTTGAAAACGCGTGGCGTGAATCAGGGGTCTGGCGGCACTATCCGAACAATAAGCGGGTGGCGTCGCTCTGCCGAGATTGTCTAGCAGGTTGCTGAAAAAGCCTCCGTTCACCCTTCGACACGCTCAGGGCGAACGGAGCAAGTGTTGAAAACATTGACGAATTTCCGTTCATGCTGAGGCTCTCGAAGCATGAAAATCACTTTTTCCGCAGCCTGCTAGAAAGGAAAGCCTGACCCCCCGAGCCCTGACCCGAGTCTCGGCGGGTATTTGGGTTAGGAGTTGAGGAGATTGCCCGGGTGACAGCTAGGGTGTACGGTAAGTGGTTAGAGGAGCTAAGGAGAAAGCGCCGGGGGGAAGAGAACGAGGCACGGTCCATGGCGATGTATCTGTGTCGGACCTTGGGGGGCCACAGGCACAGCGAGATTGGTAGGGTGCTGGGGTTAGAGAAGACCTCATCGGTGAGCTCAGCTTGTTTAAGGATGAAGGCGAGAGTGGGAGCGGAGAGAAGGATAACTCGCAGGGCGCGGAAGATTGAGGAAGAGCTACAGAAGAGCCAAGAGCGGACTTGCCCCCTTTCTGACCCCTTTCCCTGACCCCTTCGGACGCACCCAGACATCAAGGTCTTCTGTGGCGGAGCGTGGGCGCCGACCACAAGGAACTCAACGTTATGGGCGTTGAATTCGGCTAATAGATCTCTGAAGTCGCGGTTCATCGGCCCGGTTCGATTGCCAAGCAAGGCAGAGAAGCGTGAGCTCCCACACCGCCTCAATTCGCTCCTCCGGCGTGGCTTTGTCCCAATGCGATTCTCGGGTCAGTAGATCTCCGCTCCGGATAACGCGGGTGATGAGGCTTCTACGTGGGGCGGCCGTTTCCATAGCAACTATATTATAGCGTAATTCTCGGTAAATTTCTTTGGCGTCGCGCGAGGAGGACTGAAAGACGGGATCAGCCTTAGTGCACGGGCCGTCTTCTTAGGCAACAGGCAAGGGGCGGGCGAGGGAGGCTGCCTGCCCGGTCAATGCGCGAGTCCAAACTTGCTGATGTCTCCCCCGGAGAAGAAAGTGCCGATGAGGTTGCCGCGCGTGATCGGAAGATCGAGGTGCGACGGGTGCGACTCGTCGTGATGGATGGTGATCCGATACGGCCTTGGCCGCCGCACGTGGTTGCGCGCGATGGCCTGTAAGGAATTCACAGGCGGCTCGTCGTCGGCTCCCTTGACTCGGATCGCGATACGCTCGCCGGCCTGAAACAAGCGCCCTGTCGGCACGATCGGAATGCGCAGTTCGTAGATCTTGCCCGGTTCGAGCGGCTCCCGCTCCTCATGCGCCAGCACGGGTTCCCACGGCTCGCTGTCGTCTCGCAGGCGGCGCTGCGAGGCGCGCAGCCAGCCGCGCGTCAGCTCGTGCTCTTTGCCATCCCGATCGATGAGCAACAGGGTTGCGAACAGCAGCGCTTCCGTATCGGTGGTGGAGAGATACAGGGTCAGGACGCTCGGGCCCAGCACCTCCGTGTTCTCGACGAGCGGCGGCGTTGCGTAGGTCGCCGAGCCGTGCTCGAAGTTCGATTCGTCGAAGGAATCTGCGCCCTCCCCCGGCCAGAGTTCGTGCTCGCTGAGCAGGCCGTCCTTGTGCAGATAGAACGTCGTCCAGCGCGCGTCAGGCGGCGGCCAGTCGACCAGCGACTTCCACTCGCCGGTGGGAGGAATGAAGCAACGGATCGGCGGCTCGTCCATGACGCCGGTATCGATCCCCTTGAGCCAGTAGTCGAACCAGCGCAGCGACTCGTCCTGGTACTGGTAGAGCGGGCGGTCGAGATAGACGCCCGGACCGATGACCATTTTTTTGGGCCCCTTCCACTCCTTCCAGGCCGTAAACGCGCCAGGCAGGTGGAGGCCGTAGTTCCCCCAGCAGGCGCCCAGGTAGGCCGGCAGCGTGGCTTTCATGTCGCGGGCGCTGCGCGTGCGCCAGAACGGCCCATCGAACGGATTCAGAATGACATCGACGATCAGCGGGTTCGTGCCCACCTCCGGGTTCTGCAGCGCTTCGCGCAGCACCGGCACGGCCATGATCTCCTCGTCGCGCATGGCTCGCTCGATGGCCTGCTTGAAGCCGTCTTCGCCTAGCATCTCCTTTGTCAAGCTGCGGTATCTGGGCCGGTGCAGGCTGTTGCGCCAGTGGGCGAGGAAGCCGTGCGCCAGGATGCCGCCGTGGTACGAGCGCTGGCGGTAGTCGTCAGTGCCCGCGAATGGGGCGAAGATGGCCTTCAGCGGCTTTGGGCCGGCCGCAGCCACCGCCTTGGCGAGCCTGGCAAAGTAGGAGACGCCGAACATCCCCACGTCGCCGGTGCTCCAGGACTGCGCTGCGAGCCAGTCGATGAGATGGCAGATGTCCTGGACCTCTACCGGGCCCAGCAGCTGATAGAAACCCTCCGACTTGCCGGTGCCGCGCACGTTGAAGACGGCGTGGACGTAGCCGCGGCGGGCGAAGAAGGTCGAGTCGCCGCTTTCCATGTAGCCGCGCATAGGGGTGAAGCCGACAGGGCGCATGGGTTGTGACTGCAGATCCTTGTTGTAGGGGTGAGCGCCGAGGATAACAGGGAATCGCTCGGAGGATGCGGGGCGGTAGATATCCCCATCCAACGCTGTACCGTCCGGCATAGGAACGCGCACGTCTCGCTCCACCACAACGTCGTACTTCCGTCCCGACGTGGACCACTTGCGTGTGAACACGAGCCTGGAACCTCCCCTACGATTAATTTGGACCTTCAATACTCCAGGCGCCGGAATAGTTCATCTCGTGCCTAGTTGCGCGGCTTGAACTTGGGAAGGAAGATGCCGGGGGCCGCCTCTTCGAAGACCGCCTCGACCTCCATGTCGATCTTCACCTTCTCGATCGGGCAGCTCACGATGTTGCTCGTCAGCCGCGGCCCCTCTTCCAGGTCGACCCAGGCAGCGACGTAAGGAATGTCGCCTTCGAATGCTCTAAGGGAGCGACCGACGATCTCGCGGATCACGGAAAAGGCAAAAATCTTTCCGCGCCCGCTAACGGGCGTCCACTGGAGCCTTTCGCTGCCGCACTCGACGCACGCGGGACGCGGGCACCAGACCCAGGCGCGGCAATCGCTGCAGCGTTGAATAACCAGATGCTTCTTGGCGGTTGCTTCCCAAAAGGGTTGGGTGAGTGGAATGACTTCGGGAAGCGGCTTTTTGCTCTCTCGGACTGGCTCGGCCATTTCAAACCTCTTTTCCCAGAATCGCTGCGGCGGTGCAGCCGAAGTTCTTGCCGTAAGCGACCGCCCCCAGACCGGTCACCAGTCCGATCTTGGCGTCGGGGACCTGCCGTGCCCCGCCTTCGCCGCGTAACTGCCGTACCGCCTCGATAACGTGGACCATCTCTCCCGTGGTGGAGGGCTGGCCGCAGTTGATAATTCCACCTCCGGTTTGGATGGGGAGATCTCCTTTGAACGTGAAGTCGGTGGCTTCAAAGAACGTCCGATCTCCTTTCTCACAGAAGCCCAGATCTTCGATCTGGAGCATGATCACGACAACGTAATCGTCATAAAGGCCCAAAAAGTCGATCTCGCCGTGACTCACGCCGGCCATCTCAAAGGCCCTTTTTCCGGACTCGGTGATTCCCGTCACCAGCGGATTGGAGTGAGAGCTGGGACCGAAGCTCGGGTTGTGACGCTCGCCCCACCCCAGGAGATAAACCGGCGGCTTTCGGAGGCTCCTCGCGCGCCCGGGGGAGGCCATAATGTATGCCCTGCCGCCGTTGGCCGGCATCACGCAGTCGTAGAGGCGTATGGGGTCGGAGATAAAACGTGAGCTTTTATATTCTTCGAGGGTCAGCGGTTTCCTTAAATAGGCGTTTGGGTTCAGGGTCGCGTGGTAGCGTGCGGTGACGGCGATCTTGCCGGTATGGTCCGAAGTCATCCCGTATTCGTGGATGTAGCGGCTCATGACCAGCGAGATTTTGCTGTTCGGTCCCATCATCCCGAAGGGCATCTCGAAGTTTCGCGTGTCCCCGGGCTCCGTTCTGGACCACCGTTCCGCAAAGGGAGCGGCGGCAGCCACGCATAGCACGAGATCCACGAGCCCGGAGTTCACCATGGCGGCGGCCTGGCCCAGAAGCGAGACGGCGCTCGAACCCCCATTTCCTCCTCCCAGGAGCACGCTGGGTGAGATCCCAAGAATTTCCGCCGCCTCCACGGGCCAGAAGGACTGGATGTAGTCGGTCGTGTAGATAACGGCAAGCCCCTGTCCGTCGAAATCTTTTTTCGTCAGGCCGGCATCTTCCAGGGCGAGGCGGACGGCCCACGCGAGATATTCGCCCGTAGACCGGCGCGGCTCGCCGGGCTTTCGCCCAAGCCTGTCCATCGGCGTCTCGCCAATCCCAACAACAGCGGCTTTTCCTCTAAGACTCATCTTTTTCCTTTCTCGATCTCCTCAAGCAAGGAAGCATCGACAAAATCTTTCGGCTGGGCCTGTTTCGCCTTGGGATCTTTCTCTCCCATAAAGTCGAGCGTCGCCTGAATCCCCTCGAAAGTTGGATAGGGAGGCGTCTTGAACAAAGGAGCGCCCGCATTGTAGGTGTACTCCAGAACCTCCGGATCGGTGGTCTTGAAATTTTTGGCGATGACCTTCAGAGCAAAATTTTTATCCGCTTTAATCCGCTCAATCGCGTAAACGTAGGCCTTCATGACTTTCAATGAAGTGGCGCGATTGTTTCCCAGATATCTTCGAGTCGTCGTCAAGGTGGTGTGCTGAAACGAAATGCCGAGTCGAGGCAGATAGGCAAGTTCCTTAAAGCCCGCTTTGATCGCCATGATGTTGGTCGGCGGAGAGACCACACCGCCGTGGATAGCCCCGGACTTGAGCGCCGCCAGAATTTCCGGGACCCCACGGATTTGCAGAATGCTCGCGTCCGTCTCGGGCTTAAGCCCCCAATGCTTGAGCGCCAGACGCAGGGCGAGATCCGTCGCCGATCCGAAAGTGGTGATCCCCAATGTTTTCCCGCGCAGCTCTTCCGGCTTCTCGATGCTCGTAACGGTGATGACCGAGAAGAGCGGCTGGTTGATCAAGCCGGCAACGATAACCGTATCGCCACCGGTCAGGCGCGCGGCTAGAATAGGTTGGCTGTAAACCTGGGCGAAGTGGACGTCTCCTCCGACGAGAGCGGAGACGGTCTGCGGCCCGCCGCGGATATAGATCAGTTCCGGACTCAGCCCCTCGCGGGCGAAATAGCCCGCCTCAAGGGCTACTAACCCCGGGATATGAGCCACGCTTGCCGCTCCGATCGCAACCCGGACCGGCTGGGCGAAGGCTACTAGTGTTCCCCCGAAAAGCGCGGCAGAAACGACGACCAGACAGAGCAAAAGTTCAAGGCTCTTGTTCCGATTGCTCATGTTCCAGCTCCTTTCATTTGCCGAGCACGCTCACGGGCAACGAAGCACGCTATGGATGCACATCCTGCGTGAACCATTCGGTCGGAAGATTGCGCCCCACGCCGCGTCGCACTGCCTCGTCATAAACTTTCTTGGCGACAGCGGCGAACTGCAAGCCCTGGCCGACGTTGTTAACAAAAGCCGTCGCTTCGTGCTCGGTCGCTCGTCCTTTCGCCTCGCCGGTGAGCAAATGGGGCAACTCCTGAAATTGCTCCCACAATGGACCGTCCCAGTTGGACCACCAGCCGGGTTTTGTCTCGGGCGTTTCCACCGAGGGGAGGCGATGGAGTTGCGGGCGCGTGGTCGCCGGGTTTTTGGAGAAGAGGAAAGCGCGGTCGACTGCTTCGAGAAAGCGCTGGTCCATCTCCTGCACCTTGACCGCGCTGTAGTGGACGCCGGGACGCAACCACTCAAGCCTGTGCACCGGCTCCATGGAGTTGGTCGCCGTGGCGACGATGTCCGACCCTTCGACCGCCTGCTCGGGAGAGTCGACCGGCACGAGCCGAGCTTTTACCCGATGCTGCAACTCTTTGCAGAAGCGCTCCCGATTGCCTCGGTTCGGGCTGAAGACCTTGACCTCCTCGATCGGGCGAACGGCGCAGTGTGCCATCAGTTGCCCGCCCGCTTGCCAGCCCGTTCCGAGAAGGGCCATGGCGCGCGCCCCCTCGCGGGCGAGATAGCGGGCCGCCAGGCCGTTGGTCGCCCCGACGCGCATGCGCGAGATATAGCCGTCCGGGGAGATCATCAACGGCGCTCCGGTCTCCGTGCTGTAGAGGATCAACATTCCGTTCCACCGCCCGTCGGCGCCGGGAAGCCGGTCACGGCGCACGTTGCCCATGACCTCGGGCCAGATAAGAACGTCGCTGTTGATCCGAAGCGCCGCCACACCTGCTTCGGGCCACAGGCCGCACATCATCTTCAGCCCATAAGTCCCGCGCATCTCCCCGCTGGAGGTCGGAGCGAGAGTGTCGACGCGGGGGCTGCTGATGGCTTCGGCTTTCGCAACCGCAGCTTGGGATCGCTCTACGGCGTCGATCGCCATCTCCACCGTAAGGATCGCATCGATTTCTTCGTTGCTCAGAATCAGCGTCACGTGCTTGCAACCCCCCTTAAATCCCGCTTCCGCCGTGGAGCGTTACGCAATTTCTATATCCCAAAGATCCTCTTCGCCGCCCAATTCCGGACAGTAAAGGTCGACCTGGAGCAGGGTCGCGCAGCCCGGACAGTAGTATTCGTGGAAGCAACCGATGAACGGCTCGCCCGAGGGGAGCGGCCGTCCCGCTACGTCATTGAGATCGACGATCCTGCGCAGACTGTGCTTCTTGTAGTTCTCGTCGGGCCTGGCTAAAGGCTGCTTGCATCGAGAGCAGAGAATGGCTCGGTCGGAGCCGGCTTGGGCGAGCTCCAGATACTCGTGAACGCGCCGCACCGGAAGCCAATTTTTTTGGCCCGCGATGCTTGTGCGGCCGTTTCCACCGAGCTTAGCTTCTCTAAGCCGCCGCGCGCGGATCTCGCGGCGCAGCTTCTCGGTTTCGGTCTGATTCCCCGTGCCGATTGCGGTATCGATCGCGACCCCATAAATCGAGCGCGCCGCCGCTGGGGAAGTCACCCCGCGCCTCACGTCGCGCAGAACGGCCTCGGGTGCCCGGTCGAGCGGATCACCGTAGCCGCCTCCACCTTGAACGAAGTCCGCGATCAAAGTGAACTCAGGTAGCTGGAGCCGTCCTACATGACCGGAGGGGTGCGAGATCTTTCCCCAACCCTGCTCTTCGATCTGCTCGGATCGGCTCGGGTAATCACCGGCCCGGAGCTTCGCGAGAATATCGGATGGAGTGGAAAACGCCGCGCGGATGCCGCCGGGTCCGACCGGATAGCCGCCGAAAAGACCGTACGCGCCCTGAGGAATTCTGCCATAGAGCTTGTAGTCCACGGAAAAGTCCTGCGAGCCGTAGATCATGTAAATCCGATAGCTGCCAACCCCGCCACGGTATTTGCCGAAGCCGGAGCCGTCGCGGTTCTGGTTGCGAGCGAAATAAAGAAACGGATATTGCATTTCGGTCCGCTCCACGTCGGCGATGCCGCCCGAGGGGATGTTCATGTGGCCGCCCGTGTTGACCCCGTCACGCGCCGGCGCGGCGCCGAGCCCGCCGCCGTGAATGTCGTAGAGTCCCTGCGCCGTTCGAATGCCCTCGCGGTTGTGGCCGGCGTAGAAAAAGCCCGGCCCTCCGTCGTACCAAACGCTGTACCAGCCTGCGTTGACGTCTTCGAGGCGTCCGGCGCAGAAGAGCATCCTCGCGGTGCACGCGCCTACGGCGCCGACGACCATCTGTCCCACCCGGGGTGAAAAGCCGCATGCCGCCGGGAA
>JACPSF010000167.1 GCA_016193385.1 Deltaproteobacteria bacterium
ACAAGAAAAACTACGGTCTGATCAGCGATACGGCGCGGTACTACATCGGTGGGTTGATCAAGCATGCCCATGCGCTTTGCGGCTTCATAGCCCCTACCACCAACTCTTATCGGCGGCTCGTGCCTGGGTATGAGGCTCCGATCAACCTGGTCTATTCGCAGCGCAACCGCAGCGCCTGTGTGCGGATCCCGATGTACTCCACCAGCGAGAAGGCTAAACGGCTGGAGTTTCGCACGCCGGATCCGAGCTGCAACCCCTACTTTTCATTCCCGGCCCAGCTCATGGCGGGATTGGATGGGGTGAGGAACAAGATAGAGCCGCCTAAGCCGATCGATAAGGACCTCTACGAGTTGCCGCCGGAGGAGGCAGCTAACGTTGAGATGATGCCGGGCTCGCTGGATCAGGCCTTGGATGCGTTGGAGAGGGACCATGACTTCCTCCTTAAAGGAGATGTCTTTACCAAGGATGTGATCGAGACGTGGTTAAATTATAAACGCACCAAGGAAGTTGACCCCATCAGGCTTCGACCTCACCCCTATGAATTCGCCCTCTATTACGACATCTAGACCGGTGGGGGCGGCAGCCGCGCTTCGGAAGGGGGAAAGGAGGAAACGATGAAAAAGATCGAGGCCATCATCAAACCCTTTAAGTTGGATGAGGTCAAGCAAAAGCTCACGTCGGTGGGGATTACCGGGATGACCATCAGCGAGGTCAAAGGATTCGGGCGGCAGAAGGGACACACTGAGCTCTACCGCGGCGCGGAGTACACGGTCGATTTCCTCCCCAAGGTCAAGATCGAGATCTTGGCCCCCGACGAAATGGCGCCCAAGATCATCGACACTATCCTTGAGTCCGCGCAGACGGGAAAGATCGGTGATGGAAAGATCTTTGTCTCGACCGTGGAAGAAGTCATCAGGATTCGGACCAACGAGAGGGGAGAGGACGCTATTCGTTAAGCGTCTCTCTCGGTCTCGCTCCCTCTCTCGGGCTCTTACTTCTTATCCTCTGGTTTATCTTCTTCCCCCGGCTGGTGGCCCGGCTCAAATCCACCCACCTCATGGTAGACGACCTTGGTCTCCTGCTCAAAAGCTCTGACTGTCGGGATCTCTCCCGGCAGCCCTAGCTCCCGCCAGCGAGACGCAACCTGGTCGTAAATCTCCCTGCGCAGGGCGGTGCGCTTGGCAAAGACGGGAAGATAGCGATGCTCTTTGCAGGCGTTGATGAGCGCCTTCGAGCCATAGGGGCGTTTTTCCGGCGGGTTCTGCGTGGGGTCAAGCCAGGTGCTCCACGTGTTGCGCAGGAGATCGATGTCCTCGACCGGATTGCAACGACTACTCATCGCCCAGATCACCTGATTTGTATCGGTCGGGTCAACGTCCTCATCGACCGCAATGATCCACTTGGTGTAGTACGCCCCGCCTGGCACCTGCGCCGCCAGTGCCAGAGCTTGAGCGGCGTGACCCGCATATCGTTGCTCAAGGCTGAGGACGGTCATGCCGAAACCGCCAGCCGCAGCCGGGTGGCAATAGACGCCCCGGATCCCCGGAATACCGAGCTTCTCCAGGTCATCCCAGATGCGCGCTGATCGGATGATTGAGAAGAAACCACTCTGCTCGTTGGAGGGATAGTCCGCCATAAGCGCGTTGGTCAGGATCGGGTTTGAGCGGTAGTGCACCGCCGTTACTTCCACCAACGGACAGCCGGCTTCCGGCCTCCCATAGTAACCGGGAAACTCGCCAAAGGGTCCCTCTTTCTTCACGGAGTTGGGACCAATGACCCCTTCGACAACGAATTCGGCACTGGCCGGCAGCAGGAGATCCGTGGCCATGCCGCGCACGACCGGAATCGGCTGGCCCTTGACGCCGCCGGCGAACTCGTACTCGGAGACGTTCTTGGGAAAAGTCTGAGAACCGATCACCATAAACAGCGGATCAATTCCCCAGGCGGCCGCAACCTGTATGGGTTGGTCTTTCTGCCAGGCTCGGGTGATGTGCAGGCGCGCATCCTTTCCGGGCGAGAGGTACAGGCCGACCTGGTTTTTACCCTGTAGCATCATGCGGTAGGTGCCGATGTTCAGGTAGCCGCTATCGGGGTCACGGGTGATGACGGCGTCGGCCGTTCCGGCGTAGCGACCGCCGTCCAAGGGCCAGTGCTTCGGGATCGGCAGCTCAAGTAGATCCACGTCGTTGCCGGTCCGGCTGTTTTCGTAGAAGGGGGCCTGGTTGCGCGCCACCTCGCGTGGGGGCTTGCGCTCCTTGAGCTTTTCCTTGACGCGCCGGATCAGCTCCACGGTCGGCGTCTCCGGAGGCTCCTCGAGGGTAAGGGCGATGCGCTTGAGGCTGGGGCCTAAGATATTCCAGAGATGCATGGCTCCTACCGGGCTCTTTTCATAGCCTTTGGTCTTTTCGATGAGAATCGCGGGCGAAGGGGTCTGCTTGGCTACGAGATAACCAATGGCGCCCATCTCCTCGATGCAATCGACAGGCTCCTTGATGCGGATAAGTTCTCCGATCTCATCAACCCGGTCAAGCCAATCGCGCAGATCTTGGATGGGTCCCCTTCCTGGCTCCTTGACCGGCGCCGCCTGAACCGGGCTTTTTTTAGCGGTTGCCATTCAACTTCCTCCTTAAAGAGACAATTTTGCGTTTTCTCTTCCCTACCCGGTCACCTTGCTTCAAACCGGAGCGCGATTCAAGTCGATCCCGGCTTCCTTCTCAAGAGGGAGGCAAAATAGGCAAAGGCGTCGTAGGCGCGGTAGACCATGTTTTCCTTCATCACGTCTATGTCCTTTTGCGGCATGGTCACTGGCTTGCCTACGGAGCTTGCGACCCACTGCATATGGGCTGTTCTCTCGAGGTAGATCGCATTGGAAGTTGCCTGTTCCACTCCTTCGCCCACTGTCGTGATGCCGTGACCCTGCATAAGAACTGCCGTGCGCTTGCCTAGCGTTTGTACTAGCTCTGCCCCGTCTTGCAGCGTGTAGATCAGTCTGGGACTGGGAAAGATGGGAGTCTCCGGCGCGAAGGGAGCCGCTTGATTGTAAATCGGCAAAAGCGGGACGCCGGCCACCGAGAAGGCAGTTGCCAGCGGCTGATGGGTGTGCGCCACCGAATTGACGTCTGGCCGAGCCTCATAGATTGCGGCGTGTATCATTGTCTCGCGTGGCGGAAGTTTCAGCCTCGTCACTTCCCGCTTGCCTTTCACCTTAGCCCAGTTCTCCTCGCATACGCGCTTGTACTCATCAATATCCACGACGATGAGATCCTTGCTGGTGACATATCCGAGAGGCGCCAGCATCGGCTTGATGAGAAACCTGCGGGTTCCCGGAATGCGGGCGCTCAAATGACCATGGTAGTCGGCTAGGCCCTGGTGGAAAAGAATTCGATTTCCCAGCGCAACCCTCTCCTTGAGTTGCTCGATCTCTCGTTTGCGGTTTTTCACGATGTTCCCCTTTCTTGGAAGTTAGTTTCTCGGTGGATAGTGATTCGGTTATCTTTCCGGGGCCGACGCCTCGTAGCGAGGCTGTTTCCCGACCCAGGCCCCGAGCGGAGCCTGGCGCCAGCGGACGTTCATCCAGTTCCACTGGTCCGGATAAGTGCTTACGGTTTTTTCCAGCCACTCTGCGATGCGGAGCGTATTCTCCCTGACGTCCGCTTTGATCGCGCCCGACTTGGCGAGCTCGATTTCCGGCTCGATGATGAGCATCAGCTCGCCGTCCGGCCTACGGATGAGATAGATCGGAACGAGTGCAGCCCCTGTGCGCAGCGCCAGGGTCGCCGGACCGCGCCGCGCCATAACCGTCCGGCCGAAAAAGGGTACGAAGACGCCGCTCCCCGATCGGTACTCGTCAGCGATGACTACGGTGGTCTCATTTCGCCGCAAAGCCTGGACCAGGTTGCGAAAGGCCTGCCGCCGAGGTCTGGCGTGGATGGTGCGCTGTCCCAGGCGCAGGCGCCAGCGATCCATGAGGCGGCCGAAGTAACCGTTTGGCGGCTGGTTCACGAGCACATAGGTTGGGTAACCCTCCGCGGCAAGGCGCGTGCCGACCAAAAAAAAGTTTCCCAAATGGGCGCCGAGCGCGATGGCCCCCTTGCCTTTGCTCAAGGCCGCCTGCAGGTGCTCTCGGCCAGAGAGCGGGATTTCAGCGCGGATCTGTTCGACCGGGGCCTCAAGGGCAAAACCAAGCTCCACGACATCGCGGAAAAAGTTGCGCAGCGACCTGCGCACCGTGGCGGCAATTTCCGCGGCGCCTAGCTGGTCGCCGAGCGCGAGCGTCAAATTTCGGATCGAGCGCGTGCGGAAGCTGTGGAATAGGACGAAGCCGAGATCGGCGGCGCCCCGAGCCGTGGCGAGGAAGAAACTGCGAGGGAAAATTTTGATCGACAGGAGTCCGAGGCTGAGACCGAGTCCCGTAGCGATCTGGGCGAGGTTTGTGAGCAACCGGCGCATCAAATGTAGCCCTTTTGCTTATAATACTTTCTCGCTTCGGGATGAAGAGGGATCTTAAGCGGCACGCCGTCGCGGTTACTGCAACAAGGCCCTTTGCGTTGTTCCGGTGCGATGGGGTGCTGTTTTCCCCGGAAAATCACCCGACCACGGTAAAATACCAACAAAAACAATAGCTTAAGTCATAAAGCCGGCTCTCTTGAAGCCCCGGTCTGTTTTTTCTTTTTTTTTGGTGCTAGATAATGATGTCACTGTGGCTGAGGTTGGATTCTATGCGGATGATTCTACCCCCTTTGAAAGAGCGTCGGTTGGTGGATCGTTATCTTGCCTCTTTCTTCCGAGACTACAGGCCTTCGGCTTTTAAGAAGGCCATTTCTTCCCTCTCTCGTTTTTACCACTTGAAAATGCCGAAGGTAGAGTGGTTTGAATACCTCGACTGGGGCAAGACAGCGGGCAAAACCTACGAGAACGGCCAGATCTATCTGGTCCACCCGGAAAACTGGAAGCGGGGGAGGAAATACAATTCCGAAAGGAGCTGGATCAACACGGTTTACCACGAGATCGGGCACTACGTCTTTTGGGCGGATGCTGAAAGCAAAGCGGATAAGTTCGCCTTCCGCATGGTCCGGGGGCTCAACAACCATAAGTAGCCTCTTGCTGGGTGTCCGAGGGCTGGTCCGGCAACTCCCCTTTTACTTTAGTTCATGGACTACAAAGAGACTTTGAACCTGCCTAAGACCCGTTTCCCCATGCGAGCCAACCTGCCGCAGAATGAGCCCGCTCAGGTAGATCTAGATAAATTCTCTGCCTTGAGATACTAATTGAAAGGTGTAAGGGAACTAGATTCTCTCCTCATCCGAGGATCTTTCTATTATGCGATTTACCAAAGTAGCTACTGAGGTCGATTTCCCAGCACTCGAACGATCGATTCTCAATTTCTGGCAGCGCACAAACGCCTTTGAGCGCCTGCGGGAAAAGAATCGCGGCAAGCCGAAGTGGTCGTTCCTCGACGGGCCCATCACGGCCAACAACCCCATGGGCGTTCATCATGCCTGGGGCCGCACGTATAAGGACATTTACAGCCGATACTTTGCCATGACTGGACACGAGTTGCGCTATCAAAACGGCTTCGACTGCCAAGGACTCTGGGTAGAAGTGGAGGTGGAAAAAGAGCTTGGTCTCCAATCGAAGCAGGACATCGAGGATCTCGTGCCTGACAATCGTTTTGCGAGCATCGATCGGTTTGTCACCCTATGTAAAGAGCGGGTGAACAAGTTCGCCCGCGTCCAGACGGAACAGTCGGTTCGCCTCGGCTACTGGATGGATTGGGATCGCGATGAAGACTGGCTGAAGCCGCCCGACGAGCGTCGTAGTTACTACACCATGTCCGAAGAGAACAACTACACGATCTGGAGCTTCCTAAAAAAGTGTCATGAACGGGGCTTAATTTACCGAGCCTACGACTCGATGCCTTGGTGTCCGCGTTGCGCGGTGGGCATTAGCCAGATGGAGATGCACGAGGGCTACCAGCGAGTCGCCCACCGGGCGGTGTTCGTGCGCTTCCCGCTCCGTGGCTGGCCGGGCGAGAGTCTTCTCGTCTGGACCACCACACCTTGGACGCTCACCAGCAACGTGGCCGTTGCGGTCAACCCCAATCTCACCTACCTAAGGGTTCGCCATCGAAGCGAAGTGTACTACTTAGCCAAGGGCGCTTTCACGGCGCAGCGGCTTGAGGATGAGTTCCGGAGAAAGGAATGGACTGAGGGGGTCCCCAAACTTAAGTCCATCGAGCAGATTTTCAAGGAAAAGGGGGGCTATGAGATCCTAGGCGAGCTCTCGGGAAGCGAGATGCTCGGATGGCCATACGATGGGCCCTTTGATGAGTTCGAGGCACAGGGTCATCCTGGAGGCTATTCAGCCGAGATTGCGGAGGTGGCGATCAAGCAAAAGTGGGGCTCACCAAGGCCTGCGCGTGAGATACACCGCGTTGTCTCCTGGGAGGCGGTGACCGAGGCTGAGGGAACGGGCATTGTGCACATTGCTCCGGGGTGTGGCAAAGAAGACTTTGCTCTCGGCAAACAGGAGAGTCTTGTTCCGATCGCGCCACTCGACGAGGCCGGAATCTTCCTGCAGGGCTTCGGGGAGCTTGAAGACCACTCGGTCCTAGACTCCGCCACTATCGACTGGATACTAGCCAATCTCCAGCAAAAAGGGCTGTTGGTTGCAGTTGAGCGCTACCCGCACAACTATCCCCACTGTTGGCGCTGCAAGACGGAGCTTCTCTTTCGGCTTGTGGATGAATGGTTTGTCGATATGCATTGGCGCGACGCGATCATGAAAATTTGCTCTGACGTTCGCTGGATCCCCGACTTTGGCCTGCAGCGTGAGATGGACTGGCTCAAGAATATGGGCGACTGGATGATCTCGAAGAAGCGTTATTGGGGTCTTGCTTTGCCTATCTGGGTCTGCGAGAGCTGCGGCGAGTTCGAGGTCATTGGAAGTCGTGAAGAACTTAAGAAGCGTGCTGTGGATGGGTGGAAAGAGTTCGAGGGCCACTCCCCCCACAGGCCGTGGGTAGATCTGGTTAAGATTCGCTGTGCCAAGTGTGATGGCCAGGCAAGTCGGATTCCTGACGTCGGCAACCCCTGGCTCGACGCCGGTATCGTGCCCTACTCGACCTTGGGCTACAACCGCGACCGAAAATACTGGAAGGAATGGTTTCCTGCCGACTTTGTCACCGAATGTTTCCCCGGCCAGTTCCGCAACTGGTTTTACGCGCTCCTCGCTATGAGCACGATGATGGAGGGGCAGGCTCCCTTTAAGGTGCTGCTGGGCCACGCGCTAGTGCGCGATGAAAAAGGCGAGGAGATGCACAAGTCCAAGGGCAACGCGATTCCGTTCGAGGAGTCGGCGGAAAAAATGGGCGTCGATGTGATGCGCTGGATGTTTTGCCGGCACAATCCGGCCAACAACATCAATTTTGGCTATGGCCCCGCGGACGAGATAAGAAACCGCTTCGTCTTTAAGCTTTGGAACACCTATGCCTTTTTCTCCAACTACGCCCGGCTGGACGGTTTTGATCCCGACGCCCCTGTTGTTCCTGTCTCCGAAAGGCCGGATATCGACCGCTGGATTCTTTCGGACCTGCAGCTATTGATCCAGACCGCCCGGCACGAATTCAAAGACTACAACGTGATGGCCTTCTGTCTTGCAGCCGAAGATTTCGTTACGGAAAAGCTCAGCAACTGGTATGTGCGCCGGACCCGCCGCCGCTTCTGGAAGAGCGAGAAAAGCAGGGACAAATTGGCGGCCTATCAGACACTGTACACAGTGCTCACCACACTGGCGAGGCTCCTCGCGCCGATCACGCCGTTCCTAACAGAGGTCATGTACCAGAATCTCGAGTGGAGCGGCGAGGAGGAGGCCCGCCGACCTCCGAGCGTGCATCTTTGTGGCTTTCCCGACGTTGACGAGCCACTGATCGACGCCGAGCTTTCGGGTAACATGGAAGCGCTGCTACGGCTGGTCTCGCTGGGCTTGGCGGCGAGGAACAGCGTGAGGATCAAGGTCCGTCAGCCATTGGCAGAGATAAAGATCCAAGTAGCCAATGAGCCAGAGCGCGACGCCGTTTTGCGCTTCGCTGAACAGATCACGGAAGAGTTAAACGTGAAGAAGGTGAGCCTACACGATCCGGCCGAGGGACCGCTGCTTTGCTACGAGGTTGCTCCAAACCTAAAAACGCTCGGCCCAAAATTTGGCCAGCGGTTGTTGTTAACGGAGATACGAACGGCCCTAGCGGGGCTCGATGCTAACTCATTGGCGGCCAAGCTACAGGCTGGAGGAAATATCGAACTGCACTGCGCGGGAACAACAGTGGTCTTGGATGCAAACGATATTCTCTTAAAAACTAAGGCGCCGGAGGGGTGGGCCGGGCTGACTGACCACGGAACCCAACTCTTGCTGGATGTGCGCATCACCGAACAGCTAGCCCGGGAAGGCATGGCCCGGGAGGTTGTTCGCCATGTCCAGGAGCTGCGCAAGAAGTCCGAGCTTGAAATAGAGGATCGCATTGCTTTGTATCTTGCCACTGAGTCTTCAGCATTGCGGCAAGCCATCGAAGCCCATCGCTCCTACATTTGCGGAGAGACATTGGCTATTGAGTGGTCAAATAGCCCCCTTGATGGGGATGCGCACGAAGCCAGTGCGAAGGTGAACGGTCAAGCTTTGACTATACAGTTGCGCAAGGCGATCTCAGCGGGGCTTTAGTTAGCGTGTCCGCCAAAAACAAAATCGTCCTTGTCCTGCTGGGTTTTATTATCCTCCTGGATCAGCTCTCCAAGTTCATCGTGGGTCGCACGATGCCCCTGAACCACTCGATACCCGTGATCGAAAACCTGTTCAGCCTTACCTATATCCGCAATACCGGTGCGGCGTTCGGTATTTTTGCCGGATCAGACCTGCCGCTGCGCCGGCCCTTGCTGATTTTGTTTTCGCTTGTTGCGATCGGCTTTGTCGTGATGCTGTTAAGGCGCCTGGCGGAAAAAGAGCGTGGGTTGATCCTCGCCCTCACATTCATTCTGGGTGGGGCTATCGGGAATCTCATTGATCGCGTCTTTTACGGTGAGGTGATCGACTTTCTCGATTTTTATTGGTCTGGATATCACTGGCCGGCCTTCAATTTTGCGGATAGCTTCATCACGCTCGGGGTCTTGATAACCCTTTATCGCCTTCTTCGAGCCAAGGGCGATGATCCCTTTGTTCACTCGGGGGAGTAATCGCGCTCGCTTCAGGCCAAGACAAAGGCTACCCTATGAGCGCACGGCCGTCCTAAAAGTAAGAAACTCTGCCCTTCAATTCCAATTTTTAAGAGGGCCGAATGTGGTACGTTCGCGCAGCCTCCCGTGGAAAACCTGTCCAGATTGCCGCGTATTTGCGGCGGCTTGGCGTGGTACGCTATTTGCTTCGCTACTACGGGGATTAGAGATAACAAGGAGATTCGGCGCTTTAAGACTACCGGGGGACGGTTAAATGTGCGAGCAATGCGGGTGTTTTCCTTTAATAGAACAGGGTCGTAAGGCGGTGCTGGATCGGGCGGTCGCCATCATTGAAAAGATGGGAGTCAGCGCTGAAAATGTGCAGCGCTTTGAGGATGGCGAGCGAATCTGCGGCCTTGTCGCCTCCAAGCTCGCAGATGGCGAAGATGAGGAGGTGCGCCAGGTCGCTGAGTGGGTCAGAGGGTTACACAAGCGTAATTACGCTGAGAGGAGCGAGGCTTACGTTGCTGCGGCGCGCGATGTGTTTGCCCGCTTCCCTGCCAAAGGATCACCCAGGGACGTGATCACTACGTGGCACCAGCTCGAACAGCTCTGCCGTGAACTAAGCGAGGAAGATATTTCCTCCATTGAGGACAGTGCGACTAGGGACGCTATCCGGGCCGTGACGCACGTCCACGATGACCTTCAGCAGCGACGGGTCGATTTCGCAAGGCGCTATCATCTGGAAGATTAAACGGGGTGAACGAAGTCCACCAAAGGGGAACGAGCCAAGTGACAAGCGAAAGGACGCCGACGGGTAAAGTTTTTCTGGACTTGCGGGGACTGCCGCTAGATCGGCAAGCCGGCAGCCTGCGCGAGCGGTGTCTTGCGCGCGGTCTTCATGGACCCGCCCACGGAGGAAGAATTCGTGATGCTGCGGGAAGAGTTTCGCAAGATCTTCTCCTTTGCGAAGTAGAAAACCGGGTGTGGCCAGCGATTATTCAAACGCCAGATTGGCGCCGTGAGTGAGGGTTTTATCCAGGAGATTCTGAACTACGTTGTCAGCGTAGCTGAATAT
>JACPSF010000168.1 GCA_016193385.1 Deltaproteobacteria bacterium
CCATTGCTCGAAAACTCGCGGCTAACGGTACAAAGGTGATCGTCAATTTTAAGCAAGACGATGCGAGAGCCAAGCAGATGACTTCTGAAATCGGATCTTTGGGTGGCACCGTGCATGCGATCAAAGCGGATATTAGCGTGGCCGCTGAGGTGCAGAAGCTCTACGAGAAATCGGTAGCTGTGTTTGGCAAGATTGATGTCATTGTGAATAATGCGACACCCACCATCCGAAGAAAATCGCTTCTCGAAACACAGCCGGAGGAGTTCACGGAGTATTTCAACACCTACGTCATGGGAGCGTTTGAGTTAGTGCGGCTAGCGTTGCCTGGCATGCGGGAGCGTAAATTTGGAAGGGTGATTAATATCCTGACTTCCGCCCTCAGCGAAGTGCCTCCCAAAATGGGTGCGTATATAACGGCCAAAAGCGCGCTGCATGGTCTGAGTCGAGCCATGGCGGTCGAGTTCGGACCATGGGGGATTAACGTCAACATGGTCTCGCCGTCCACTGTTATCGGCCATCACACAGACGACCTCGGCGTTGGCGCGCAGGAGCTGATTGCCCGAAAGGTACCGCTACGCCGCCTGTGTGAACCCGAAGAAGTTGCCGATCTTGTATTATTTTTGGTTAGCCGATCGAGTTCTTACATTGCAGGAGCAAATATTCCAGTGACAGGGGGCATGCTACAGGGATGAAGGCTGTGGAGGATTTTGCTGGGGAGGTGGCCTCGCTCCTTGAAAAGGGGGAGTACTATGTGGTGTGGTCGCGAATCCGTGATCGTTTGGAGGGGGACTCCCCGCTACCCCTGTATTATCTCGCTGCGG
The DNA here is from genome assembly GCA_016193385.1 of Deltaproteobacteria bacterium. The sequence continues at coordinate 822 of JACPSF010000168.1, forward strand.
AGCTGGCTTCTCAGATCGATATAGAGAAGGCGGATTTGCGAACCCTTCGGGTGGCGGTGCTCGGCTCCTACACGCTTGATCCCATAGTCCCATTTTTGAAAGGCCGTGCCTTGTCCTCAAGAATTGCGGTGGAGGTGTACGTCGGAAACTTCAATTCCTGGCAACAGGAGGCTTTGAGCGAGACAAGCAAATTGCACCAATTCAGACCTGATGTTGTGGTGCTGGCCCTGCGCGCCGAAGACGTAGTGCCTGATTTGGTGTATCGTTTTCTGCGGCTCAGCGAAAGTGAGATTAAAGCTGAGATCTCAAGGGCGACCACGGCCCTGGAGACTTTCATCGCGGCACTTCGTCGAAAAACAGAAGCGAAGGTGATCGTCCATTCCCTCCCGTGTCCGGTTTTTCCGGCCTTGGGCATCATCGACCACCAGACAGACAGCGGCCAAGCCTTAGCCTTTCGTGAATTAAACGGGGCTTGGATGAGTGTGGCCAAGAATGTCGGGAACGTTTGGCTCGTGGACTGTGACAGATTGGTTAAGGAGGTGGGTTGGAAGGAGTGGCACGACCCACGATTATGGGCCCTGGCAAAGGTGCCTCTTTCTGCCGTGGCGATGAGGCGTTTGGCCGAGGAGTACGTGAGGTATCTGCGGGCGTTTCTCGGGCTCTCAAGAAAGGTGCTCGTGGTGGATTTGGACAATACGCTGTGGGGCGGGATCGTCGGAGAAGATGGTTTCGACGGGATCCAACTTGGCGCGGAATATCCGGGCATCGCTTTCGTGGAGTTGCAGCGCGTCATCTTGGGACTGCACGATCGGGGAGTTGTTCTGGCGATCAACAGCAGGAACAACGAGGCGGATGCTCTAGAGGTGATCGCGAAGCATTCGTCTATGGTTTTGCGGCCGGAGCATTTCGCAGCTATAAAAATCAACTGGAGCGACAAGGCGCGTAACCTGCGCGAGTTGGCCGACGAACTTAATTTGGGTTTAGATACCTTTGTGTATATAGATGATAGCGCTGTGGAGTGTGAGCGCATTCGTCAGGAGTTGCCGGAAGTATTAACTATTCATTTAGCCGACGCCCCGGAAGTTCGGGCAGACCGGATCCGGCGCTTGAGCGTCTTCGACACCCTTGCCTTTTCAGAGGAAGACCGAAAGCGAGGCGCAATGTACCGCATCGAGGGGCTGCGGAGACAGCTGCAGAGTCAAACTCCGTCTCTCGAAGAGTTTTATTATTCCCTCGAGATGGAACTGACGGTGCAGAAGGTCGAATGGAGCGGGATCGCCAGGGCGGCTCAGTTGACGCAGCGAACCAACCAGTTCAACCTGACCACCCGCCGCTACAGCGAGGCCGAGGTGCGTTCCCTGTTGGAATCGCCGCGACACGAGCTCTATACCGTACGGCTTCATGACCGATTTGGTGATGACGGAATTATTGGTCTGGCTATTCTCCGAAAGGAAGAAAGGTCTCTCCACATCGACACCTTTTTGATGAGCTGTCGAGTCATAGCGCGAGGCGTGGAGACCGCATTTTTAACCTTCCTGCTGAGGAGGGCTGAGCAACTTGGGGCAACAGAGGTCGCGGGCGAGTATCGCCCCACGAAAAAGAACGAGATCGCCGCAGACTTCTACCAGAGACACGGTTTTCTGCCGGCAGACAACTCGGATCAAGCGAGCCATTGGCGGTTGGATGCTTCGCAGTTTGAGCGCGCCTATCCACCTTGGTTCCGCGTGCGAGCGGACGGAGAGGATGGGATAGCGTCGTAAGTGAACAGCGCAAGCAAACTACTAAGGTCGGCAGAGATAGAGATGGTTGGCAAATCTGTCCGGGAGATTATGGGCATCATTTTTAGGGTGGATCCGCAGGCGATCGACGCTTCCGCTACACGGGATACGATCGAGTCATGGGACTCGCTGCATCATATCAACTTGATTTTAGCGCTCGAGGAGCACTTTAACATCCAATTCAGCTTGGATGACGTCGAGCAGATGGACAGTTTCAGATCTATTGTGGACCTAATATTGGCACGTTTGGACAACGGTTCTGCCCGCTAAAGGAACATCTTTCGGCGTGAATCGCGTTACAGCCGGCTCTACAGGGAAGCCACCGCTGGAATTCGAGACAGTCAAGTCCTGTGATTTCGAGCCATTGGTGGCGCTTTCGCGGTCCGTATTCGGCTTTTTGCCCGACGGCTTTTCGACAAGCTATTTCCGTTGGCTATATATCGATAATCCGCAAGGAAGGCCGGTTATCGGGAATGCTATGTGCCAAGGAAACCTGGTCGGGCATTATGCGCTGCTGCCCGTAAGGGCTTGGCTTGAAGGACGTGAGAGGATCGTGGGACTGGGAGTCAACGCTCTAACTCGTCGTGAGTTTCAGGGACGGGCGGTCTTTGCGCGGCTAGCTGCACTGGTTGAGAAAGCGGCGTTGCGTGAAGGGATCTCATCGGCCTATGTGGCTCCATCACCCCAGTCCAAACTATGGTTCCTAAACCTATTGCGCTTTAGCGAATGGTCGCCACTGCCCTTATGGGTGCGCCCGTTGCGGTTCGCGCCGATCTTGAGTTCCTTCGGGCTGTGGGGGCAGCGGGCGAGCAGCGTTGCCCGGCTGGGGGATGTCTTGCTTGTTCCCGCGCTGAGGCTGGCTGAGGCACGGCGCAACCCGCGGTATCTGGAAATCAGGGAAGTTGACGATTTTGGCGCCGAGTTTGAAAATCTTTGGGAAAGGGAAAAAAAGCGTTTCCGCTTCGTGATTTCCCGGACCTACGAACATCTTCGTTGGCGCTTTAACACTGTGCCCACTCGCCACTATCAGATCTGGGGGGCATATAGTCAAGGTCAGCTCGTTTCCTATGTTGTTGCCCGGGTGCGTCAGTTGGAACGGTTTTCGGGATTGAGGGTGGGCGTCATCGCGGATCTTTTTGGCAGGAGCGATGAAATAGGTCTCAACGGGTCACGCCTGTTGGTGGCTCAGGTTCTTCGGTGGTTGTCGCATGAGGACGTTGGCCTCTGCATGATGCAATTGGTGTCGCCCGCCTTCGAGTCCGCTTTACGAGCCAACGGCTTTTTTCGGGTTCCGGAATTTTTCGCCGAGAGGCGCGCGCTGCTGTTTCGTTGCTTTGACGCTCCGCCGCGACTAGGGATCGCAAGCAGCGAAATACATTTCGCCGGTGGCGACCACGATATGGGTTAGCCTGTTTGCGTTCGGGCGTCTGTGCAACATGACCGGTCACTACCATAGGCGGTCGACATGCCGAGGCTGCCATAGCCGTCGACTGATTCCGGTGTTGCACCTGGGCGAGTTGGCCCTGGCTGGCGCTTTTCTGAAGGCCGATCAGCTGGCGGACGAACACACTTACCCCCTGGAATTGTGCTTGTGCCCCGACTGTTTTCTGCTTCAGGTCGTGAACATTGTTGCTAAAGAGATTTTGTTCAGCGATTACTTTTATTTTTCGTCCGCCATCAAGACCCTCGGGGATCACTTTTCGGGCTATGCCGGATCGGTGTCCGGCCGTTTCCTTACGCCGGGAAAATCGTTTGTCGTGGAGATCGGCTGCAACGATGGGGTTTTGCTCAGACCGCTGCGCGACCTCGGGATTCGTGTTCTTGGGGTCGATCCGGCCAGCAATATCGTCAGGCCCCTGAAAGACGAGGGCATACCTGTCATTAATGATTACTTCACGGAGCGAGTTGCCGAATCCATACTGGAGCAACACGGGGCGGCTGATGTTATTGCTGCGAATAATGTGTTTGCCCATATCGATGATCTCCATGATGTGGTGCGAGGAATCCACAAGTTGCTCGGTCCGAATGGAGTTTTCGTTTTCGAAGTCCATTATATCAAGAGCGTTATTGGGGAGGCGCAGTATGACATGATTTATCACGAACATTTGTCCTACTACTCTCTCCTGGCGCTGCAAACTTTCTTCCGCCAATTTGGAATGGAAGTCTTTGATGTTGAGGCGATTCGAATTCATGCGGGGTCCAAGAGATATTATGTGCGGAAAAAGGGGAACCTGACGAAAGAGAAGGTTTCGGAAAGAGTTTCAGCCTTGTTGAAGGAGGAACTGGCCGGGCGCTATGACAAAGTTGAAACTTATTTGGATGTTGCGGATCGGGTCGCTCTGAGGCGCAAAGGTTTGCGCGACCTGTTGGAGGAACGAAAGAGGGCGGGCAGATCAGTTGTGGGTTACGGCGCCTCGGGCCGCGCCAATACGATCATCCAGTATTGCGGACTAGACAATGAGATCCTAGACTACGTGATAGACGACGCGCCCGCCAAGCATGGCTTCTATACCCCCGGTTCGCACTTGCTAATCCGACCACGTACTGCCCTGGACCAATACCGCCCGGATTATGTACTAGTTTTTGCCTGGGCATTTCTCGACGAAATCAAGGAACGCTGTCGCGATTACCTAGGGCGGGGCGGGAAACTGATTATCCCGCTTCCGGAGGTAAAGATTCTTTACGGTAGCGAGCTGAGATCGGGGGCGGACCTGGAAGCGTAACACCGGAGGCAACAGTACCGTGAGAGTCATGACGATAGTCGGCACGCGACCGGAGATGATCAAGATGTGGCCTGTCTTGAAAAAACTCGACAGCTTGAATTTTGACCATATCATGGTCCATACGAGTCAGAACGCAACCAAAGAGCTAAAGGATTTTTTCTTCAAGGATTTGGAGCTTCGGAGTCCGGACTTCGATCTGGAAATTGATGTGTCCAGCTACGGCAACGAAGTCGCTGACGTTGTGCGAAAGAGCGATCATCTTATCGGAAAAATCAGACCGGATGCCCTAATCGTCCTCGGGGACACTCATAGTGGCCTGGCTGTCTTGCCGGCGGCCCATCGCGGGGTGAAAATCTTTCATATGGAGGCCGGGCTTCGCGCTTGGGATACCCGGATGCCGGAGCAGCGAAACCGGATTCTCATTGATCATGTCTCCAATATTCTGCTTCCTTTCAATGAATATCACCGGCAGAATTTGATAAGGGAAAATATCCATCCCTCCAAAATCTTCGTGACCGGAAACCCGACTTTCGAAACGATGCGGTGCTTTGCGGATCAAATTGACGCCAGCGACATCCTAAAACGTCTGTCCTTGCGGCCTAGGGAATATTTTGCGGTAACGGCTCACCGCTATGAAAATGTCGACGATCCTGCCTCCCTGGGATGCCTTCTCGAAGGCCTTGGTCTTGTTTACCAACGGTCCAAGAAAGAAATCATCTATCCCATGCACCCCAGGACCCGGAATAAGATTGAGGGGATGCCGGTCCCAAAGGGTATGCGGATCATAGCCCCTCTTGGCTACTATGACTATAACTGTTTGGGCAAAAATGCTTATTGCCTTCTTTCGGATTCGGGGACGGCTCCCGAAGAGTCGCTCTTCTATAGAGTACCATGCGTCAGTCTGCGAAAGACGACGGAGCGTCCGGAGACGGTCGAGGCGGGCGCGCACATCGTGGCCGGTTTGGATCCCGCAAACATCGCCGACTCCGTGGAGACCGTTATGGGACAGGAATTGGGACAGGAATGGCGCGCACGGTATGATTTGAGTGAAAACTTCAGCCCGTCAACCGTGGTGATCAACGTCCTCAGAAGCCAAATAACGAATTATTTCTAGTTCCACCGCGACTTTATCGCTTCGCCAAGTTGGGAGCCATGAAAGTTTTGATCCTCGGCGGCAATGGCCTCCTCGGCCACAAGGTATGGCAGGTATGCCGGCGGCGCCTCGATGCCTGGGTTACGGTGCGACGAGGCTATGAGGATTACGAGCGTTACGGACTCTTTGATCCCACACGGCTGCTGGGTGGGGTAAACGTGCTTGAGATCGACTCCGTTATGGGGGCTCTGGATAAAGTGCGCCCCGATGTCGTGGTGAACTGCATTGGAATCGTTCCGAGGTCTCACGGATCCGAAGACGCAATAACCGGTCTGAAGGTTAACGCGTTATTCCCGCATCAACTGGCATCGATCTGCGAGAGTTTCAATGCTCGTCTCATTCACATGAGCACGGATTGTGTGTTCTCTGGCGGCAAGGGCATGTATACCGAGGAGGACAGACCAGACCCGGAGGATCTCTACGGTCGCTGTAAGCTTTTGGGCGAGGTTACTTCGCCTCATTGTCTCACGATTCGAAGCAGCATGATTGGCCGCGAGCTGACTGGAGCCAAAGGGTTGGTAGAGTGGTTTCTTGGCCAGCGAGGCCAACGCGTACGGGGATATCGCAATGCTATTTTTAGCGGTTTTCCAACATTGATCCTGGCTCAGGTCATGGAAAGTTTGATCGAGCGGCGTCCTCGACTATCCGGCTTGTATCATGTCTCCTCGGAACCTATCAGCAAGTACGAGGTCCTGAGCTTGGTCAAAGAAACGTACGGGGTCGCTATCGAGATCGAGCGGTTCGAGGATTTTCGCGTGAACCGGAGCTTGGATTCGAGTCGTTTCAGAGCAGCGACCGGTTTTATGTCAAAGCCTTGGCCAGAGATGATACGAATGATGGCTGAGGACGCCACCCCTTACGAGGATTGGAGGAACACAGGTGCTACTTGACGGCAAACGAGTACTGGTTACCGGAGGGACCGGATCACTCGGTCGGGTGCTGATACGTCGGCTGCTGAGCGGCGAATTGGGCAAGCCGGAGAAGATCATCGTTTTCTCGCGAGACGAGGCCAAGCAGCATTATATGCGGCTGGAGTACCTGCACCGGCGCGCCGTCACCGAGGAGATCATCTACGAAAATTTCCAAAAGTGGTTGACCTTTCGGATCGGAGATGTGCGCAGCTTTCCCTCGGTCATGGCAGCTTTGCGGGAGGCGGATATAGTCTTTAATGCCGCAGCCCTGAAGCAGGTCCCCACATGCGAGTATTTTCCCATCGAAGCGGTGCGGACCAACATTCTTGGGCCGGAAAATGTCGTCCGTGCGCTCCGTGAGCACCGTTTGCCAGTGCAAACGGTCGTTGGTATTTCCACGGACAAGGCCTGCAAGCCGGTCAATGTCATGGGGATGACCAAGGCGATCCAGGAACGCCTCTTTGTGCGCGCCAATCTGGATTGTCCTGCTACGCGATTCATCTGCGCGCGCTACGGTAACGTGCTCGCGTCGCGCGGATCGGTGATACCGCTCTTTCATGAACAGATTTCACAAGGAGGGCCCATTACGATTACGACGCCCGAGATGACCCGGTTTTTGCTCAGTCTCGAGCAAGCCGTGGACACTGTCCTGGCGGCGCTGCGAGAGGCAAAACGAGGACAAACCTACGTACCCCGGGTGCCGTCGGCGCGCGTCGTGGACATCGCGGCGGTCCTGATCGGGGACAAACCCATCAAGACCGTGGTCACAGGCGTGCGTCCCGGCGAGAAGATCCACGAGATCCTGGTCTCGGAGGAAGAAGGTCACCGTACCTACGCCAGGGGGTCCTACTACGTGATCGAGCCTATTCTTCCGGAACTCCGCGGTCACAACGGTGAAGGACAACCGTTGGGAAAAGAGTACAGCTCTGAGGATAACCTGATGAGCCGCGAGCAGTTGCGGCAGGTCCTGGCTGAGAATTCCCTCCTGGTCGGAGAAAGTCAAACATTTCAAGCGGAAGAATTTAATTAGAGGGAATCCTGGTCCCGTGAAAATTATGCTCCTGACGCCGTCGTTTGAGCGGTCCAGTCCGGTGCAGGGGGCGTTTGTATTCGCCAAATACCTGCACCAGCAGGGCGACGATGTCACTTTCGCGGCGCTGGATTCGACCGGGAGCGCGAAGCCAAGCCTGCTTTTGGAGATCGAAAGAAGCGGCTTGCCGTTTCACTGCTTTGATATGACCGGCTGGCCTGGCCTGAAGGAAATCTCTCGCGTGCGAACTTACGTCGAGGACCATGGCATTGAAGCGGTGCTCTGCTACAGCCTCCGTCCGGAGATCGCGGTGTCACGCCTTTCCGGCGTGATTCGGGTCAGCGCCGTCCGGGAGATCCTTCGCGACCAGTTTTTCCTGTCGTACGGCTGGATGCTTGCCTCTTTGCTCACGCAAATTCGCCTGCGGGTCCTCAAGAGACTTGATGCTATTTTCGTACTGACCCGGGCCATGGGGGAGCATCTCACGGCCAACGGAATCACGCCTGGCGTGATCCACCACGTGAACAATTTCGTCGACGTAGAGGAGATCCGTGGAGCGCTTGGGAACGGAGCTTCGCCCGTAAGCTCCTCGGTCCATATCGGGTATTTCGGGCTGTTGAACCGCCGAAAACGAGTGGATGTGGCGTTGCGCGCCGTCGCCAAACTCGTTCGCGTCTATTCGCACCAGAACATAAGCCTTCATATTGCCGGGGATGGGCCTTTACGACCGCGGCTAATGGGGCTGGCACAGGAACTTGGCTTGGAGCACCACGCTGTTTTCCACGGATACCTCCGCGATCCTTTCGAGCTGATGAGAAAGATGAATCTCGTTATTCTCACTTCGGAAGGCGAGGGCTTGCCGCGGTGTCTCCTCGAGGCCATGGCTCTGGGCAAGACATGTATCGCGTCCGATATCCCTGGTATGTCCGAGTTCATACGGCACGGGGAAACCGGATACCTGTTTCGCAAAGCAGACTTCGAGGAACTCGCTTCTTTAATGAACGATATCATAGGATCCAAACGTTATCTGCCGCCCGAGGTCTTATACCGTTACATGCTGGACTGCTATGACGTCGACGTTTGTGCTGCAAAGATGCGGCAGACCATGCAGAGGATCCTGCAGGAGAAATCTCTTAGAGCCTGAGGGTTTCGAAGGAAGGAGTTTCCCAGGCGGCGTCGGTTTGGGCTCCAAATCGATGGTTACTGTCGTGAAAATATAAATCCCGTCATCCGTATGCAGATTCTCATCTTCATTGATCGCTTCGTACCCGAGGAACGGGCTAACGCTCAACTTTATTATGAACTTGCGAAAGCCCTTATTGATCGCGGGCATGGAGTTGGGGTGGTTACGAAGATGCCGACGGGCTACGTCGCCCGTGCGGGCGAGGGTGGAAAGAAGATTCGTCCCCCTTGGCAGGAGCATCTCCACGGCATCCGCGTGGTCCGCGTCCGGGGATTTTCCACGCTCAGTCGAACCCTCTGGGTCCGGGCTGTGGACCATTTGACTGCCGGGGTTACGTTCGCGCTTGCCGCGCGTAAGCTTCCGTCACCTGATCTGGTCTTAGTTTATTCCCCCCCGCTGACTCTGGCAGTGGCGGCGAGGCTTTATCAGAGACGGACAGGCGTCCCGTACGTTCTCAACCTGCACGATATCTATCCCCAAACCCTCATTGATGTGGGCTTGCTCAGAAACCGCTTCATCATCTACCTGGCGGAGGCGCTGGAAGCCATGGCGTACCGCAACTCCGCCCATATCGTGGTGCCGGCCCCAGGCACGCGCGAGTTCATCGTGGAGCGCAAGGGCGTCCAGCGGCAAAAAGTAGACTTTATTCCGAACTGGGTGGATACGGAAAGAGTGCTTCCAGGGCCCAAAGAGAACGGCTTTCGCAAGACTCAAGGCCTCGCCAATCGCTTTGTCGTGTCCTATGCAGGCTCCATGGGGTTTGGCCAGGATCTGACCACCGTCCTGGCCAGCGCGCGGGCCCTGCAGCACCGCAGCGACATTGTGTTCCTTCTGGTCGGGGATGGCGTGCTCAGGCGCCAGTGGGAAAAAATGGCCGCGGGTTTGAATAACATTCGCTTTCTGCCGATGCAGCCCAAAGAGCAGTTTTTCGAGGTGCTGCGGGCGTCGGATATTTGCCTGGTGCCTCTGGCTGGCGCGTTGAACTCGCCGGCCATTCCCGGGAAAACCCAGCACATTATGGCCGTTGGGAGGCCGGTGCTCGCCATCGTGAATCCCACCGGGGAAACTGCCAAGCTGGTTCACCGCAGTCAATGCGGCTTGGTGGCGCGTCCGGACCAGCCGGATGAGGTGGTAGACATTATCAATCAATTGTATCGGGACCGGGATTTTGGCGACAGGCTCGGAGCGAATGGGCGGGGGTATGCCGAGAAGCACTTTTCGCTCCGAAACGCGGCCGATGGATACGAGCGTATTTTTGGAGCGATTCGGGGTCAGATATATGAGGGATGAGACCGCTAGTAGTCCCGTTTTCCCGGAAATCATTCATGTTCCCTCTCAGGAGCATCCGCTCAAGCGGTGCTTCGATTTGCTGCTCGCCTCCTTGGGGCTTGTCTTTAGCCTGCCTCTATGGTTGATGATTGGTCTTGCGGTCAAAATGGAAGATGGGGGCCCGTTGTTTTACAGCCAGGAGCGCGTCGGCAAGGGAGGACGGAAGTTTAAGATCGTGAAATTCCGCTCGATGATTCGTAATGCCGAGAGCCTGACAGGACCGGTGTGGGCCTCGGAGAATGACGGCAGGGTGACTCGGGTCGGTAGAATTCTCCGGGCAACGGCCCTGGATGAGTTACCTCAGCTCTGGAACATCCTGAAGGGTGATATCAGCTTTGTGGGACCACGCGCGGAGCGGCCGGAATTTGTCCAAAAGTTCAGAAAGACAATACGGAACTACGATCTGCGTCTTTCGGTGCGTCCGGGTTTGACGGGGTTGGCTCAAGTTTACGGGCGATACGACTCCGGTCCGAGGCAGAAGCTTCGTTATGATCTGCTGTACATTAAAAAGCACAGCGTATGGCTGGACGTCAAGTTAACCGGCCTTTCGTTCTGGGTTACGTTTCGAGGCAAGTGGGAAAGCCGAGGAAAAAAATTTAGCTTTGCGCCTGGTTGGAGGCTGAAAAAGCCAAGGGAAACAAGGAGGGCAAGATGAAACGGAATTTTGTTGTTGCTCTAATCGTGTCGATTTTTCTAACATGGGGATTTCGCCCCATTTTGGCGCAACAAATATCGCCTCCGTGGCCGTCCATGCAACAGGCTCCGGGGGCCATGGGCCTGGGCCCGATCAGCCCTCCCCAATTCGGCCAGCCGCCGGGCCCGCCCTTTCTAGGGTCTCCGACTCAAGGGGGTCCACAGTTCCTTCCCCAAACGGCTCCGCAGTTTCAGTACCCGCAGGCCTTCCAGGGGCCTCCGATCAATATGTCCCAGTTTAATCAAAGGTACTGTAGTTGGGTTACGGTGAACCAGATGCCATCGTTGAAGCCGAGCTTAGAATCCCAGGCCGGCCCTCAGATTACTCCGATTCAAGGTCCTTGGCCTGGCGCTTTGGACCCGAGCAGACCAGAAGAACTGCGAGCTTTTCAGCCTTCCAAGTCGCAAGTAGGCGCTAGACAACCGCCGGTTGGCCAGGGGCAGCTCCAGCCAGGCCTGAATGTTATGGGGAGTCTCAGTCCCGGACAGATTCCTAATCAGCTAAACATTCCCGGCTTCCCTGCTGCGCAACCGTTCTTTATCGAACCGTTCTCAACGGTTGAGGCTGCGTTTCAAGCTCCTATTTTTCCAGATGAGAAACCGAGAGAGCTACGCCAGTACGGATATTCCTTGTTTGCTTCTCCTGTTTCGACTTTCGCGCCCGTCGAGGATGTGCCTGTTGGGCCGGATTATATCTTGGGCCCAGGCGATGACCTCGCCATCAACATATGGGGGGCCATGGAGGGCGCGATCGTCCGGACAATAGATCGAAACGGGCAGATTATTCTGCCGAGTGCAGGTCCCGTACGAGTCTGGGGTCTGTCATTTTCCCAAGCTGACCACCTAATCCGGGAGCAGCTTTCCCGATATTACCGTGGATTCCAAACCAGTGTGAGCATGGGTCGCCTTAGAACCATCAGAATCTACGTAGTCGGAGAAGTGTGTCAGCCCGGCTCTTTTACTTTGAGTTCTCTTTCGACTGTGACCAATGGCCTTTTCGCGGCAGGCGGGCCTTTAAAGCTCGGCTCGCTGCGTAAGATCGAACTCAAAAGGGATCACCATACTGTGGGGACACTCGATGTTTATGATTTTCTGCTGCGGGGCGATAAAACTCGAGATTTCCGCCTGCAGTCCGGCGATACCATCTTTGTCCCTCCGGTCGGGCCGATCGCGGCGATAACCGGCGAAGTCAAGCGACCGGCCATCTACGAGTTCCAGGGGCGCATCCGCGTTATGGAACTCGTTGACATGGCGGGTGGATTGACCCCTCAGAGTTATCTGAAGCGCGTTCAAATTATTCGGACGAAGCCCAACGCAGAGAGGGAGGTCATCGATCTGGACCTTACCGCGGTTGGGAATAATGGGGACTCCCCTGCGAATATAGAGCTTAAAGATGGCGATCTCGTGACGATTTATCCGACCGATCCGCGGATTTACAATAGTGTCACTCTAGCCGGCGCAGTTAAACATCCGGGACAATATGAAGTAAAACCGGGTATGCGATTAGCCCAGATTCTGCGTCCCGAAGGTGTTCTCCCCGAGGCCTTTGTCGATTGGGTGGAGGTTGCAAGGCTCAAGGAGGATCTGACCACGGAAGTGATCCAGGTAAACCTAAAGCAGGCTTGGGCTGGGGATGAGACCCAAAATACAAGCCTCCGGCCATTAGATCGGATCACGGTCAGAAGCGAGTATCGCTCTCCGTGGAAAGTGGCGATTGAAGGAGAGGCCAAAAGGCCCGGGGTTTATACCATCCAGCAGGGCGAGCGATTGAGCTCGGTCCTCAAGCGGACCGGGGGATTTACGGAAAAGGCTTACCTTAAAGGGGCTGTCTTTACGCGGGCCACGGTGCGAGAGACAGAAAAGACACAGTTGGAGGCTTTCACAAAGGACCACGAGCAGCGTTTGCTAGCTGAGGCGAGCCAGCTAACGGCGATCGCGACGGGGCTTAGCAAAGAGGAGGCGGCAATACAACAGGCGGTACTAGTCCAAAGACGCGAACAGTTGCGCCTCCTGGCTTCAAAGGTTACTTTAGGCCGGGTAGTCGTCCAGTTGGATGAGCTAGATAAATTTGAGGGATCTCCTAATGACATTATTTTGGAGGACGGGGACACTTTGGCGGTTCCCCAAAAACCGCAGACCGTCGTGGTTATGGGAAGTGTGCGTAATCCGACCGGTATAGTCTACAAAGAGGCCATGGATATACAATACTATCTGAACCGTGCCGGTGGGCTCACCCGGGAAGCTGATGAGAAAGGAATGTACGTGCTCAAGGCCGACGGGTCGGCTCTAACGGGCTTTTTGAGGCTCAGAGATATTCAACCTGGAGACGTCGTCGTTGTGCCGCCCTCGACGGAAGCTAAGCTCCAGTGGCTGCCGTTGCTCAGGGATCTGGCGACGATCGCAGGCCAGGTCGCTATAGGCGTAGCGGGATTGGCCGCGATTTTCTAGGGAGCAGAGAAAATAGTTTGTCGAGTTTCTTGACACGGCACCGCTCATAGCTCGGGGATCACACTCCCTAAGAAAGGACATTTATATGGCCGAAGTAGGAGCCGAGCCGAGATACGAAGACGATGAGATTAACCTGCTGGATTACTGGCGGGTGCTTTGGAAATACAGGCGGTTAATCGCGATCCTTTTTTCTGTCTCGGTGATCGCCGGTCTGATTCTTAGCTTGCTCTCGCCGAAAATCTACGAGTCCAAAGTGACGATCATTGCTCCCAGGGAAGGTGGGGGAAGCGGTCTTTTGTCAGCTCTCGGAGCGAGCGGTCTTGCTCAGCAGATATCGGGGCTCTCCATTCCCTCTCTTACCCCAAACCGGGATTTGTATCTCAGCGTTTTAAGGAGCAAGACAATAGTCCAAAGGGTGGTGGAGCAGTTTAACCTCAAGGAATACTACAAGGCCAGGCATGTTGAGGATGCGATCAGGTCCCTGAGAGGGGCCACGAAGATATCCATGTCGAGGGAAGGCATTATCGAGATACAAGTGGAGGATAACAATCCTGCGCTGGCCGCCGATATTGCTAATGCCTATACGGATCAACTCGATCGCATGATGGCCCAGTTTGGTACGGGCGCGGCAGGCCGGCACCGCGGGTTTATTAAGGAGCAGTTGGTTAAAACCGAGAAGGATTTAAAGGCGGGTGAGGAGGCTTTGCGCCACTTTCAGGAGAAAAACAGAGCGGTCTCTGTTAGCGATCAGGCAAAAGGAGCAATAGAAGCAACTGCTAAACTCAAGGGTGAGATCATGGCCGCTGAGGTTCAATTGCAGGTGATCCGGAATTTTGCCACGGATTCCAACCCGGACGTGATCCGGCTGAGGCGGCAGATCGGCGAATTGAAGCGGCAGCTGGGCCAAGCGCAGTATAGCCCCGGCTTGGAGCTGCCCGCAGTCACGGACAATCCTGGCCATCCCCAACCGGAAATATACGTTCCACCAGCCAGAGTACCTAAGCTGGCGCTGGAGCTAGCCCGTTTAACAAGAGACCTTAAGGTTCAGGAAACGGTTTATATCCTACTTAATCAGCAACTCGAGCAGGCTAAATTTTCTGAAGCCCAGGACACTCCTGTTGTTCAAGTCCTCGATCGGGCCGTCCCGGCAATCTATAAGTCGAAGCCCAAGATCAGGTTAAATATGGCGATTGCCGGGACGGTTAGCCTCTTTGTGGGGATCTTTCTGGCCTTTTTGCTGGAATACTTAGAGCGCCAGCGGGCTCTGGTAAGAGAGAGCCGGCCATAATCGGTCGGCATGCAACGCGGGCAAAGTTCAACATCCAATGTTGAATCGAATCTATAACCAGCGGCCTTCTATGGCTCCATGTTAGCTAGCCATGCATGATGTTGTCGTGGTCGGGGGTGGGCCAGCCGGTTGTCACGCCGCGACCCTTTTGGCGCAAAAGGGATTTGATGTTCACGTGCTTGAGGAGCACTCCGTTCTCGGTGAGCCCGTCGATTGCTCCGGGGTCATAGGGGCGGAGTCGTTCGATACCTTGGGGCTGGCAAGCTCGCTGAAGCTGGGAGAAATTGCCTCCCTTACTCTAGTATCCCCGGCCGGACTGCAAGTACGTTTTACGCCGCAATCTCCTCTGGCCTACATTGTGGATCGGGCTGCTTTTGACCGGGCGATCGGGAGAAAAACGGCTGCTGCGGGGGCAAAGATCCGCTTGGGTTACCGGGTCGTTGATTTGGAGGTATACGCGGACCGCGTGGAAGCGGTCTTTCAGGAAATCGGAAGCGGGAAATGGGAAGGGAAGCGGCGGAAAATGGCGGCACGGGTGGCGATTTTAGCCGGAGGGCCGCGCTACAGTATCCAGCAGAAGCTTGGCATGGGCGAGCCCGGGGAGTTTCTCAGGACGGCGCAGGCAGAAGTCCCGCTGCAGAGAATGGAAGAGACAAGGGTCCTTTTGGGATCTCAGACGGCGCCGAAGTCTTTTGCCTGGGTAGTTCCTTTTAAGAGAGGCAGCGAGTTTTTCGCTCGAATAGGGGTTAGCTCGAAGAGTAATCCCCGCCCGTACGCGAGGGCCCTGCTGGAGCGACTTGACGCGGCAGGCCACTTGAAGTCTGCGGATGTCCCGATTCGTTCATGGGTAATTCCTCTGAAGCCGATTCCCAGGACCTACGGGGAGAGAGTCCTGGCCGTAGGCGACGCTGCGGGGCAGACCAAGCCGACCACAGGAGGCGGGATTTTCTACGGGCTGCTTTGCGCCGAGGCGGCGGTGCGAACGGCCGCGCTTGCATTTGAAAAGGGGACCTTCGATGCTGCAACCATGAAGTTGTATGAGCGAGAATGGCGGAGTAAGCTCGGCCGCGAGGTCAGAATCGGGTCCTTTTTTCGCCGTCTCGCCGAACGCCTCACGGATAAGGAAATCGACGACCTATTCCGGGTTGTCCGATCCGATGGAGTCTTATCGGCGATTAGAGAGAAGGCTCGCTTCGATTGGCACAAAGATGTCGTCTATTTCGCTCTCAGGCATCCGGCATTGGGGCGGATTTTCCTGCGGCGGATATTCGGAAAGAATAGAGCGCCAACTGCCACCTGAACTTCTGTTTGCCCACCACCTGATATCAAGTTCCGGAACGGAAGCTTTCTTCCGTATGCTAGAGAGCCATATGATTCCTGTTGCTCTAAGTCCTTATCCCTTTCCGTGTAATCGCAGTCGAACGAAGTGATCAGCATTTTGCGATACCTACAAGCCGAAAAGCGAAAAGGCGGCCATGCAAGGTTGGTCTACGTTCGTGTGGCTGTCTGGCCCTGCGGCATGCCAAGCATCTGCATCGTTTTCCTGTTCGCTATTCCCTATCTGCTACTGACTGCTGTTCACGCCTTCGATCGCAGCAATGTCCCGTTAAAAAACTGGGGAGGATTCGCAGTCAATCATTCCTGGATTTACGATGCATTAGAAAAAGTGGTCTTGGCAGGGCTGACAGATGAAGTCATCCTCAACACCAAGCCGCTCAGTCGGGTTGAAGGCGCCCGGATTGTGGCCCAAGCTGTACGACGGCTGCAAGAAGATCAGTACGGTGATTACAACCACCGGGGCTATTTGGAAGATTTGATATATCAGTTGGTTGAGGAGTTTGGCGTTGAGTTGGCTGAGATGGGGGTTAGGACCTCGCTGAATAGGGAACAAACCCCCGGGTTCTTCGAGTGGAAATCCGTCGACCATGCCCAGTTCGGAATTGATTTCGCGACCAGAAAGCAGAGCGTCATTGACAACCTGGGACGTCGTGTCGGTAAAGGAGGAAACCCAAATCCGACCGCAGACGGGAGAGGTCATGTGGGGGATTTCTTCTCCCTATACTATCAACCGGAGTTTTCCTGGGATAAAGACAGTTACCAGGGTCGGCTGTTAAGCGGGTACGGGAAGTTCAGTTTGTGGAACACGGAATTCGAAGCAGGCCGGGATAGCCTTTGGTGGGGACCCGGATTTCGCGGCTCGATGAGCTTTTCTAACAATGCGCTCCCGTTGACTCAGGCGCGCCTTAGTTCGGCTGAACCATTCCGTCTTCCATGGTTGTTAAGCTATCTAGGGCCTGTCAAGCCGACTCTCCTTATCGCCCAACTCGAAGAGAATCGGGATCACCCCGACGCTAAGGTTGCCGCCTGGCGGCTGGCCTTGGCGCCGTCGCGGTACGTGGAGCTGGGTTTTAACCGGATGTTCCAATTTGGAGGTAAAGGTCGTGGGCCAGTCAATCCGGGGAGATTCCTCCAACTTCTCTTTACTCAAGGGAGTGATAATCCTGATAGCCCCCTTAATGTGAATAACGTAATGTCCATTGACGCTACGCTCAGGATCCCGGATATAAGGCGGTATATTCTCATCGCACGTGATGCGGCCTTTTATTTTGATTTTGGCTGGGACGATACGCTCTTTGGCCTTATCGTCCCGGATAAACCTGGAGGGATAGCGGGTAGCTACCTGGCTGGACTTTTCGGAGATCCAAACCTCGACCTCCGGATCGAATACGCAAGGACTTCGAAGATTCAGTTCACGCACGGCATCTACAGCTCCGGCTTCACCTACAAAGGGGCGGTTCTCTCCCACTTCATTGGAACCCAAGGCAACGATCTTTATGGGCGCCTTACGCGTTGGATAAGCCCAGATCTCCTACTTGGGGTTCAGGCGGCTAAGTCTCACATCGGACCGACAGCGCAGCCTCTATCCACGCAAATCGTGGATAGTCAATCCTTCGGATTCGATATCTCCTACCGCTTTTCTTCCAGCACTTCCTTTTTCTTGGCGTATGATTTAGCTCGCTTATCGAAAGAAAACCGGTTCAACGCCACTGACAAAGGAGCGGCAAAAAACGATCATCTCTTCCGGATCCAATTTACTCACACCTTGGGGAAATAGTGAATGGCAAACAGTCAATGGAGGGATCTTTGTCTTATCCTGCTGATGGGCCTGCTCTTCATTTTTTGGGAAATCGGCTCCATCGATCTTCTCGATCCTGATGAGGGCATGTATGGTGCTATCGCTCGGGAGATGGTGGAGGGGAGAGACTGGATCACCCCGCGCTTCAACGGAGTGCGCTACCTCGAAAAGCCGCCTCTCTATTTCTGGCTTACGGCTATTACGGCAGATGTGTTCGGTTTCTCGGAGTGGGTCGTTAGACTCTGGACCGCCCTCCCCGCTCTCGGGACAGCCATCATCACTTGGCGTCTCGGAGAGTTGCTTTACGGAGGTAAGGCCGGCCTTGCTTCGGCTGTTGTGATGATGAGCGGCGTGGGTGTTTTCCGTTACGTCCGCGTCCCTGCAACCGATTTCCTTTTGATTTTCTCGATCTCCCTGTCCATGTACGGTTTTGTCAAGACCGCGCTTCCCGGACCGCCGTCCACAGGCAGCGCTCAGCCATGGATGTTCAGTCGGCCGTTGTCACTCCTCTTCTACCTTGGAATTGGCTTGGCAGTGCTCTCTAAGGGTCTGGTTGGCCTTGCCTTTCCCCTAATAACCGTTGGACTCTTTCTCTGGTTTTCTGGTGAGCGAATGGCGCCGAGCCGGATGAATTTAAGGTGGGGCCTTCTGCTCTTTCTCGCGCTGAGCGTTCCTTGGGTTTTTCTTAGCGCTTGGAAGAATCCCGGGTTTTTCGATTTTTATATTGTGGACAATCAACTTCTGCGCTTTTTCCATAAGCGGTCCTTCATTGAAGATGACATACCTATGGTGGGGATATGGGCACTTGTGGTGATCGCTTTCTTCTCACTTGCTTCTTTTAAGCTTGATCACTATTTTCTTCCTGCAATCGTCCCGTTAAGTCTTATGGTCGGTGGTCTCTGGGCCGAGGCGTGCAGTTCGTGGCGGCCGTCCCGACCCCTAAAATGGTGCCTTGGGGTTACAGCGCTGGTCTGTGTGTCGTTTGGTGCGGGTCTTCTTTTTTTTAGTGATCTTTTGACCCCTGGGGCTCTTCTGGTCGGTCTGGCAGGCCTGGATGGCTACTACCGGATCCTGCTGCACCAAGGGGGTGAGGTCCCTTTCGCCTCCGTTTCACCGTTTGTTTCACTCCTCAAGGACTTAGGGCTTGTGCTGGTCTTAGGTTTTCCGCTGTCTTTCATCCTTTTTCTTAGCCGATGGACTAAGGCAAGCTTTATCACGGTGTTGGGCGTCGCTGGCGCGATCGCCATGCTGGTCCTTCAGCTCTATCATGTCGTTGAGCCGCACCACTCTGCGAAATCAGTGGCGCAGGCCCTTGTGTCCAGATTAAGAGCTAACGATGCGATTGTTTATGAGGGAGGCTTGGAATACAGCGGCGGTCTTCCTTTCTATACAGGACGAAAGGTTTACGTTCTGGATGGGAAGAGGGGAGATCTGGATTTTGGCTCCCGTTATGCCGAGGCCAGACATCTTTTCCTCGACGCGGCAAAATTCACCCTCCTTTGGGAAGGCTCTCAGCGGGTCTTCTTGGTCAATCGCGTTCCCATGGAAAAAAGCGCATTGATCCATGTGCCGCTAGAAAAGGTATTTGTCATCGGGCGCTATGGCTCCCATTGGCTGTACGCAAACCAGCCATTGGCCGATGGTGGATAGATAGTCAGTCGTTTTAACCGTCTTCCATGAATATCCGGCAACTTCTTACAGAACTCCCGCTTAAAATCGGCTCCTCTCATCCTAAGGGTCTCATCAGGTATTTCTGCACCATTCCTCCAGGGATTCTATCCGGACTTCGGCAGGCTGCCTTTAGGCGGACTATGCGCTGGGCCAATTCACGCTCATCTTTTTATCGGCAGAAATTCCTGGACTATGGCGTCGATGCGGAAGATGCGGGGAGCCCTGAGGATCTCGGAGAGTTTTATCTGACCTCGGAGGATCTTCGTAAATCCCCCGACGCCCTTCTCTGCGGTAGGCCGGAATTGGCCATTGAAAGCTCGGGGACGACGGGACATGCCACGAGGGTTTTCTTGAGTCAGGAAGAACTAAACTACAACGCCCGGCAGGGTACGCTTCTTAAGGCTGTTTATGGTATAGGCCCGGAGGATCGGGTTCTTTCGACTTTGGATTACGGCTTCTGTCTGGATGGGTTACTTGTCCAGAGGATGTTGCCTCACTGGAAGGTGTTCGGCCTGTGTGTCGGGCGTGTCGATCCGGTCGAGATCTATCGGAAGTTTCCGAAGTATCGGTTTAACATCGTTATGAGCGGTACTCCTTGGCTCGCCCGCTTTACGGAGGTGGCTCAGGTTGAAGGACGTCCATATCCTCTTAAACTGCTTGTGGGAGGGGGAGGAGGGGGGATCCTGAAACGTACGCGGGAATGGATAGAGGGTTTTTGGGGTGCTCCCCTCTACATGACTTATGCTTCTACGGAAGCAGCGACAGTTTTAGGGTTTGAGTGTCCGGCGCGAGATGGATATCACCTTAACGAGTTCGACTTTTTCGTCGAGATCCTTAACCCGGATGCTGAGGGTTATGGAGAGGTCGTAATAACGACCGTTAATAGAACGGTAATGCCGTTGATCCGCTACCGCACGAGGGATGTGGCCCGTGTGATTAAGGAAAAATGTCCCTGTGGGCTTCCTTTCAGAAGGCTTTCCCCGCTGCGCGGTCGCTTGGATGAGATCATCGCTTCCGTATGGGGAAACGTCCACCCTGACTTCTTCGAGATGATTTTGGGTGGGATCCACGGACTCGCCGATGACTGGCAAGTTGCCCTTCAGGAAAAAGAGGGCAAGCAGACATTTGTGTTTCGATTGGAACTTGAAGACGGCCCTTCGGGGCGAGACGAAATCAAGCGGGAGATATTCGCATTGGTTCAGGAAAAGCATCCTTTGGCGTGGCAGGCGTGTATGCAAAGACTGTCGGAAGTGGAATTCGCGTTTCTTCCCAAGGGTTCTTTGAGAAAGGGCCGCAAGCTGCTCCGTCTTGTTGACGAACGACGTTCACCCCCGGTCCAGTAGCTATGGTGCGGGTGGAAATTCCCAGTGTTCCGTATTTGGCGGCGATGCTCAACTGTTTACTTGATGGTTCTATCCCAGCGCGGTAAAAGCGTCTGTTTGGATTCCTCGAGAAAACCGAGCGGAGTTGCGAATCTATGCGCGACTGCGGGGACTAGGATCGGAGTCGACCTCATTGAGGTGGGCAAGGTCAAGGAAATTATGGAGCGGAACAGATCGCTCAAGGAGGCTATCTTTACTTGCGAGGAGCTCCACGATTCTTTTGGCTGGAGGGATCCTTATGTCCATCTGGCAGCCTGTTTTACGGCGAAGGAAGCCCTATTTAAGGCTTTGGGGACGGGACTAAGCGGCAGAACGGATTGGCGAGACGTTGAGGTTTTCGGGGGCAACTCAGTGAAGCCGATGCTTCGCCTCTCAGGTGCGACAGCGCGGGTCGCAGAAGACCAGGGAGTGGTCTCGTGTATCCTGTCTTTGACCCACACACGGAGGTTGGCTGCCGCGCTGATTCTTCTCGTGCTAGAGATTTCCAAGCAAGATGTCGATTCAAATATCACTTTTTAGATTGTCACCCTTATGGAACGGACTGCGTTAGCACGGTTGTTGGTTGCCGGATGGCTGACCGTAGCGGGAACGTTAGAGTTGTTGCCGGGAAGTTTTCTTGAAGATTGATCTCTCCGGCAAGATCGCTTTGGTTACCGGTGGCTCCCGGGGAATCGGAAAGGCGATCGCCCAGGCTCTTGCCAAGGCGGGTGCGACTGTCACGATCAACTACCGGGAGAGTGAGACCCTTGCCGAGGAAACTGTGGAGGAGATAGTGAAGTTTGGCGGGATCGCCGCCTCGTTTCAAGCAGACGTCGGTGATGCCCCTCAGGTTGAAGCGATGCTCGAGAAAATTACAGTTAGGTTCGGCTCTCCGGACATTTTGATCAATAACGCGGCTGTTGTCCGGGACTCTCTTCTTTTGCAGATGGGAGAAGACGATTGGGAGGAAGTGCTGAAAACCAACCTTGGTGGAGTCTATCATTGCTCGAAGGCTGCCGTCAGGGGCATGATATTAAGGAGGTGGGGAAGGATCATTAATTTGAGTTCCGTGGCGGGTGCCAGGGGAGGCAAGGGACAGTGTAACTACTCCGCGTCAAAGGGCGCGGTCAATGCTTTTACGCACAGTTTGGCAGTGGAGCTTGGGCCAAAAGGGGTGACCGTTAACGCGATCGCTCCTGGATTGATTGTTACAGATATGACACAAGGGATCATGCCCTTTGCCGAGAAGACTGTCTACGAGAGAGTCGCTCTCCGGCGGCCAGGGAGAGCCGAGGATGTGGCTCCTCTCGCTGTTTTCCTCGCTTCGGAGGAGGCCGGGTACATTACCGGCCAGGTGTTTACGGTAGATGGGGGCATGCTTTAGGTACGGAGGGTTCAATGAAACGGGAAGGTGAAGGCGGCCAAAACATTTGGACTAGAGACCAGGTTGAAAAAACATTGAAAGAGATTCTCGTTGATGCTTTGGGGGTGAAGGAGGACAAGATTGTGCCAAGTGCCTCCTTGGTACATGATCTCGGTGTGGAATCGATCGACTTTCTCGATATCGGTTTCAGGGTGCAACAGACATTCGGAGTAGAATTGCCCAACAAAACCCTTCAAGATGCCGCGTTAAGATGGGGTAATCTCGGTGAGCTGGGTGGCATTCTGCGGGACCGTTACGGAGTCCACGTAACGCCGGACGAAATCAAGCAGTTTCGGGGGATGGGTATCCCTGAAGTTCTCCGCTGGGTTTCTCAGAAGCAGGGCATCACGTTTCAAAATGGCGAAGCGGAAAAGCTGGCAGAAGAGTTTGTCGAACGACTTGTTGAGGAGTTCGAACGCGTTGGTTTTAAAGTTTCTCTTTTTGACTGCGGAGAAATCAAAAAGGTGATGCTCCAAAATCTCAATTCCCCGAAAATCGTCGAAGGGATGCTTCGCCTCTTCAACGTAGCCTCCTTGGTGGATTTCATAACCGATCGGGTCCGGTCTACAAACAGCAAATAGGAACGGAAACCGCCTCTTTTGATTGGCCGGTCGACGAACGTCACTCCCTTTTGGCTGTTTTAAATTATCCATGGAAGGTTCAGTAGCTTTGGTGACAGGGGGGTCGCGAGGAATCGGCAAGGCCATCTCCCTTCGCCTAGCGAAGGCAAAAGCTCGCCTCCTGATCAATTTTTTTCAAAACCGGACAGAAGCAGAAAAAACCGCCGAAGACATCGTTTCTCTAGGTGCGGAGGTTCGCCTATTTCAGGCGGACCTTAAAGATGAGACCCAAATTCGGGCAATGTTCGGAGAAGTGGACGCTCATTACGGACGTCTCGATGTTCTGGTACACAGCGCCGCCTCGGGTGTCCTTCGCTCTGTTGTCGACCTGACAGCTAAGCAGTGGGATTGGGTAATGAACACGAATGTTCGCTCTTTCTTTCTCTGCGCACGTGAGGCAGCCTCAAGGATGCACGAGGGCGGGCGTATTATTGCGCTCTCCAGTATTGGATCGAATCGCGTGATTCCGGAATACGGTATTATCGGGATTTCTAAAGCCGCGGTGGAAAGCCTTACACGCTATCTCGCAGTAGAGCTCGGCCCGAAGGGGATCAGCGTTAACGCGATTTCTGCAGGTGCAGTACCGACTGACGTTTGGAACCTGGTGCCGGATGGGCAGGAGATGCTGGAGAGGGTGCGACAACGGACCCCTTGCGGCCGACTCTTGACTGCCGAAGAGATCGCGGAATTTGTCTACTTTCTTTCCGGTCCCCACGCTCGGATGATACAAGGACAGGTCATTGTCGTTGACGGCGGTTACTCCCTGGCGGCTTTGTAATACGATGAGATTTCGGTTCATTGACCGTGTGGTCTCGTTGGAAAAAGGAGCAGCATCAAAATTGGTCGTGGCGAAATCATTTCCGCTATCGGATGAGTTCACCGTGGGCCATCCTCAAAGGCCGGGTGAGATACCAACTTGCCTGATTCTGGAGGCGCTAGCTACATCAGGCGTTCGCCTGGTCTACGCTCACACGGACGAGCAGGTGGTGGGTGTACTGATGAAAGTTGAAGAGGCAAAGATTCTCTCCAGCGTCCGAATGGGTGAGGAGATCGTGGTGCACACGGAGTTAATCGGGCTCCAGCCCAGCGCTAAGGACTCCGTAGGACTTGCTCGGACTCATGGGCAGGCGTTTGTTGGGGAGCGCCTGGTCGCCGAGGGGCGGCTGGTTCTCTTATGTTTTTCCAAAACTGGCTTTGAGATTTCCCTTCCGTGGTAGGCCTATGGCAAGTCGGCGCGTGGTCATTACCGGACGGGGCGTAGTTTCTCCCCTTGGGATCGGCATTGAGAAACACCGAGACGGTATCTTCTCCAACCGCTCTTATCTGCGGAAGAGTGAAGCGCTCGCTGCCATGCATTACCCCCCGGTGTGTGCGGGGGTCGTGCCGGATGAAGAACTGGTGAGCGCCATCGGCCTGATTCCGCCAAAACAGAAAAAGCTTATGAACCGGGCGGGCATCCTGGCCGCGATTGCGTCGGCGCTGGCCGCAAAGGAGGCCGGTCTGGGGAGAGACCAAATGGACCCGACACGCATCGGAATTTGCCTTGCTTCGTGGTTCACTTTTTATCATCTCCCTTCCTATCTCCGGTACTTGGCAGAGACCGAGTCAAAGCGGGGGTCCCGAGTGATGGATGCACAAAAGGCTAATACCGGGTGGCTCGAAAGGATGAATCCCATTGATTTTTCCCTTAAGGTCCTTCCCAACCTAACCGCAGGCCATTTGGCGATTTTCCATCAGGCCCAAGGAGGTACCCGGATGATTGCGGATGGCTGGCGCGGGGGACTCCTCGCCGTAGCACAGGCGGCGCAGCTGATCCGGGACGGCGATGTCGATGTGGTGCTGGCCGGGGGCGCTGAATCGCCTCTGGAGGAAGGGATATTTTGTGATCTGTGTATATTGCCAGTGCTGGCGCGAGATGGAGATAGGATAGACGGCCTTTGTAGACCTTTTGATGTTTCCAGGTGCGGGACAGTGCTTGGCGAGGGGGCCGGTGTTGTCGTGTTGGAAGAACGGGATCATGCGCTCCAGCGTAAAGCCACTCTGTACGGCGAGGTGATCGGGTCGGGCAGTGCGGGGTCTGGGGCCGACGGAAATACCGAGAAGGCTCTTACCCGTTCTATGTCGCAAGCTATGTCGAAATGCGAACTGGGCGCAGACGCGGTAGGTTTCATCCACGCCAATGGGGATTCTACTCAGGAAAATGACCGGGCGGAATGGAGAGCCATTGATTGTGTCTTTGGACCTCAAGTGGCAGCAGTGCCGGTGACGGCGACAAAATCTCTCCACGGGCATCTCCTGTCGGCCTCCGGCGCCGTGGAGCTTATCAGTTCTCTCCTCATACTTGACAAAGGCATGATTCCACCTATCGCCTACTGTGATCGTCCAGATCCTGAATGCCCTTTAGACTTGGTAAGGGGAATGCCAAGAGCTAAGCAGAGGATGAGAACAGTTTTGCTCAACGCGGTCGGCCTGTTTGGCGAAGCGGCAAGTCTGGTTGTCAAGAGGTAGGTCAGTGCGTTTTGTCCTTTTTGATCGTATCGTGGAGTTAAAAAAGGGGCAGGAGGCTAAATTCCTTAAAAACGTAAGTCAAAGCGAGGACTTTTTCATGGATCACTTCCCGGGATATCCCGTAGTCCCTGGGTCTGTCGTGCTCGGAACCTTCGAACAGGGAGCGGAGATCTTTCTGGCAGTGACCCATGATTTTACCCTTCGCCCGGTATTGCAACGGATCGCAAAAGCAAGCTTTAGACATTTTGTGCTGCCCGGTGATCAGCTTGAGATCCATTTAAGCCTAGAGGCGGATTCTCCTCTGGAGGTCCGGGCCGAAGCCAGTGTTCAGGGCAAGCGAGTAGCCGACGCGCGGCTGGAATTTGCTTTAATCAAGTTGGAAGATGACCCAACGGTGACGGAGGCGTGTCGTCGCCTTCAAGACCTGTATGAAGTCCTCACTTCCAATCCGCTCGTGAAAGCATGGGAACTTTGGGGTAGAGATTTGTGACTCTATCAGGAAGGTTGATTGTTTGTCGCTGAACGGGTCACGGAGAGTAGCGATCACCGGGATGGGTCTCGTAACGCCGTTTGGGATAGGTATACAGCGTTACTGGGATTCAGTAATTGCTGGCAAATCGGCAATTTCACGTATTCGCCACTTCGATCCGTCGGGCTTGCCCTGCCAGGTCGCGGGCTATCTGCCGGACGGGGAGCTTTATGGCCCCGATGGGAATTTGGATGCCGAGCCTCGGTTTACCTATTTCGCTTTGGTGGCCGCCCGCATGGCTTCGAAGGATGTAAGATGGCTTGATCACGTGTCGCTGGAACGCGCGGGAGTTTTTATGGGTACGAGCGGTGAGAGAATAAGCCTCGGCGATTTTGCACGGGTAGCCTATGAGACACGGGGAGAGAACGGAGAGGTCTCGTCGAAAGAATTCGCGCGACGTTGGCGTGAGACGATAAAAGCGGATACGATTTCGCGCTTTCTGCCTCAGTACGCCGCAGCTCGTGTGGTCCGGGAATTCGGGATTTTGGGTCCAGTCACGACCTTTAATACCGCATGCACTTCGTCTGCGCACGCTATTGGTGAGGCGATGAGGGCGGTGAGGCGAGGTGATGTGGATTTGGCTGTCGCAGGAGGCAGCGAGTGCATTGTCTCCCATGTCGGTTTGCACATTTTTTGTCCGTTAGGCGTTTTATCCAGGCGGAATGAGCCTCCGGAAAAAGCTAGCCGCCCGTTTGACTTGGAGCGGGATGGCTTTGTTCTCAGTGAAGGAGCAGGAATGCTTATCCTGGAGGATTTAGAGTCGGCCAAGGAGAGAGGAGTTCCGATCATGGCTGAACTGGCAGGATACGGGACTTCGTGTGATGCTTACCGAATTACGGACGAAGCTCCGGACGGGCGGGGGGCTGTCCTAGCCATGCGCCGCGCGCTCGAAGATGCAGCCGTTGTGCCCGATGACATTGATTACGTCAATGCTCACGGAACTTCCACCCCGATGAATGATCGTGTGGAAACTGTGGCCATTAAGACGGTCTTCGGTAAGCGCGCCTACCAGATCCCCGTGAGTTCCGTAAAGTCTATGCTCGGCCATTCGATCTCGGCCGCGGGAGCGATCGAACTGATCACCTGTGTTTTGGCTCTGCGGGATCAGATTCTTCCGCCCACGATCAATTGCGAGTTTCCCGACCCGGATTGCGATCTGGATTATGTCCCGAATCATGCCAGGCCGGCGCGGTTGCGCGTTGCCCTATCGAATTCTTTCGGTTTCGGGGGTCACAACGACTGCCTCGTGGTGACGCGCTTCGAGGGCTAAGAGGCGGCACACATAATCGGACCTGAGGGAAAGTTCCCGTGACAAATTTGCTGGCGCAGATGCGCAGAGAAAACGAAAATGAGGAAGAGCCTCAAGTTGCGGAAGGGATTCACCGGGCCGGGACTTCGGAACGATGCGAAATTTCTGTCGTGATACCCCTTTTTAACGAAGCGAAAACGCTCGAGGATTTGCATGAGAGGCTGTCTGCTACGCTGCAAACTCTGAGCCGTTCGTACGAGATCATTTATGTTGATGATGGTAGCAGAGACGGGACCTATGAGATACTCCGAAAGTTGCACCAGCAGGATCCCAAGGTTAAAGTAATTGTCTTCAATCGCAACTACGGTCAGCATGCGGCGGTTTTGTCTGGTTTTGGGAGAACTCAGGGAGAAGTCGTCGTCACCCTAGATGGAGACCTGCAGAACCCGCCCGAGGAGATTCCGAAGCTTCTGCAAAAGCTGGGAGAAGGCTACGACGTCGTTGGAGGCTGGAGGAAAGATCGAGTGGATCCGCTTCTACGCCGCGTTTTGTCGGTTTTGATCAATCGCGTGACTTCGCTGATCGTCGGGGTTAAGATGAGGGACTACGGTTGCATCATCGAGCTTCGTACCGGCATTGGCTAACTGTTTCGCCGGTTCCGTGGCGGAGATTCCCGTCTCTCATGTTTCTCGTCCCTCGGGGCGCTCGAAGTACACCCCTTTCCGACTCCTGCGCCTCAACTTCGATCTGCTTACAGGTTTTTCGCTTCTTCCCATCCAGTTAGTGGGTCTTTCGGGAATCCTGATCTCCCTTCTTGGTCTCGCGTTTGCTCTATTTCTGGCCATCCGCCGTCTCCTGGTAGGTCCTGAGGTGGAGGGCGTTTTCACCCTGTTCGCTATTCTCTTTTTTTTCGTCGGATTGCAGATCCTTGCCCTGGGGCTCATCGGGGAATATATTGGTCGAATCTATATGGAGGTACGACGCAGACCCAGGTATGTCATCAAGGAAATACTGGAGTGAATAGCGAATAGCAAATAGTGAATAGATTGCTTTTCATTCTTAACCATTCGCCATTCGCAATTAGCCATTCGCCATGAGAATTGCGGTTTTTGCTTATCACCAGATCGGCTATGAATGCCTGAACGTTCTTATCGAGGCGGGTGAAGAGGTTGTAGCTGTCGTCACCCATGAAGATGATCCGCGAGAAGAGGTATGGTTTTCCTCGGTGGCCCGACTCGCCCGCATGCACGAGCTTTCTGTCTACGCCCCTTCCAACCCCAATACCCCCGACTTCATCGGCTTGGTGCGCCGCCTTGCGCCGGACTTGATTTTATCCATTTATTACCGTCGCCTTTTATACAAAGAGTTGCTAGCGATACCCCCTCTCGGAGGTATCAATCTTCACGGCTCGCTTCTGCCCAAGTACCGCGGCCGTGCGCCGGTCAATTGGGTTCTGGTTAATGGGGAGACGGAAACCGGGGTGACGCTTCATTACATGGTCGAGGAAGCCGACGCGGGAGACATCGTCGCTCAGAGAGCCGTGCCCATAGACGAACAGGACTCGGCGCTTGACCTTTACAAAAAGATTATCGCTGCCGGCGCCGAACTTTTACGGGAGACCTTTCCGCTGATCAAGGAGGGCCGAGCTCCCAGGATTCCACAGGATTCGAGCCGGGCGACAAAGTTCGGTGGGAGGCGTCCCGAGGATGGAAAAATCCTCTGGGATTCGGCGGCCCGCTCGGTGTATAATGTTATCCGGGCAGTGACCCATCCGTATCCAGGGGCTTTCACCTATTTTGGCGGGCGAAAGCTTTTTGTATGGCATGCCAGGGCGTTGCCTGGAGCGGCCAAGCATAAGGGTTTACCCGGGAGCGTGGAGGCTGTGGAAAAAGGTAACGGGATTTGGGTCAGGACCGGGGATGGCTCGCTTCTTTTAACCCGCGCACAGTTTGAGGGGGAAGAGGAGATGCCGGCAGATGAGCTGGCGGCGCGCTACGGAATTTCGGTCGGGGCAAAGCTGGATCTGTGAGCGTGCAACTTGCTATCCGAGTGGACGTGGACACGAACGTGGGGATCCGCGAAGGGGTCCCAAGGTTGCTCGAATTGTTCAGGCAATACGCTCTGCGGGCGAGCTTTTTCGTAAGCTTCGGCCCTGACCGTTCCGGACGAGCCATCAGGCGGCTCTGGCGCCCGTCTTTTCTCTTAAAGATGGTGCGCACGAACCCACTGCGCCTTTACGGCCTTAGGACCCTTCTTTCGGGCACGCTCCTTCCGTCGAAGCCTATTGGCGAAGGAGAGCCCGAACTCTTGCGTTCGATCCTTCAGGAAGGGCACGAAATTGGCATCCATGGTTATGATCACGTCCGCTGGCAAGACGGCATTGAATCTATGCAGCAAGGCGACATCGAATCGGAATTGAAAAAGAGTATGGATGCGTATGGGCGGATTTTTGGCAAGCATCCATTGAGCACGGCTGCGCCAGGTTGGAGATGCACGTCCCTGAGCCTTGAAGTCCAGGAGCGCTTGGGTTTTCTATATGCGAGTGACGTGCGGGGCAAGTTCCCTTTTTTTCCGGTACACAACGGTCGGACCCTCCAAACCCTTCAGATTCCGACGACGCTTCCTACCGCAGATGAGCTCATCGGAAGAGAGCGGGAATTGGCCAGCGTGTTTCTTTCCTCACTTGGGCCGGGATTGAATGTCCTCACGGTCCATGCGGAAGTAGAAGGGCGCGCTTATTTAGGTTTTTTCCGGGATTTCCTTGAAGGAGTCCTTGAGCGTAAAGCTGTCCCGGTCCCCCTTGGTGAGGTCGCGCAGTCGATTATGAAACGGAGTAGAGACGCCGTTCCTTGCCTTCCGGTACAGCGGGGAAAGGTGCCGGGGCGAAGCGGTTGGGTCGCCAGGCAAGGCGTTTTGGCAGCATAAGAGATCGACGGGATTAGCTGGGAAGGAGACGAGGTCCATGCCCATTTACGAATATAGGTGCCTTAACTGCAAAAAGATTTTTTCCTTTTTGGTTGGCGTAGTGGCGGATTGTGGAGAGCCGGCTTGCCCACGATGTGGGGGAAAGAAATTGGCGAAGCTGATCTCGAGGATCGCTCGTGTTAGGTCTCAAGATGCGGTTTTGGAGGACTTGGCCGACCCTGGCCGGGTAGGGAACTTGGAAGACCCAAAGGCGATGACCCGGTGGGCAAAGAAAATGGGCCGGACATTAGGCGAGGAGACGGGCGAGGACTTTGGCGACGAGATGGACGAAATGCTCGAAGGGTCGGCGGATGGAGAGGGCGATGCAGATGAAGAGTAGGAAGGAGGCGTTGAAGGAAAGAATCGTCCGTGGCAAAGCCAAGGTTTGTGTCTTGGGCCTGGGTTATGTCGGGCTTCCGCTCGCTATCAGGTTCGCCGAGGTTGGATTTCCGGTTTTTGGGATCGATACCGATGCTGAGAAGGTGGGAAAGATTAACCGCGGGATTTCCTATATTGATGGGGTTTCTCTGAACTTGCAAGAGCCGAGGATGCTTCGAGCCTCTACAGACTTTTCCCATTTGGGTGACGCGGATGCCGCGATTATTTGTGTGCCCACTCCCCTTAGCAAGACGAGGGATCCCGATCTCTCCCTCGTCCTGAAGGCCGCCCAGACTGTAGCGGAACATCTCCATCCGGAGGAACTTATCGTCCTGGAAAGTACCACGTACCCTGGCACGACGCGGGAGCTTTTGCTGCCGCTCTTGGAGGAGCGGGGACTGAAAAGCGGCCAGGATTTCTTTCTCGCCTACTCGCCGGAGCGCGTGGATCCGGGTAATGAGATTTTCACTCTTGCCAACACGCCGAAAGTTATCGCAGGCATCAGCCCGAGCTGCCTGGAATTGGGTCAAACACTCTACAGCCAGATCGTACAGAGAGTGGTTCCAGTGAGCACCACAGATACCGCGGAAATCGTAAAGCTCTTGGAGAACACCTTTCGCAGTGTTAACATCGCCCTGGTCAATGAATTCGCAATTATGTGCGATCGGTTAGGGCTGAATGTCTGGGAGGTCATCCAAGCGGCGGCGACGAAGCCCTTTGGCTTTATGCCGTTCTTTCCCGGTCCCGGACTCGGCGGTCATTGCATCCCGGTCGATCCCCATTATCTTTCCTGGAAACTCAGACTTTTAGCGTACAAGGCCCGGTCGATCGACCTGGCAGATGAAATCAACCAGGAGATGCCGCGGTTTGTTGCGGAAAAGGTCGGGGAGGCTCTCAATCGTCAGCGAAAGAGCGTGAACGGTTCGAAAATTCTGATCTTGGGCGTAGCCTATAAAAAAGATTCGGCTGACGTGCGGGAGTCTCCTGCGCTGGATGTCATGAATCTACTTCACCAGAAGGGGGGCCACATTTCTTACCATGACCCTTGGGTTCCCCGTCTGTCTTTTGACGGCCGCGATCTTGGCTCGGTTCCTTTAGATGCGGAGACTTTATCCACCGCTGATGTCGTCGTGGTAACAACCGACCATAGTCAGTTCAATGCGGGTGAGGTCGTGGAGCATTCTCGCTTGGTCATAGATGCGCGGAATCTAACACATGGCATAGAGTCCGCAAAAATTGTCAGGCTCTAGGGGGATAAGCGTAGAATTTTCTTGACATAAGGTAGCGCCCCTTGTTAAAGGGCCTTCTGGTGTTCCCCAGACCAGAAGGCCCTTTTTTTTGACGGGAGGGACTATGAATCCGCAGACCAAGCGCCGGAACGGATTGTTATGGGTTGTTGGATCGCTTGCGTTTCTGGTGATTACCGGAACCCTGATTTCTTCTTACTGGTGGATCAACAGACCCTTTCCAGGATTTCTCCTTTACCGTAATTTGGTTGTCGGGCCGGACTTTCTACCGCAGTGGACTGGTTCGAGCGGCGGTATGAGTTTCCTGGACCGCGTGGTCGCCGTGAACGGTAAACCTGTCACCGTTTCTGCCGAGGTATATGACCTGGTGCAAGGCAGCCCTCCCGGATCCCTTTTCCAATACACGGTCGCAAAGAAGGGTCAGATCCTCCAAATTACTATCCCCTCCATGAAGTTCTCTTTTTATGACTGGCTATTCAGCTTTGGAGTTTATCTGCTAGCGGGCTTGGGGTTTTTGGCGACCGGGTTGGCGCCGTTCTATCTTCGCGCGCCTGCGCCTTCGGTCGGGCCGCTGTTTTTCATGGTGACCATGATTTTTCTTTGGTTTACTACGACGTACGATTTCATGACCACCCAGTTGCTGCCCAAGGAGATCCGCGTGCTGGCTTTCACGTTAACTCCCAGCGCGGGAATCCATCTGGGACTTTTGCTCACCGGAGGCCTTGGAGAACGGCCAAGGCAGCGGCGTTACCTATGCGTCGTTTATACTCTATCGATTCTCCTGGCCTTGGGATATAGCCTGACCTTCTACCGGCCCCTGGGGCTTTGGCAGTGGGCCGTGCGTGCGGGCTACGGTTACAGTTGGTTGGCCGCTCTGATTTTTCTCGGGCTGCTTTGGAGCGCTTTAAAACGGCCAATATCCCAGCTCGACAAGTCGCGCTTGCGCGTCGTGTTCCTCGGCGCCATCGTCGGCTTTTTCCTTCCTACCTTCGGAGCCGTTTTGCGAGCCTACCTGGGCTGGGAAATCCCTCACAACCTTTTATTGATTCCGGCGGTATGCTTCCCCTTGTCGGTTGCTTACGCTCTCGTCAAGTACAGTCTTTTTGATATCGGTCTTGTGCTCAAGGTGGGACTAACTCGAGGGGCCCTGACTGGGGCGC